>JBBANV010000004.1:18942-34595 GCA_040401775.1 Ilumatobacteraceae bacterium
CCGTTGCCACTCGGCGCAGCGTCGGGCCGTTGCCAAATGGCGGCTATTCGACGACGGTAGAGCCTCAACCCGCGGGGTGGTTCTCGACGGAGTCCCGATAGCGTGAGTCCTCGCGTTTGGAGCGGGGTTTCCCACTCCTCAAGTGATGTCTGTGTGCGCCTGACTCGTCAGGTACCTCACAGCGAAAACGATCTCGGGCTCCGCCGGCTTTGCCGAGCGGGGCTTTTTCGTGAAAACGAATGCAAAGTACCAACGAATACCCACATCAGAAACGAAGCAGAAAAGGTTCACCATGGCACAGAAAGCGATCGTCGGCGAAAAGGTCGGCATGACGCAAGTCTGGACAGAAGACCGTCGTGTCGTGCCCGTCACCGTGTTGCGCGTGGAGCCACTGCGCATTGTGCAGGTAAAGACGAAGGAATCCGACGGCTACAACGCACTGCAAGTGACGTACGGTCAGAAGGACGAAAAGAAGCTCAACAAGGCCGCAGCCGGCCACTTCGCCAAACACGGCGTGGCACCAGGACGCCGTTTGGTGGAACTGCGCCTCGACTCCGTCGACGGCTTTGAAGTTGGTCAGGAAATCGGCGTCGACAAGCTCGCCGCGGGCGAAATCGTCGATGTCACCGCGGTAAGTCGCGGTAAGGGTTTCGCCGGTGGTATGAAGCGCCACAACTTCCAAGGTCAAGGCGCTGCACACGGTAACCACAAGCACCACCGCGCTCCTGGTTCGATCGGTCAGCGTTCGTTCCCGGGTCGCGTGTTCCGCGGAATGCGCATGGCGGGTCACCTCGGTCACGAACAAGTGACGATCCTCAACCTCGAAGTGGTGCAGGCAGATTCCGAGCGCAACTTGCTGCTCGTGAAAGGTGCCGTACCCGGACCAAACGGTGGCGTAGTCATCGTTCGTGACGCAGTGAAGGGTGGCAAGTAATCATGGCCAAGCTCACAATGAAGAACGCCAGCGGCAAGAGCGCGTCCAGCGTTGAGCTGCCGGATGACTTCTTCGGTATCGTTCCCAACATCGCGGTGATGCACCAAGTGGTAACCGCGCAGTTGGCACATCGCCGTGCAGGAACCCAGAGCACCAAGGGTCGCGCCGAAGTGAGTGGTGGTGGTAAGAAGCCATTCAGCCAAAAGGGAACGGGTAATGCCCGTCAAGGTTCGATTCGTGCACCGCACTTCTCGGGCGGCGCCGTTACCCTCGGCCCAACTCCCCGCAAGTACGGCCAGCGCACACCAAAGAAAATGGTGCAGTTGGCGCTTCGTTCGGCGTTGTCCGATCGCACCAAGGACGGCAAGGTCGTCGTGGTGGATGCGTGGTCGTTCGACAAGCCGAGCGCCAAAGCCGGCGCAGCAGCGTTGGAAGCCCTCGGAACTTCGGGCAAAGTGCTCGTTGTAGTGAAGTCCGCCGCGAGCGATGCCGCAAAGAGCATGCGCAACCTCGGCAACGTGCACGTGGTGCTCACCAGCGAGTTGAACGCCTACGACGTGTTGTGCAGTGACTGGGTGGTCTTCTCGCAAGACAGCCTTCCCGTCGCCAATGGAGGTGCAAAGTGAAAGACCCTCGTGACGTGATCCTTCGCCCCGTGGTGTCGGAGAAGAGCTATGCCGGCTCGAGCATCGGCGTGTACACCTTCGAGGTGCACCCGTCGGCAAGCAAGCCGGAAATCCGTGACGCCGTGCAGCGCATCTTCAATGTGCAGGTGGTCAAGGTGAACACTCTCAATCGTCGTGGCAAGCGTCGTATTACGCGTGGCACGAATCGCGTAGGTGTGCGTGATGGTGCCAAGCGGGCCATCGTCACCCTCGCTCCCGGTCAACAAATCCCGCTGTTCGAGAACTAATCAGGTAACCCATGGCCATTCGCAAACGTCGCCCCACAAGCAGCGGTCGTCGCTTCCAGACGTCGCATGACTTCTCGGAAATCACCAAGTCGCGCCCGGAGAAGTCGCTCGTCACCTCCAAGCCAGAGCGCGGCGGTCGCAACGCTGGTGGACGCATCACCTCGCGTCACAAGGGTGGCGGTCACAAGCAGCAGTACCGCATCATCGACTGGAAGCGCAGCAAGGACGAAGTGCGCGCCAAGGTTGCAGCTATCGAGTACGACCCCAACCGCACGTGCCGCATTGCATTGCTGCACTACCTCGATGGAACCAAGGCGTACATCTTGGCGCCAAAGGGCGTGGAGGTTGGTCAGCATTTGGAGAGCGGTCAGCGCGCCGACATCAAGCCCGGTAACGCTCTGCCACTTCGCTACGTTCCGGTTGGCACCGTGGTGCACAACGTAGAAATGCGCCCAGGTCAGGGCGGACGCATCGCGCGTTCAGCGGGCATGTCGGTGCAGTTGGTTGCCAAGGAAGGCGATTTCGCCACGTTGCGCATGCCCAGCACGGAAATGCGTCGAGTGCCCATCGACTGTCGCGCCACCATCGGCGAAGTCGGCAACGCCGAGCACGAATTGGTGAAGATCGGTAAGGCCGGTCGTAACCGTTGGAAGGGTGTGCGCCCGCAGTCACGCGGTGTTGCAATGAACCCGGTCGATCACCCACTCGGTGGTGGAGAAGGCAAGACCTCAGGTGGCCGCCCAGCGGTGTCGCCATGGGGCAAGCCGGAGCGTCGTACCCGCAAGAAGACCAAGGCGTCGCAGCAGTTCATCGTGCGTCGTCGTCGTTCAGGAAAGGCACGTAGTTAATTCATGGCACGCAGTCTGAAAAAGGGACCCTTCGTTGACGAGCATCTCTTGAAGAAGCTCGATGCAATGAACGAGAGCGGCGATCGCAAGCCAATCAAGACGTGGTCGCGTCGCAGCACCATCATTCCCGACATGGTCGGCCACACCTTTGCCGTCCACGACGGTCGCAAGCACGTGCCGGTGTACATCAGCGAGTCGATGGTGGGACACAAGTTGGGTGAGTTCGCCAACACCCGCACCTTCAAGTCGCACGCCAGCCAGGAAAAGATGGCGGGAACTGAAACGTCCGCAGCACCGTCGCCAGGAGCCTCGTCGTGACCGGTCCGAAGCTGAACGAAGCAAACCGCATCGCAGGTTCGAGCAGCGGCGCCAAGGCACAACTGCGTTGGGTGCGTATGTCGGCATCCAAGTTCCGTCCCGTTCTCAATCAAGTTCGTGGGCTGGACGTCACCTCGGCCAGCGAAGTACTCAGCCTGCACAGCGTGGAAGCCGCGCGAATCGTGCAGAAGCTGCTCAAGTCGGCGGTTGCCAACGCCACCAACAATTTGTCACTCGACGAAGAGACCCTCTACGTGAAGGCCTGCTTTGCCGACGAGTCACCAACCATCAAGCGTTTCCGTCCCCGTGCTCGTGGTCGCGCCAACACGCGTCTGCGCCGTGGCGCACACGTCACCATCGTGGTGGACGCGTTCTCGGCGGAAGAGCTGAAGATCCGCGAAGCCAGCGATGCGTCGGGTGGCCGTAGCGAGAAGGCGCAGCGCCGTCAGCGCGTGGCCGCCAGCAAGGCTCGTGCCGCCGCCGAACAGGCGAGCGACGCAAAGAACGCATCGGCCGACGAATCGGCAGGCGCAGCAACCAACGACGGCGCCGAAACGCCAAGCACCGAGGAGTCGAAGTAATGGGTCAGAAGATCAATCCGTACGGCTTCCGCCTCGGCATCACCACCGACTGGAAGAGCAAGTGGTTCGCCGGCAAGAAGCAGTATCGCCAGTACCTCACCGAGGACTGGAAGATTCGCGGCTACCTCATGGACCGTCTGGCGGATGCTGCCGTCAGCCGTATCGACATCGAGCGCACGCTCGACAAGTTGCGCGTCGACATCCACACGGCTCGTCCTGGTGTGGTGATCGGCAAAGCCGGAGCCAAGGCCAACGAGTTGCGTGAGCATTTGTCGCGCCTCACCGGCAACAACAAGATTCAGTTGAACATCAACGAAATCAAGGAGTCCGAACTCGACGCAGCGCTCGTTGCCCAGGGTGTGGCCGACCAGCTCGCCAACCGCGTGGCATTCCGCCGTGCGATGAAGCGCGCGGTACAGAACGCACAGAAGGCTGGCGCTCAAGGAATTCGAATTCAGTGCTCAGGTCGTCTCGGTGGTGCAGAAATGACCCGCCGCGAGTGGTACCGCGAAGGTCGCGTTCCATTGCACACGCTGCGCGCCAACATCGACTACGGCTTCCGTGAAGCAATCACGTCGGCCGGTCGTGTCGGCATCAAGGTGTGGTTGTACAAGGGCGAGATTCTCCCGTACTCCACCGACAACGCCGACCGTGCGTTGCGCGAAGCACAGATGGCCGCTGGCGACACGCTTGCCGCAGCCCCACGCGTTGCCAGCGTGATCACCTCGGCTGGCCCACGAGTCGGGGACGACGAAGTGAGCCCGTTGGTGAAGGAAGCCGATCCCGAGCTCGAGCGTTTGCTCGCCGAGGAAGAAGAGATCGAGCGTCGTATCCATGATTCGTCCGAGACCCCGCACTTCAAGAAGGACTAACCATGTTGCAGCCGAAGAAAGTCAAACACCGCAAGCACCATCGCGGGCGCATGAAGGGCAACTCCAAGGGTGCCCGTGAACTCGCCTTCGGTGAGTACGGCATCCAAGCACTCGAGCCAGGTTGGATCACCTCCCGCCAGATCGAAGCTGCTCGTATCGCCATGACCCGTCACATCAAGCGCGGCGGCAAGGTGTGGATCAACGTGTTCCCCGACAAATCGGTGACCAAGAAGCCGGCTGAAACCCGAATGGGATCCGGAAAAGGCAACCCCGAGTTGTGGGTGGCCGTGGTGAAGCCGGGTCGCATCTTGTTCGAGTTGTCGTACCCAACATCGGATGTTGCAACCCAGGCCTTGAGCCGTGCAGTGCAGAAGCTGCCGATCAAGTGCCGCATCATCCATCGCGAGGAGGGCATCTAGTCATGGCAGAGAAGTACGGCAAGCCACAGTCGGAGCTCAACGAGCTCGATCTCGCATCGTTGGTGGAGGAGTTGGAGAACGCCAAGCAAGACGCGCTCGACTCACGATTCAAGTTGGCCACCGGCCAGCTCACCGACACTGCTCGCATCGGCAAGATCCGTCGTCAAATTGCGCGCATCAATCTCGTGATTCGACGTCGCGAGATCGAAGCCGCTGAAGCCGCCAGCAACACGAAAGCGAGCCGATAATGGCCGATACCACCGTTCGTAACAATCGCAAGATCCGTGAGGGTCTCGTGGTGTCCAACAAGATGAACAAGACGGTCGTCATCGCGATCGTCGAGCGCGTTCGTCACCCCAAGTACGACAAGTTCATCACTCGCACCAAGAAGCTCTACGCCCACGACGAGGCCAACGATGCCAAGGCTGGCGACAAGGTGCGCGTCGAGGAAACCCGTCCGTTGAGCAAGACCAAGCGTTGGCGCGTGGTGGAAGTTCTGGAGCGTGCAAAGTGATTCAGCAAGAAAGCCGTCTCAAAGTCGCAGACAACAGCGGCGCCCGCGAAGTGCTCGTCATCAAGGTGCTCGGTGGCACGCGTCGCCGTTACGCCTCGATCGGCGACGTCTTCATCGGCACCGTGAAGGACGCCATCCCGGGCGCGGGCGTGAAGCAGGGCGAAGTGGTTCGCTGTGTGGTCGTGCGCGTGGCCAAGGAAAAGCGTCGTCCCGATGGCAGCTACATCCGTTTCGACGAGAATGCCGCCGTACTCATCAAGGAAGATCTCACACCACGTGGTACCCGTATCTTCGGACCGGTTGGTCGTGAGTTGCGCGACAAGAAGTTCATGCGAATCGTGTCGCTGGCCCCGGAGGTGCTCTAACCATGAAACTGCGCAAAGGTGACACCGTGCGAGTGATTCACGGCAAGAACGCCGGCAAGGAAGGCCAGATCAAGCAGGTGCTGCCTGCGGCCAACAAGGTGGTGGTGGAAGGCGTCAACATCGCCAAGCGCCACACCATTCGCCGCAACGAAAAGCAGCAGAGCGAGATCAAGGAAATCGAAATGCCCATCGCTGCATCCAACGTGATGTTGGTGCACAAGGGCAAGGTCACGCGTGTCGGCTTCAAGGTCGACGCCAAGGGCAACAAGGTGCGCATCGCGCGTCGCACAGGAGACGAAATCTGATGTCAACCACCACCTACATTCCTCGTTTGAAGCAGCACTACCGCGAAGTGGTGCGTGCCGACCTCATGACGCAACTTGGCGTCACCAACCCGATGCAGGTGCCGGTCTTGGAAAAGATCGTCATCAACATGGGCGTTGGCAAGGCCACCCAGCAGGCGTCGTTGCTCGACGGGGCAGTGGCCGACCTCACCGCGATCACGGGCCAGAAGCCCATCGTTACCAAGTCGCGCATCGCGATCGCATCGTTCAAGTTGCGCGAGAACCAGGCAATCGGCGCCAAGGTCACCTTGCGTGGCGATCGCATGTGGGAATTCTTCGACCGACTGTTGTCGGTGGCGATTCCTCGTATCCGTGACTTCCGCGGTTTGCCGGGCCGTTCGTGGGATGGCAACGGCAACTACACCTTCGGTCTCACCGAGCAGCTCGTGTTCATGGAAATCAACTACGACCGCGTGGACGCTCCTCGCGGCATGGACATCACCATCGTGACCTCGGCCAAGGACGACTTGACCGGCAAGGCCTTGCTCGATGCATTCGGCTTCCCGTTCCGCAAGGGCGAGATGCCAGCCTCCACCAAGCGTTCGAAGAAGAACACCAAGAAGAAGTCCGTCGTTCAGGGAAATTCGTAGGAAAAGGAAGATTCAACACCAATGGCCAAGAAGTCACTCCGTAACAAAGCAGCGGCGACACCCAAGTTCAAGGTTCGCGGCTACACGCGCTGTCAGCGCTGTGGTCGTGCCCGTGCGGTGTACCGCAAGTTCGGTCTCTGCCGCATTTGCTTGCGCGAACTCGCGCACGCCGGTGAGATTCCCGGACTGCGAAAGTCGAGCTGGTAGGCAACATGATTACTGATCCAATCTCCGACATGCTCACCCGCATTCGCAATGCGAATGTGGCGATGCGAGACGACGTTCTCATGCCGTCGTCCAAGCAGAAGCTGGCACTTGCCGAGATCCTGAAGAAAGAGGGCTACATCGCCGATTTTTCGGTGGTGGAAGGCGAAACCCCTGCACACAAGGTGCTGAAGATTCAGATGAAGTATTCCGATGATCGTCGTCGCACGATCCTTGGCATCAAGCGCGTGTCCACTCCGGGCCTGCGCATCTATCGTCGCGCCACCGAAGTGCCTCGCGTACTTGGCGGTCTCGGCGTAGCCGTTCTATCCACAAGCCACGGGCTCATGACCGATCGCGAAGCGCGCAAGCGCAACGTGGGCGGCGAAGTCATGTGTTACGTCTGGTAAGTGAGGAGCACACATGTCACGCGTAGGTAAAGCAGCAGTCACCATTCCGCAGGGAGTGGAAGTCACCATTGCTGGCGCCAGCATCACCGTGAAGGGGAGCAAGGGTTCCCTCTCGCGACAGCTGCCTGCCGGTATCTCGGTGAAGAAGGTGGAATCCACCGTGGTGGTCGAGCGCGCGAGTGAAACCCGCGACGTTCGCGCCAGCCACGGAATGATCCGCGCCATGGTGAACAACATGGTGAACGGTGTCACCGAGGGGTACGTGAAGGAACTCGAAATCATCGGCGTGGGTTATCGCGCCGTCGCCAAGGGTCAGGACAAGTTGGAGCTCGCGCTCGGCTTCTCGCACCCCGTGCCGTACGCGGCGCCCAAGGGTGTCACGTTCGAGGTGCCGGCACCGACACGAATCATCGTGAAGGGTGTCGACAAGGAACTCGTTGGCCAGGTGGCTGCAGAAATTCGTTCGTTCCGTTCGCCGGAGCCGTACAAGGGCAAGGGTGTTCGCTACGTGAACGAGCGCGTATTGCGCAAAGCCGGCAAGACGGGCAAGAAGTAGGAGCAACGATGACCGCTATCGCCAAGAAACGCCAAGAACTTCGCGTTCGACGTCACCGTCGCGTGCGCAAGAAGGTGCACGGCACCGCCGCACGCCCACGCCTTGCGATCTACCGCAGCAACAAGCACCTCAGCGCCCAAGTGATCGACGACGACAGTGGTCGCACCATCGTTTCGGCCTCGTCGCTTGAAGCAGATTTCCGCAAGAAGCAGTCGGGGAGCAACGTTGCCGCAGCAACTGCCGTCGGCACCCTTGTTGGTGAGCGCGCCAAGCAGGCCGGAATCACTTCGGTGGTGTTCGACCGCGGTGGCTTTCTCTATCACGGCCGCGTCGCGGCCATCGCCGAAGCGGCTCGTGCCGCAGGATTGGAGTTCTAATGACTGACGTACAGCAACCAGAGGCAGCAGAAGGTCGTAACCGTCGCGAGCGCCGTCCGCGTGAGCGCCGTGAACCACGTCCAGAGGCAAAGCCAGGCGAGTTCGGTGAGTCGCGCGTGGTGCACGTCAACCGTGTCGCCAAAGTGGTGAAGGGTGGTCGTCGATTCCAGTTCGCCGCCATCGTGGTCATCGGTGACAAGGCCGGCCGAGTCGGTTTGGGTTACGGCAAGGCACGTGAAGTTCCGTTGGCAATCCAAAAGGGCACCGAAGATGCAAAGCGCAACGTGTTTCACGTGGCGCTGGCAGGTCCCACCATCACCCACGCAATCGAAGGTGTGAATGGTGCAGCCCGCGTGATGTTGAAGCCTGCTGCTCCCGGTACCGGAGTTATCGCCGGTGGTGCAGCCCGCATCATCCTGGAAGAAGCCGGCATCAAGGACGTGCTCGCCAAGTCGATGGGTTCGTCGAACGCCATCAACGTTGCACGCGCCACCATCAACGGACTTCGATCGCTGCTGCGTCCCGACGACGTGGCCAAGCGTCGCGGTCTCGCCGAGGACGATTTCGTTCCTCGCGGTTTGCTGCGTGCTTACAACGACACCAAGAAGTCCCGAGCACAGGCTCGATAGAGGAAACCATGGCAGAAAAAACCATCACCGTTCGTCAGAAGCGTTCACAAATCGGCAGCATGCCAAAGACCCGCGCCACCATGCGCGCGTTGGGCTTGCGCAAGATCGGTGACACCAACGTGCTGCCTGATCGCCCGGAGATTCGCGGCATGATCGCTCGCGTTCCACACCTCATCGACATCGTCATTAGCGACAAGAAAGGCAGCTGACCATGCGCGTAGATCAGGTCGGACCAAAGCACGGAGCACGCAAGGCGCCCAAGCGCGTTGGTCGTGGTATCGGTGGTAAGGGCGGTAAGACCGCTGGTCGCGGTACGAAGGGTCAGTACGCCCGCAACACCGTTGCACGCGGCTTCGAAGGTGGTCAGATGCCCCTCAAGCAGCGCGTTCCGAAGTTGAAGGGTTTCAACAACCCGTTCCGCGTGGAGTACCAGGCGATCAACCTCGACACGTTGGATGCGCTCGGCGTCACCGAAATCACGGCTGCGCTGCTCATCGAGAAGGGTCTCATCCGTAAGGGCAACATGGTGAAGGTGCTCGGTCGTGGCAAGGTCGGCAAGGCGCTGAAGTTGTCGGTACACGCAGTGTCCACAACTGCACAAGAGGCGATTACTGCCGCTGGTGGCACTATCACGATTCTGCCCAAGCCGTTCCGTGGCGTGCGTCCGCCGGCTAGCGGCAGCCAGTACACCAACCGCTAGTTTTCGCTCACAAGGAACCAGCAACGACCATGTTCGCACGGATCAAGAGCCTGTTCACGGTTGCGGATTTGCGCAACAAGGTGTTGTTCACGCTGTTCATCTTTGCCATCTATCGCGTTGGCGTGTCGTTGCGCGCTCCTGGTGTGGATGCCCAAGCGGTCAGTCAGTTGCGTGAAGCGTCGCAGTCACAGGGTGCGCTCGGATTCTTGAACCTGTTCTCGGGTGGAGCGTTCGGCAGTTTCTCCATTTTCGCGCTCGGCATCATGCCGTACATCACCGCAAGCATCATCATGCAGGTGCTCACCGTGGTGATTCCCAAGCTCGAACAGTGGCAGCAAGAGGGAGCCACCGGTCAGCGCAAGATCACACAGTGGACTCGTTACGTTGCCGTTGCCATCGCAACGCTGCAAGCAGCAGGTCTCACGTTCATCTTCGGTCAGGGCAATGGCTCGGCATTCTTCGGTGCTGCGGCCACGGTGCCCGACGTGGTGTTGTTGGATCCGTTCATGCCGCGCGCACTGATCGTGATTCCGACCCTCGTGGCCGGCACGACCATGCTCATGTGGATGGGCGAGTTGATCAGCCAGCGCGGTATCGGTAACGGCATGTCGATGATGATCTTCGTGTCAATCGTGAGCGACCTGCCGTACAGCTACTACTCGCTGTTGCAGAGCAGGAAGACGGTGGTCTTCATCGTGTTGGTGGGTGTCACGTTGCTGATCCTTGCCGCGGTGGTGAGAGTGGAGCTCGGTCAACGCCGAATCCCAGTGCAGTTTGCCAAGCGCGTGGTGGGTCGCCGTCAGTTCGGCGGCCAGAGCACGTACATTCCGTTGAAGGTCAACCAATCGGGTGTGATTCCAATCATCTTTGCATCGTCGGTGCTGTTGTTGCCGGTGTTGCTGTCGAACATGTTGGGCAGCGCCGAAGGTTGGCGCGGATCCATTGCTCGATTCGTCGACCGCTATCTGATCAACAGCCAGAACCTGCTGTACATCACCATCTTCTTCGTGATGATCATCGCCTTCGCATACTTCTACAACTCCATTGCGTTCGATCCGATTCGTCAGGCCGACCAGTTGCGCAAGCAAGGCGGATTCATTCCGGGTATCCGTCCGGGTCCGCAGACCGAGTCGTATCTCGGTAAGGCGGTCAATCGAATCACGTTGCCCGGCGCACTCTTCGTCGCGTTCATCGCCATCCTGCCGTACATCATCTTGTGGGTGGGCGATGTGCAGAGCTTCCCCTTTGCCGGCACCACGGTGCTGATTGCAGTAGGTGTGGCGCTCGAACTCATGCGTCAGATTGACAGCCAACTGATGCAACGCGACTATCAGGGCTTCCTGAAGTGACGATTCGGCTGGTCCTACTCGGCCGGCAAGGTTCGGGTAAGGGAACGCAGGGCGCCCGTCTTGCAGTGCACTACGGCATCGCACACATTTCCACCGGTGAGATGTTGCGCAACGCCATCAAGAACGCCACGCCGGTCGGCAAAGCGGTGAAGGAAATCATCGACAACGGGGGATTGGTCAACGACGAGTTGATGGGCAGCCTCGTACAGGGTCGCTTGGGTGAACCGGATGCCCGCACCCACGGCTATTTGCTCGATGGATTCCCGCGCACGTTGCCACAAGCATTGGCCCTCGACGACATCGCCCGGGCCCGGCCGATCAACATTGTGGTGGACCTCGAAGTTCCCCGCGAACTGGTGATGGAGCGACTGAACGCCCGTCGCGCCGCCGAGCAGCGAGCCGACGATTCACCCGAGGCCGTCGAACGACGCCTGGCCCTCTATGAGGAGCAAACCGCGCCACTCATTGCCCACTACCGAAAAAAGGGAGTGCTGGCCGTGGTGGATGGGGTGGGGTCGCCCGATGACGTATATGCCCGCATGGTCTCGGCCATCGTGAACGCCACGGGGATTACCGCCCCGGGTGGCGACGGACGGTCATCCCGATAGCGTTCTGAGTCGCCCTGCGGGGCCCGAAGGAGTCAGTTCTGGCAAAAAATAAGGAAGATGCCATCGTGCTGGAAGGCACGATCACCGAATCGTTGCCCAACGCAATGTTTCGAGTGGAACTTTCCAACGGGCGTTCCGTCTTGGCGCACATCTCGGGAAAGATGCGGGTGAACTACATCCGAATCAATCCAGGAGATCGAGTACAAGTCGAGTTATCACCGTACGACCTCACCCGAGGCCGTATCACATTCAGATTCAAATAAGAAAGAGATCACCGTGAAGGTCCGACCAAGCGTGAAGAAGATGTGCGAAAAGTGCAAAGTCATTCGTCGCCATGGTCGCATCATGGTGATTTGCGAGAACCCACGACACAAGCAGCGTCAGGGTTAAGAGGTCTCATCACATGGCACGTATCTCCGGAGTCGACATCCCACGCGAAAAGCGAGTGGAAATTGCGCTCACCTACATTCACGGCATTGGTCGACCATCGTCGGCCAAGATGTGCCAGGACTTGGGTATCAACCCCAGCGCGCGAGTGCGCGATCTCTCCGACTCCGACGTGAACAAGATTCGTGTCTACATCGAGAACAACTTGAAGGTGGAAGGCGATCGTCGTCGCGACGTGCAGCAGGACATCAAGCGCAAGATCGAAACCGGCTCCTACCAAGGCACCCGACACCGCAAGGGTCTGCCGGTACGTGGTCAGCGCACCCACACCAACGCTCGCACCCGTAAGGGACCGAAGAAGACCGTCGCCAACAAGAAAGTCGCCGTGAGGAAGTAAATGTCGGACGCAGCAGCAACCCCAGCAGCACCGCGCAAGTCGCGCAAGCGCGAGCGCAAGAACGTCAACACCGGCGTGGTGCACATCAAGAGCACCTTCAACAACACCATCGTGTCCATCACCGACGCTTCGGGCAACGTCATCGCCTGGGCTTCGTCTGGTGGCGTTGGTTTCTCCGGATCGCGCAAGAGCACCCCGTTTGCCGCGCAGATGGCCGCCGAGAAGGCCGGTCGTGCTGCGATGGAAATGGGGCTTCGTCGCGCCGAAGTGTTGGTGAAGGGCCCAGGTTCCGGTCGCGACACCGCGTTGCGCTCCATTCAGAACCTCGGCATCGAGGTCACCAGCGTGAAAGATGTCAGCCCGGTGCCACACAACGGCTGCCGTCAACCAAAGAGGAAGCGTCCGTAATCATGGCTCGTTACACAGGTCCAAAGGTTCGTATCTCGCGCCGTCTCGGCATCAACGTGTTCGAAAACGCCAAGGGAACCAAGGCGCTGGAGCGCCGCCCATTCCCGCCAGGTGCGCATGGTCGCACCCGTCGCCGTTCGAGCGATGGCGAATACCTCAACCAGTTGCAGGAAAAGCAGAAGGCCAAGTACATCTACGGCGTTCTTGAGCGTCAATTCCGCAAGATTTACGACGAAGCCGTGCGCCGATCCGGTCCAACGGGCGAGAACATCCTTCGCTTGCTCGAGCTGCGTCTCGACAACGTGGTGTACCGCGCAGGTTGGGCAGCATCGCGTCCGCAGGCCCGTCAGTTCGTGAGCCACGGTTTGATCAAGGTCGACGGCAAGCGCGTGAACATTCCTTCGTACACCTTGGACAAGGGACAGGTCGTCAGCTTGTCGGAGAAGGCCCGCAACATGATCGTCATCCAGCACAACATCGACACGCTCGGCCGCGCGCCTTCAGCGTGGCTCGATGCGCAAGATGGCGGCAAGGCCGTTGCCGTGCGCGACGTGCCGACACGCGAACAGATCGACGTTCCTGTCAAGGAACAACTCATCGTTGAGCTCTACTCGAAGTAAACCCCACCAACAGCCAGGAGATACCACCATGCTCGTTATTCAGCGCCCAACCGTTTCAGCAGTTGGCGAGTCCGTCAACAATCGTCAGAAGTTCTCGGTATCACCACTCGAGCCAGGACTCGGCCACACGATCGGCAACTCGTTGCGTCGCATGTTGCTGTCCACCATTCCAGGTGCCGCCGTCACGTCGGTGAAGTTCGACAAGGCCCTGCATGAGTTCACCACCATCGAAGGTGTCACCGAAGACGTCACCGAAATCATCCTCAATTTGAAGGACATCGTGGTGAAGAGCGAAGTCGACGACGTGGTGTCGGTGCGCATCGATGCCACCGGACCAAAGGAACTGACGGCGGGCGACATCAGCCTTCCGGCTGGCGTGGAGTTCGTGAACAACAAGCAGCACATCGCAACGCTCTCCGCCAAGGGCAGCTTGTCGATGGAGATCACCATCGAGCGCGGCAAGGGCTACACGGGTAGCGACCGCGATGCGGGTCGTCGCACCATCGGTGTGATTCCCGTCGATGCGTTGTTCTCGCCGGTACGTCGCGTGACCTTCGAAGTGGAGCCAACTCGCGTTGCACAATCCACCAACTACGACAACCTCATCCTCGACATCGAGACCGATGGTTCGATCACGCCAGCCGAGGCACTTGCTTCTGCCGGTGCGACCCTGCGCAACCTGCTGGATCTGGTTGCCTCGTTGAGCGACGAGCCAGTCGCAATCGAACTGGGCGAGTCCACCTTGAGCGGCTCCGGCTCGCCGGAACTCGACATGCCGATCGAAGACCTCATGCTCTCGCAGCGTCCGTACAACTGCTTGAAGCGTGCGAAGATCGACACCATCGGCGACCTCGTGGCTCGCACCGAAGAAGAACTCGTAGGCCTCCCGAACTTCGGTGCGCAAAGCATCGCAGAAGTCCGGGGCAAACTCGACGAGCGCGGGCTCGCACTGCGCGTCTGACGCGTAGCCAACATCAAGGAGACGATCACTCATGCCAGAACCACGCCGTAGCAAGAAATTTGGCGGCTCTGCCGGACACCAGCGTTTGATGCTCGCCAACTTGGCTGCATCACTGTTTGCCGCCGAGGGAATCGAAACCACCGAGGCAAAGGCAAAGGCATTGCGTCCGATCGCCGAGCGACTCATTTCCAAGGCCAAGAAGGCGCAGAACAACGACGCTGCGAGCCTGCACAAGATTCGCCAAATCCAGGCGTATCTCAACGACAAGGAAATGACCAACAAGCTCGTGAAGAACGTGGCACCTCGCTACATGGAGCGCAATGGTGGATACGTTCGCATCCTCAAGTTGGGTGAGCGCAACGGCGACCGCGCACCAATGGCGCGCATCGAACTCGTCTAGTTCGCTTCGGCAGTGAGTTCCGCGCGGCTTCGTACCGCGCGCTTGACGGTTGCCTACGACGGCAGCATCTTTCACGGCTTTGCGCCGAACCCGGATGTGCCCACGGTTGCAGGTGCACTGACCGAGGCGTTGGAGAAGATCACCCAATCCGAGGTTGAGCTGGTGGCCGCCGGACGAACCGATGCAGGCGTGCACGCACGAGGCCAGGTAGTGAGCGTGCAACTGCCCAGTCGCGTGAAGTTGGACTCGCTGCCAAAGAAGTTGAACTCCTTGTGTGGTCCGCACATCGCGGTGCGGGATGCGCAGTGGGTGGATGCCTCGTTCCACGCCCGATACACCGCCATCTGGCGTCACTACCGATACACCATCTTGAATTCGCCGACGCCGGACCCGTTCATGGCGGCAACGGCATGGCACGTGCGCACCCCACTGGACGTGCGCCCGATGCAGCTGGCAAGCGATGCCGTGATGGGTTCGCGTGATTTCTCGGCGTTTTGTCGCAAGCCGGAGGGTGAAACTTCGGAGAAGCCCGTTTCGATGAAGCGTTTCGTCATGCAGTCCTCGTGGCGCCGCGATGGTGATGTGGTGACGTTCGAGATTCGCGCCAATGCGTTCTGCCATCAAATGGTGCGCTCCCTCGTCGGCACCTTCGTGGACATCGGTCTGGGGAAGCGACCGCCAAGCGACATGATGTCGCTCATTCGCTCGGGTCGTCGTCAGGATGCTTCGCCACTGGCTCCTCCACATGGTTTGTGTTTGTGGGAAGTCGGCTACCCGTCGGCAATCGAATAGTCGTTTGATTCACGTCCATGCGGATCATCTTCCTGTCGACGTCGGTTGGTCCACTCGGATCAGGAATCGGTGGTGGGGTAGAACTCACATTGCGAACCTTGGCCAACGGACTTGCGCGAGCGGGGCACTCGGTGACGGTGCTTGCACCTAGAGGCTC
>JBBANV010000004.1:34695-36786 GCA_040401775.1 Ilumatobacteraceae bacterium
TTCGCCTACGACGCACTGCCATTTGTGAGCGCCTCGGAGTGTGCGATTCCCGTCGCGCACCTGGTGAGTATGGGGTCGCTCAGTGACGCGATGGATTCCGCGGTTGGCGCTGCTCTGGTGAACTTGCCGGGCAGCATCGCCATGCATAGTCGCGCGCAGGCACGAACGTTCGGCAACGAGATGGCGCAGCGAGCCGTCATAGTAGGAAGTGGTGTCGCCGTTGATGCGTACGACTTTTCGCCGACGTTCACCGATGACGTCGCATTCGTCGGGCGAATCTCCCGCGAGAAGGGAATCGACGATGTGTTCGCCGTGTCGGCGTTGAGTGGCCGACGGGTTCGTGCCTTCGGGGTGATGGAAGATCGCGCGGTGTGGGACGCTGCAACCGAGAAGTTTCCCGAGGCTCGAGTGCACTACGAAGGCTTCTTGCCAACCGATGAACTGCAACGCGAACTTGGCGGGTGTGCGGCCCTGATCATGGTGCATCAGTGGGTGGAGGCATTCGGCAACGTGGCCATCGAAGCCATGGCCTGTGGCGTGCCGGTGATCACCTACGACCGTGGCGGACCGGCCGAAATCGTGCGTGACGGCATCACCGGGTTCGTGGTGCCCCCCGACGATGTCCATGCCGTGGTGGCCGCACTCGGCCGAATCGGGTCGATTCGTCGTGAAGAGTGTCGGGCACTGGTGCTGGAGCAGTACTCCGAACAGGCTTTTGCGGGGCGAGTTGCTGCGTGGTTGGGCTCGCTGGCAGGTACATGAGACGTGGAGCGCGGCCGGCCTTCGGGGCAGTGTGACCGGCCAAAAACCGCCGTATCCTTCATGAGTCGGTTGTGCGCCGCCATCACGGCGCACCCGTCAGATCGAAAGGTAAACGACATGCGGACCTATACGGCAAAGCCAGGCGACGTGCAGCGCGCGTGGCACGTGATTGATGCAGAGGGTCTCGTCTTGGGTCGCATGTGCACCACCGTCGCTACCTTGTTGCGCGGCAAGCACAAGCCGATGTTCACGCCAAGCATGGACACCGGCGATCATGTCATCATCATCAACGCGTCCAAGGTGGTGCTTACGAGCGGCAAGGCCGACGACAAGATCGTCGCCCGCCACAGCGGTTTCCCTGGTGGAATCCGAGTCGAGAAGTACGCGCAGTTCTTGGATCGCAAGCCCGAAGCGGCGATTCGTCGCACGGTGCACGGCATGTTGCCAAAGGGCCGTCTTGGTCGCGCGATGATCAAGAAGTTGCAGGTGTACCCGGGTGCCGAGCACCCTCACCTTGCTCAGCAGCCACAACCCGTTGACATGAGCGACGCCAAGGCTCGCTAACCAATTTCACGATCGATACGAGAGGAACACTGATCACCATGGCAACGAAGCCACTCACCCAAACCACCGGCCGCCGCAAGAGTGCGGTGTCGCGAGTTCGCCTGCGTCCCGGTTCGGGCAACGTCACGGTCAATGGTCGCGCATTCAACGAGTACTTCCCAACCGCAATTCACCGCAACAACGCCACCGAGGCGTTGCGAATCACCAGCACACTGCAGACCTACGACCTCGACGTCGACATCGTTGGTGGTGGCAGTGCAGGTCAGTCGGGTGCAATGCGCCTCGCCGTGGCTCGTTCGTTGGTGGAGCTCGATCCAACACACCGTCCAGCGTTGAAGCGCGCCGGACTTCTCGCCCGCGACGCGCGCAAGAAGGAAAGCAAGAAGTACGGTCTCAAGAAGGCGCGCAAGGCGCCGCAGTACACCAAGCGTTAAACCGCTTGGTTGCTGCCCAGTGGTACTGGGCAGGATGGATGTCGTGAACATGCATCGGGTGTGCCGTGGTGGCTGATCGTTTGCGTTTCGGCACCGATGGTGTGCGTGGTCGGGTGGGTGTCGATCTCCACGAGGGAGACGTCGAGCAACTCGGAGTTGCCGTGGCACGTCAGTGGCCCGGTCTTCGCATCGTGGTGGGTCACGATGGTCGTGAGAGTGGTCCTGCACTACTGGCCGCGTTTGCCCGTGGTGCACAATCGCAGGGCAATGTGGTGACGAATGCGGGTCTGGTGCCCACACCGGCATTGGCGCACGCAGCAAAGGCCCATGC
>JBBANV010000004.1:36886-44677 GCA_040401775.1 Ilumatobacteraceae bacterium
CGAATGCGGGTCTGGTGCCCACACCGGCATTGGCGCACGCAGCAAAGGCCCATGCGTGCGTAGCGGTGGCAATCACGGCGTCACACAATCCGTGGCACGACAACGGAGTGAAGGTGTTTGCACCGGGTGGCAGCAAACTGACCGACGAAACGCAGCAACGCATCGAAGCGTTGTGGCACGCGGGCGAGCGGTCGGAGGCCGCATCCAGTGCAACTTCTGCGGTTACCGCGGTCGCGGCAAACGCTCCAAGCGTTCCAAGCGTGAGCAACGAGATCGCTGACGACTACATCGCGGCGTTGACTACGACGCTCGACATTGCACCGTTCAACGGTGCGAACGTAGTGGTGGATTGTGCAAACGGCGCCACCAGTTCGGTGGTGAAGCGGATTACCGAAGCACTCGGCTTGAACGCCGACGTACGAAACGACGCGCCAAACGGTCGCAACATCAACGATGGTTGTGGTGCCACACATCCCGATGCCCTGGCTTCGGCGTGTGCCCAAAGCGGAGTGATGGGCGTTGCGTTCGATGGTGATGGTGATCGCCTCATTGCAGTGGACGAACTCGGCAATGTGGTGGATGGAGATCGACTCATTGCCCTTGCGGCCATCGACATGCACCGCCGTGGAACGTTGGCACACGACACGGTGGTGGTTACCAGCATGACCAATCTTGGATTTCATCGTGCAATGCGCGCACAACACATCGCGACTGTCATCACCGATGTTGGAGACCGTGCCGTGCTCGCCGCGATGGAGGAGGGTGGCTTCGTGTTGGGTGGCGAGCAGAGCGGGCACATCGTCCATGCGCGTCACGCAACGACGGGCGACGGTGTGTTGTCGGCGATGTTGCTGCTCGATCTCGTTCGTCGCAGTGGGGGCACGCTGTCGCAACTCTCCGCTGCAGTGATGACCAGATTGCCGCAAGTACTCCGCAACGTTCGAGTGACGAACAAACCCGGTGACATTGCATCGCTCATCGCCGATGATCTTGCACGGGAACTTGCACTGCTCGGCGACGATGGTCGCATCGTGGTGCGCGCGTCGGGCACCGAGCCATTGGTGCGCATCATGGTGGAAGCGGAGTCACAGGCACTTGCCGATGGCGTGGCTGCACGCCTGGAGCAGGCCGTCATCGCGCGTACATAGGTAGAATTGTTCGTATGTGCGGCATCATCGCGGTGTTGTCGCGACCCGAAACCCGCGAGGTTCCCGTCGGTGCCACCCTGTTGGAGCGTCTCGACTCCGTCTTGAGCACCTGGGTTGCTTCGGGTCAGGCACTTCCGGCTGATGCCGATCTGAAACGGATGGCGGAGACAGCCGCCAGCGTCGACACGGCATTGCGCGGTGACGCCGGAATGTGGCTGATGGCGGGCAATCGCGAGTTCATCGCCGGGCTCACCAGCCGTCTCGACCAGTTGGATTCGCGCGTTGTCGAGGCGGATCGCCAGCTCGAGCGTGCTGACGCATCGGTGGGGGCTGCCGCACTCGAGCGAACCGCAAACCTGCTCACTGCGTTGCGTGATGCGGCGTGGGCGCTACGCAAGGATCGCATTCGTACTGCATTGGCGGTTGATGCAATGGCCGGGGCGAGCGCGAGTCGCTCGGCCTTGGCTGCGTACCTCTCCATTCAGCAGGCGTTGTCGGCGATCGACCGACTCGAGGTTCGTGGCCGTGACTCGGCCGGAGTTCATGTCATGGTGTGGAACCACGGTTTGCGCAGTGACGACGTTCGTGTGGCAACGCTGTTGGGCAACCGTCACGACGACAGCCTGTTCACCTCGGGCGCGGTTCGAGTCACGCGTAACGCGTGGTCGTTCGTGTACAAGGCGGCCGCCGAAATTGGCGAGTTGGGCGACAACACCCGGGTGATGCGCAACGCCGTGGTGAACGACGATCTCCTGCGACTGCTGGTGAGCCAGCCCGACGCCCGCGTTGCCGTACTCGGCCACACGCGATGGGCGAGCGTCGGCATCATCTCCGAGCCCAATGCCCATCCGGTGAACAGTGAAGAGCTGGAGTCGTCGGGTGACACCGCGTATCTCGTTGCCGCGCTCAATGGCGACGTCGACAATCATGCCGACTTGCGTGCTCGACACGAGTTGCGTATGGCGCAGCCCATCACCACCGATGCAAAGGTGATTCCAGCGTTGGTGTCTCGACTGCTCGCAAAGGGCGCAACATTGAGCGACGCATTCCGCGAAACGGTTTCGACGTTCGATGGGTCGGTGGCAATCGCCGCCGCATCGGCCGATGAGCCCGACACCTTGCTGCTCGCGTTGAAGGGGAGTGGTCAAGGATTGTGCGTCGGATTGGCGGAGAACCGCTACGTGGTGGCGAGCGAGCCGTACGGCTTGGTGGAAGAAACGCAACGGTACGTACGTATGGACGGGGAGTCGTTGGCACACCCCGACCGCCCCTCCAGTCGTGGACAAGTGGCGGTGCTTGACGGTGCGCGCGCCGGTTCGTCGGAGGGCATCACCTTGCTGGCCTATGACGGCACCGCGTTGAACGTTGGAGAAGGCAACACGCTGACGGCCGAGGTGACGACGCGCGACATCGATCGTGGAGACCATCACCACTTTCTCGCCAAGGAGATCAACGAGGCTCCGCGCAGCTTTGCCAAGACGTTGCGTGGTCGAATCGTCGAACGCAACTCGCAACTGCTGGTGTCGCTCGATGAGTCGCAGTTGCCGAAGCGGATCGTCGATGAACTTGCCGCCGGCACGTTGTGTCGAGTGCGCGTTATCGGACAAGGCACGGCAGCAATCGCCGGTCGATCACTCGCCAATCTGCTGAAGCAGCTCACCAACGATCACCTACGAATCGATGCATTACCGGCCACCGAGCTGTCCGGATTCGGTTTGGCGCTCGACATGAGCGACACGCTGATCATCGCCATCAGTCAGAGTGGCACCACCACCGACACCAACCGCACCGTGGACTTGGCTCGTTCGCGCGGCGCGCGAGTGTTGGCAATCGTCAATCGACGTGGCAGTGAGTTGACGGCAAAAGCAGACGGAGTCATCTACACGTCCGACGGCCGTGATGTCGAGATGAGCGTGGCAAGCACGAAGGCGTTCTACGCCCAAGTGGCTGCTGGAGCGCTCGTGTCGTGTGCGATTGCACAAACCATCGGCGCTGGTTCCGCCGAGGATCGTCATCAATTGCTGACTGCACTGCGCTCGTTGCCCGAGGCGTTGGTACAGGTTCTGCAGTCGCGAACGAAGGTGGCCGATGCTGCACGAAACTTCGCAACATCGCGTCGGTACTGGACCGTGGTGGGCAATGGCTCCAATGCCGTTGCCGCCGAGGAGGTTCGCATCAAGCTGAGCGAGCTCTGTTACAAGTCCATCGCCTGCGACATCACCGAGGACAAGAAGCACATCGACCTGTCGTGTGAGCCGCTCATCTTCGTGTGTGCGGCGGGATTGAGCGGCGGGAACGCAACCGACGTTGCCAAGGAAATCGAGATCTATCGCGCGCACAAGGCCCTGCCGATCGTGGTTGCAACTACCGGCGAGGAGCGCTTCAGCGCTGCCGCAGCGGTAATCGAAGTGCCGGTCGTCGACTCGCGAGTGGCATTCGTCTTGTCGGTGATGGTCGGGCATCTGTTCGGCTACGAGGCTGCACTCGCCATCGATGCACTCGCTCGCCCGTTGCGACAAACCCGCGAAGTGGTGGAGCATGCGGTGGAGCGTGGCGGCCAAGGCGCTGCACTGATGGACAAAGTGCACGCCGAGATCGGCATTGCGGCGAACCGGTTCTTCGACGCGTTGGCAACGGGAACGTACGACGGCAATCTCGAGGCGTCTACCGCGGTTCGCGTGGTGGGCATGCTGCGAACTGCAATGTCGCCGAACCCATTGCAGACCTATCAACGCGACTTTGGAAAGATAGCCACTCCCGAGGCGCTCCTCGACGACATCACGGCTGCCCTCACGCGCGCAATCGACGAGCTCACTCGTCCGATCGACGCAATCAAGCACCAGGCCAAGACCATCACCGTGGGAATCTCGCGTAGCGAGGAAGGTCTGCTCGACCGCTCGTTGGTGAAGGCAGTGTTGAACGCCGGTGCAGCACGTGAGCGCTTGCCGTACGGCGTATTGAAGGTGCTGGCGGACATCGACCCGGCGATTGCTTCGGTGGTGGGATTCACCCGCTATCGAATCGAAGGCGACCCCGCTTCGCCGGAGTCGACGGTGATGATCGTGGATCGTGGTGGCATTGCCCGCGACTTGCAGTCGCGCGTGGACACCAGCAATGCATTGCGCGGCACCAAGCGTCGCGTGGCGATGTCGCAAGAAGTGCTGGTGGCACGCGGACGTCGCGACAGCCGAACCGTGATCTTGATTCCCGAAACCAAGGGCAGCGAAACCACGGGCATCACCCTGTTGCACGTGCTCTTCCACGATCGCCTGCCGGCCGGCGTGATGAAGCAGGTATTGCAGGGTTACGACAATCGCTACGAGCGTCTGGTGGATGCCGTAACCGAAACCGAGTCCTCCTTCCGCGAGGATCGCCTGGCCGAAGTGTCGGTGGCGGATGCATTGATTCTCCCGATTACTTCCACTGCGGACATGTGGCGTGCGGGTGAGTAGGGCATTTCGCATGCGCGGGCCTCGTGGGTGTTGCGCATGATCGGCATGGGGATCGACGCCGTCGATATCACTCGTTTTTCGCGAACGTTGTCCCGTTCGCCACGCATGGCAGAACGAATCTTCACGGATGGTGAGCGAGAACTCGCAGCTCGTCGCGCAGACGCACCGGCAGTGTTGGCGGCTCGTTTCGCCGTTCGCGAGGCTGCGATGAAGGCTCTCGGCGTTGGTCTGGGTGCATTCGACTTCCATGATGTGTCGGTGGTGAGTGAGAGCAGTGGTCGACCATCGCTCTTGGTGCAGGGTCGTGCCGCAGAGTTGGCACGGCAGCAGGGCGTGTCGTCATGGCATGTGTCGATCTCGCACACGGATGACCTTGCCGTAGCAGTCGTTGCCGCCGAGTAGGGGCGCGCACATCATGAGCGACAACAACACAGTGCGGGCAACTCGCGCCGAGATTGATCTTGGCGCACTCCGCAACAACGTGCGTGTGTTGGCCAGGCATGCAGGTGCGAGCCAGCTCTGGGCGGTGGTAAAGGCCAATGCGTATGGGCACGGTGCCGTACCGTGCGCGCGCGCCGCACTTTCCGCCGGGGCGAGCGGACTGTGTGTGGCGCTCACCCAAGAAGCAATCGAGCTGCGCAACGCTGGTGTAGTCGCGCCCATCATGGTGATGAGTGAGCAACCGGTGTCGGATGCGGCAGTCCTCGTTGCCAATGACGTGGTGTGTGTCGCCTACAACGAGCACTACATCGAAGCACTCGTTGCGGCCGGGCGTCAGTTGGGTAAGCGCGCAGTCGTACACCTCAAGGTGGACACCGGTATGCATCGAGTTGGCGTGCCGATCGATGCAGCCGTCGAGCGCGCCCGGCACATCGCGGCTCAGCCACAGTTGTTGCTCGAGGGAGTGATGACCCATCTGGCGACGGCGGACGACCCGACGCACCCCGCAACGCAGCGACAGTTGCAGGCATTCGCAGACATCGTGGAACTGATTCGTGCCGTGGCGCCCGAACTACGTCACGTGCATTGTGCGAACTCCGCGGCAACGCTGCGCGGCGTCGCACCCACGAGCACCATCATGCGTGCAGGGGTAGCGATGTATGGACTGAATCCGGGGGAGCTTGGCGCATCGTTGATGGCGGGGCTCTTGCCGGTGATGACGTTGCGTAGTCGGGTTTCGCATGTGCAACGTGTGCGCGCCGGTGAGGGTGTGAGTTATGGGCTTCGCACAGTGATGGAGCGCGATACGACCATCGCCACCTTGCCGTTGGGTTATGCCGACGGCGTCGCGCGTCGCGCATGGCAGTCGCAGGCCACGGTGTTGGTTGGAGGCGTGAAACGGCGCATCGTTGGTGTGGTGACGATGGATCAGATGATGGTCGATTGCGGAGATGATCCCGTATCCGTCGGGGACGATGCGGTTGTCTTCGGTTCGCAGGGTGCAGAGCGAGTCACCGTGGAGGACTGGGCACTGGCCCTCGGCACGATTTCCTACGAAGTGGTGTGTGCGGTGTCGGCCCGGGTTCCACGTACCTACATCGGCGAATGAACATGTTGCGCACCACGTTGACGTCTGCCTCGCTCGATGACACTGCTCGGATTGCCAAAGTGATTGCGGCAGAACTTCGCCCGCGGGACGTGTTGTTGTTGACCGGCGATCTTGGTGCCGGGAAGACCACGTTCACCAAGGCGTTGTGCACGGCACTTGGTGTTACCGACGCAGTGACGTCACCCACGTTCACGCTGGTGCACGAATACGTGGGCGGTCGGCTCACCGTGGTGCATTCCGACTTGTACCGATTGGAGCGAACGGGTGAACTCGACGATTTGGGTTTGGATGACGCTCGCCGCCGTGGTGCGGTGTTGGTGGTGGAGTGGGGCGATCTCATGCTGGACGCATTCGACGATGCACTGGTGATTGCGTTTGCTCACGCTGATGGTGATGCGCGAAACATCACCGTGTCGTGGCGTGGTTCAGGTTGGGAAGCACGATTCGTTCGGCTGTCGGATCGACTTCAGGCAGGGGACGTTTCATGATCGTGCTCGGTATCGACACTGCAACTGCCATGGTGAGTGTGGCGGTAGTGAACGGTACGGCCGTGCTCGCTTCGAGCGAACTTCGCAGCGATCGTCGACATGCCGAGGATCTCACGCCGATGATCGATTTCGTGGTGAAGCGTGCGGGACTGTCGTTCCGCGAACTCGACGCGGTGGCGGTGGATGTGGGTCCGGGATTGTTCACCGGCATGCGGGTGGGAATCGCCTCGGCGCAAGCGTTGGCATTCGCGCTGTCGATTCCGCTGGTGGGGGTGGATGGCCTGGAAGCGTTGGTGTCGGCGGTGCCTGCAGCGTCTGCTGAACAAGCAGAAGTCATCGTTCCTACCATCGACGCGCGCAGACGCGAAGTTGCCTGGGCGATGCATTCCGCCGAGCCGAGTCGAGTTGGTGCACAGGAGTTGGGTCGAGTTGCCGCACCACAAGTGGGCGGCATGGATGACCTTCTGGCTGCCGTTCGCGAGCGTGGTCAGCACTGTTTGTTCGTCGGTGACTTTGCTCATCGCCACCGTGACGAGATCATCTCGGGGTTGGGTCCGGATGCATGGAACGTGTCGTTCGGAGACGACACCTTGGATTGGCCACATGCAAAGCACGTTGCACTCATCGCTCACGAACGCTTGCTGCATGACGAAGCGTCGTCGCAGCCCATACCGAGGGCGGAGGCGCTCTACTTGCGCGAGGCAGATGCCGAGATCAACTGGACCACTCGGAGCAATGCATGAATCGGCGGGACATCGCATGAACATGTTGAGTCGCTTGCTTGGCCGAAAGCAGCCAATGGCTGATGACGGTGCCCTGGTGATCGAGCCGATGCGCCGTTCGCATTTGCCCCAGATCATGGAGATAGAAGCCACGGCCTATCCGCAGCCATGGACCATCGGCGTGTTTCACGACGAGTTGGCGATGCAGGTCCGCGGTTCGCGCCACTATTTGGTTGCACTCTTGGGCGGCCGAGTGGTGGGGTACGGGGGCATGATCTACATGGACAACGCCGCACACATCACCAACGTGGCGGTGGACGTTGCGATGCGACGTCGGGGGATTGCAACCGAACTGATGTTGGATCTTTCGTGGGAAGCACGTCGTGCAGGTATGGCATCGCTCACGCTGGAGGTTCGCGAGTCGAATGTGTC
>JBBANV010000004.1:44777-50553 GCA_040401775.1 Ilumatobacteraceae bacterium
ATCGAAACCAGTTGTGACGAGACGGCGGCTGCAGTGGTGATGGGCGGCACCGACGTGCTTTCGTCGGTGGTGGCAAGCCAGCTCGACGAACATGCGCGCTTTGGCGGGGTGGTTCCCGAAATCGCGAGTCGAGCGCATGTGGAGATCCTGCCGCAGGTGGTCGCCGAAGCATTGGAGCGTGCAAACATCGATGTATCCCGAGTGGATGCGGTGGCGGCAACGGTTGGTCCGGGTTTGGTGGGTGCCTTGTTGGTGGGGGTGTCTGCTGCAAAGGCCACGGCGTTGGCGTTGGATGTGCCGTTCATTGGTGTGAATCATCTCGAAGCGCATTTGTATGCCGCGCTACTTGATGAACCCAACGCACAGTTTCCGATGTTGTTCGTGCTGGTTTCTGGTGGGCACACCTTGTTGGTGGAGATGACGAGTCATGACTCGTACCGCGTGATCGGGCAGACCATCGACGATGCCGCCGGTGAGGCGTTCGACAAGGTGGCACGCTTCTTGGGCCTGGCGTATCCGGGCGGGCCCGCAATCGACAAGGCAGCGACACGTGGCAAGGACACCGCCGTTGCGCTGCCACGTGCGATGTTGCACGATGGCCTCGATGTTTCCTTCAGCGGCCTGAAGACTGCGGTCATCAACTATGTGCGAGCGAATCCTGGAGTGTCGAGCGAGGATGTTGCGGCTTCGTTCCAGCGTGCAGTAGTTGACGTATTGGTGCACAAAACCCGTCGTGCAGCGCGACAAATCAACGCAAACACCATCGCACTCGGTGGAGGTGTTGCCGCCAACTCGTTGTTGCGAAGCGAGATGACCAAGGCAGGGGAAGTTGATGGAATCCCCGTGGTGTTACCGTCACGGGAGATGTGCACGGACAATGCTGCGATGATTGCGAGCGCCGGTTGGTATCGCATGCGTCGCGGTGAAGTTACGGCGTTGGACGTCGGCGCGAACCCGAACCTCAAACTTGGGGCGGGGCAGCGATGAGCACAGCCGCGCCAACGGCAGCGATGAAGCCGCTGGCCATTCGCGGCACCACCACCGATGGGAGCCCTGGACGCGGAATCGACGTGTGGCCACCCGTGGTGCTGGCGCCGATGGCCGGGGTAACCAACGCACCGTTTCGATCGCTGTGTCGCAGTTTTGGCCCGGGTCTGGTGTACGTGAACGAAATGATCATGGCTGCGGCACTGGTGTACGGCAACTCCCGCACGCGATCGATGGTCACCTTTGCGCCGGACGAGCACTTTCGCAGCATGCAGTTGTACGGCAGCGACCCCGTGATCGTGGAGCGAGCCGTGGAAATCTTGGGCAGCGAGAACCTCGTCGATCACATCGACCTGAATTTCGGTTGCCCCGCCGCCAAGGTCACGCGCAAAGGCGGTGGTGCTGCGGTGCCGTTGAAGAAGAACCTGTTGTCGGAGATCGTGCGTGCAGCAGTGCGTGCGGGTAGTCGCTACGGCATTCCAATCACCTGCAAATTCCGTATGGGAATCAACGAAGAACTGATGACCTTCATCGACACCGGCAAGATCTGTCGCGACGCCGGAGCAGTCACTATCGCATTGCATGCACGCACCGCCCAGCAGCACTACGCACCGAGTGCCCGGTGGGAGGCAATCGCTCAACTCAAGCAACAGGTGGACGGCATTCCTGTGCTTGGTAATGGCGACATCTGGTGTGCCGACGATGCAATGCGGATGATGCAAGAAACTGGTTGCGACGGTGTGGTGATCGGCCGAGGTTGCCTGGGTAAACCGTGGCTCTTTCGCGACTTGGTGGACGCTTTCAATGGCCGCCTCGTACGATCAGCGCCGCGGCTCGGCGAAGTACTTGGCGTGATGATCTCGCATGCCGAGGCGCTCATGCAGCATCATCGCGATAACGGCCGAAATGACGACACCAAGGGCATTCGTGAGTTCCGCAAACACTGTGGTTGGTATCTCACGGGGTATCCCGTGGGCCCGGACGTGCGGCGTCAGTTCGCGGAGGTGTCGACGCTCGACGAAGTACGTGCACTGGCGGCATCACTCGACCACTCGTTGGCACTCGTCGCCGGGGGAGAGCGTTTGCCGCGTGGACACACCAACGGACCAATCAATGTGGTGTTGCCGCACGGTTACTTGGAGCACTTGGACGACTTGCAAGTGCCCGACGACGCGATGCTCACCACCATGAGCGGCGGATGACGCTGCGACTCGCGCAATGAACGGTCGCCCACCGCTGGTGCTCGCCTCGCGCTCGCCGCGACGAGCCGACATCCTCACGCAGATGGGTGTGCCCTTCGTGGTGGACTCTGCGGATATCGATGAGACTCCGCTTCCCAACGAAACTCCGCGCGAGTTGGTGATGCGTTTGGCGACAGCGAAGTGTTTGGCGGTGGCGGCTCGTCACCCCGCCGACACGGTGGTGTTGGGCGCCGACACCACGGTGGATGTCGACGGTGAAATCTTCGGAACGCCCACCGACATCGATCATGCACGCACGATGTTGCGCCGACTCTCGGGACGCACGCACTTTGTACACACCGCGGTATGCGTAGCGCACGGTGGCGACCATCGCGCCGACCACGACACCAACCATCGCGCGTCACTCGACACTGCAGCCGTATCCATGCATCCGATCGACGCCGATCTCCTCGAGCGGTACCTCGCCACGGGGGAGTCGCTCGACAAAGCAGGTGCGTACGCCGTGCAAGGCGAGGCGGCCATGTTTGTGGAGCGCGTCACAGGTCACCTCACGACGGTGGTGGGGCTGCCGGTGCGGGTGGTGGAACAGCTCCTCGGTTCGTTGTCGGGTCGCTAGGGCCCGCTCGGGTTGTTGCCCTGCCCGCCTCACCCCTAGCATTAGCACTCGCCCGCGGAGAGTGCTAACCGCTTTCCAGGGCGTCAGATAGCCCGTCTCCCGTCTGGGAGACCTGCACGAAAAGGAAACAACATGAACCTGAAACCCCTTGATGACCGAATCGTGGTGAAGCCTTCTGAGGCCGAGCAAACCACCGCATCGGGTCTCGTCATCCCCGACACCGCCAAGGAAAAGCCACAGCAGGGCACCGTGCTTGCCGTTGGTCCTGGTCGCTGGAGCGACTCGGAAGGCAAGTTCTTCCCACTCGAGGTGAAGGTCGGCGACACCGTTCTGTACAGCAAGTACGGCGGCACCGAAGTTGCGCACAAGGGCGATGACTTGCTCATCCTCACCAGCCGCGACGTTCTCGCGATCGTCACCAAGTAATCCACTCGTCAACACTCTCTCCACCCGTACTCACGTACACAACAGAAACAGGAACATCACATGCCAAAGATGCTGAAATTCGACGAAGAAGCACGCCGCGCTCTTGAAGCCGGCGTCAACAAGCTCGCCGACGCCGTCAAGGTGACGTTGGGACCGAAGGGTCGCAACGTCGTTCTCGACAAGAAGTTCGGCGCACCAACCATCACCAATGACGGTGTGTCCATCGCCAAGGAAGTCGAACTGGAAGACCCATTCGAAAACATGGGCGCCCAGTTGGTGAAGGAAGTCGCCACCAAGACCAACGATGTCGCCGGTGACGGCACCACCACCGCAACGGTGTTGGCCCAGGCCATGGTTACCCACGGCATGCGCAACGTTGCCGCTGGTGCAAACCCCATGGGCTTGAAGCGCGGTATCGAAAAGGCCGTTGCTGCAGCAGTGGAGTCGATCAAGTCACAGGCCAAGGAAGTGGACGACAAGGGCGACATCGCCAACGTCGCCACCATCTCGGCTGCCGACGCCGCAATCGGCAAGGTCATCGCCGACGCCATCGACAAGGTGGGCAAGGACGGTGTGGTCACCGTTGAGGAGTCCAACACGTTCGGTATCGAGCTCGAGTTCACCGAAGGTATGCAGTTCGACAAGGGTTACTTGTCGCCGTACTTCGTGACCGATCAGGACCGCCAGGAAGCCGTGCTTGAAGAGCCGTACATCCTGTTCCACTCGGCCAAGATTTCCACCGTGCAGTCGATGCTGCCGCTCCTCGAAGGTGTGATGAAGACGGGCAAGCCGCTCCTCATCGTTGCCGAAGATGTCGAGGGTGAAGCACTCGCCACGTTGGTGGTCAACAAGATTCGTGGCACCTTCAACTCCACCGCAGTGAAGGCCCCTGGCTTCGGCGATCGCCGCAAGGCGATGCTGCAGGACATGGCCATCCTCACCGGTGGACAGGTCATCAGCGAAGAAGTGGGCTTGAAGTTGGAGAACGCTGGCCTCGACCTCCTGGGTCGTGCCAAGCGCGTCATCATCGACAAGGACAACACCACCATCGTTGACGGTCACGGTGACAAGGCCGAAGTCAATGGCCGCATCAACCAGATCAAGACCGAAATCGACAACACCGACAGCGACTGGGACCGCGAGAAGCTGCAAGAGCGTCTCGCCAAGTTGGCTGGTGGCGTTGCCGTCATCAAGGTCGGCGCAGCAACCGAAGTGGAGCTCAAGGAAAAGAAGCACCGCATCGAGGACGCCGTGTCGGCAACCCGCGCGGCAATCGAAGAAGGTGTGGTCGCCGGTGGTGGTACCGCACTGATTCGTACTCGTCCAGCGGTGTTGAAGGTTGTCGAGTCGCTCACGGGCGACGAGGCCACCGGTGCACGCAGCGTGTACGACTCACTCACCGCGCCAGCACGTCACATTGCTGACAACGCAGGTATGGAAGGCGCAGTTGCCGTTCAGCAAGTGGAAGCCGCAAAGGGCAACACGGGTATGAACGCCGCAACCGGTGAAATGACCGACCTCGTGAAGGCCGGCATCATCGACCCAGCCAAGGTGACTCGTGCAGCGTTGCAGAACGCAGCATCGATCGCAGCGTTGGTCATCACCACCGAGTGCCTGGTTGCCGACAAGCCTGAAAAGGCTGGCGCGGCACCGGCAGGCGGCGGAATGCCTGGCGGCGGCATGGGGATGATGTAACGCAGTCCTCTGCAACGTTCCGCTAGCGCGGAACAGACAACGAATCTGAGTTAACGGTCGCTTCCAAGCGCGCCAAGTACGGCGCCATGGAGGCGACCGTTGCTCGTGATGAGCGAGTCCGATCGCCACTCGCTGTCACCGTGGCGATTGGTCCACGTGCCGCCAGCTTCGGTGACGATCGCAGCGATAGCGGCGATGTCGTACGGCCCGAGCCCGATTGCATCGATGGCGAAGTCGACTGCACCTTGCGCCACCAGCATGTGTTGCCAGAAGTCGCCGTAGTTGCGCAAGCGACCAACGTTGCGTTGCAGTGCATTGAGATGTTCGGTTTTGTTTGCTGCGTGCCACGACTCGGTCACCGTGATGCTCGCACTTGCGCGACGAAGCTCGCCGACGTCACTCACGTGAATCTGCTGGCTCGTGCCGAAGGTGCCGTAGTGCGCGCCGAGCCCGCGTGCCGCCCACCAGCGCATACCAAGCGCAGGGGCCGATACCACACCGAGTACCGGCTCACCCTCGTGCACCAACGCAATGAGCGTTGCCCACACCGGAACACCGCGAACGAAGTTGCTCGTGCCATCGATCGGATCAATCACCCACTGGAACGGGGCGTCGGTCGGACCAATCACGCCGTGCTCCTCGCCGTAGAGCGAATAGTTGGGGCGTTCGCTTCGCAGTAAGTTGCTGATTGCCGATTCGGTGTTGCGATCGAGTTCGGTGACCTCACTCTTGTCGGCCTTGCGCTCCACCGTGAAACCACGCTGGCGAAACCCCGGCAAACTGACTCCGTCGGCCACGTCGGCGGCCCGCAGTGCGAGTGCGAGATCCTCGGGGAGAGTCATGACCCGCC
>JBBANV010000005.1:0-15463 GCA_040401775.1 Ilumatobacteraceae bacterium
AGGCGAATCGCTGTCCGTACTGCCGACGATTGACTTGCGCGAGAACCAGCAAGGCTTTCTTTGCGATGCCGTAGGGAGCGTTGGTTTCTTCGGGGTAGCCGTCCCAGATGGACTCTTCACGGAATGGCACGGGCGTGAACTTGGGATAACTGCACACGGTGCCGAGCACCACGGTTTTCTCCACGCCGACCGATCGCGCTGCTTCGATCACGTTGACACCCATCTGCAGGTTGTCGAGGAACAATGGTGCCGGCTCGGCTTGGTTGTAGCCGATACCCCCGACTCGAGCCGCCAGATGAATCACGTGGCTCGGGCGATGATGTGCGAACAGTGCTTCGGCAACTCCGTTCTGTGTGAGGTCGTGTTCGGCATGGCGAGGCACCACCACCTCTGCTCCAGACGCCTGTAGTCGACGCACCACATGGCTGCCCAAGAATCCCGCTCCACCAGTTACTACGACTCGACGACCACGCCAGAACCCCGGGTTGGTCGACGGCACGCTGCTGGTCTGCTGCGCAGTCTTGGTCGATGGCACGTCCACGATGCTTTCAGGCTATTCGTACGGGTTGGCGCAGATGACGCCCGTACGCCGACAGAATGGAAGCAATGAGCCGAGTGCGCGTGGCGCTCACCTTGGAGCAGTGTTGGCGCGAGTCACCTGGCGGAACCGGTATCGCCGCGGTGGAGTTGGGTCGAGCACTCGCCGCCCGTGACGATGTGAACGTCGTTGGTGTTGCGGGTCGTCATCGTCGACCGGCCACTGCTGGATACGAACCCACCATCGACATGAAGTTCTTGCCGCTGAGTGGCGCGGCGCTGGTGGAGTCGTCGCTGCGATTTGGTTGGCCGCATGTGGAGCGTGCAACCGGCGCAATCGATGTCTTGCATGCAACGAGCATCATTCCATTTGCTGCTGCCGCACGGGTGCCGTTGGTGGTCACCGTGCACGACTTGGCGTTTCTGCACCATCCGCAGTACTTCACCGCGCGAGGTCGTGACGTCTTTGCGCGTTCGCTCGACATCGTGCGTCAACGTGCCGCGTTGGTGCTGTGTTCCTCCCGCGCAACGATGGACGACTGTGTCGCCAACGGCTTCGATGCCCAACGACTGCGACTGGTGCCGCTTGGTGTGCGACTCCGATCGACCTCGCCAACGGTCATTGCGGAGGTGCGAGCCAAGTATGCATTGCCGAGCGAGTACCTGTTGTTCGTCGGAACGTTGGAACCGCGAAAGAACCTGCCTCGGCTGCTCGATGCACACGAGCAGCTCGGGCCGTCGGCTCCACCACTCGTGGTGGCAGGTGCCGCTGGTTGGGGCAACGACGAGATCGCCACACGGTTGGTGAGTGCTCCGAACGTGGTGTTTGCGGGTCATGTTGCGGATGCTGACTTGCCGGCGATGTATGCGGGTGCGAGCGTTATGTGTTATCCGTCGCTGATGGAGGGTTTTGGTTTGCCGATTCTCGAGGCGATGTCGCACGGCACCGCGGTGGTGACGAGTGTGGGCACCTCCACCGAGGAAGTTGCTGGTGGTGCGGCGGTGTTGGTGGAACCGCGTGACGTGGGCTCCATTGCCGATGGAATTCGCGATGCGCTCGCTCGGCGCCACGAGTTGTCGCAGCTGGGAATCGAACGGGCGAAGGGCGCAACGTGGGACGCCACCGCAAGTTTGGTGGTGCGCGCCTATCGCGATGCAGTCGGCATGGGTGCACGATGACCGAGCGTCGAGCACCGTCGAGGCCCCGATGACACGCATCGCCGTCAACATGTTGTGGTGCGTCCCTGGCGCAGTCGGTGGTTCGGAGCAGTACCTGGTTCGTCAGTTGTTGGGGTTGCGCGAGGCGAGCGACGACGAGTTCTCGCTCGACGTCTACGCGCCACGCGATTTTTCGCGCGCGCATCCGGAGTTGACGCAAGTTGCCACGATTCACGAGTCGACATCCGCTGAACGGGTGCGGCCGCGACGTGTATGGCACGAAGCAACGTGGCTGGCATCTCGTGCACGCGGCGCTGCGGTAGTGCACCACGGTGGTGGCACGGTGCCACCGCGGAGTCCGCAGCCGACGGTACTCACGATCCACGATCTGCAGTACCTCGTGTATCCGCAGTACTTCTCGCGTACCAAGTTGCGCTACCTCACCATGCGAATGCCCGCGTCGGTGCGTCGTGCGCATCACATCGTGGTTCCCAGTGCCTATGTGCAGCGCACCGTGGTGGAACGTCTCGCAGTTCCACTCGACAGGGTGAGCGTGGTGCGCCACGGCATCGAGCCGTCGCTCGGCGCGAACCGTACTCCCGAGCGCGAGCTGCGCGATCGATTCGGTCTCACGGCGGACCATGTCTTGGTGTTTCCCGCAGTCACGCACCCGCACAAGAATCATCGGTTCTTGCTCGACGTGCTCGCCGGGCCATTACGGGCGACCGACGTGCAATTGGTGTTTGCCGGCGGAGTGGGGCGCGCACACGACACCGTGCAACACGCCATCTCCTCGCTGGGGTTGGCGGATCGCGTCAAGATGGTGGGTCGGCTCGGTGATCGAGATCGCGACGGCCTGTTGGCGATGGCGGCTGCGTTGGTGTTTCCCAGTTCCTACGAAGGTTTCGGAGCGCCGGTGATCGAAGCCATGGCGTTGGGTGCGCCCGTCATCGCCAGCAATCGCACCGCATTGCCCGGCGTGGTGGGCGATGCCGGCTATGCAATCGAGCTCGATGTGCAGACGTGGGCCGACGCGGTATCCGACGTCATCGCTCGACGTGAGTTGTGGCAGCAACGTGGCCGCACGCGCGCGGCGGAATTTCGTGCCGTGGATTCCGGTAGGGACCTGGCGGCGGTGTATCGCAAGGTGGGCAAGTCATGATTGCATTCGCGGTGTGTGCAACATGAGTGAACGTCGCCGCTTCGTCGTATTGTGTCCACACTTTGCGCCCGACATCGCACCGACCGGCAGGGTGATGACACACATCGTGGAACAGTGGGCTGCACTCGGCCACGAGATTCACGTCGTCACGTCGTTGCCGTGGTATCGCGAGCATCGAATCGAGGATGGCTGGGGCGGCAAACTCGTGCGCAAAGAGGTGACACCGTGGGGTTCGATCACCCGAATCAATCCGTTTCCGGCGAAGTCCAAGTCCAATCTGGTGGGCCGTGCATTGTCGTTCGTTGCCTTCAGCGTCATCGCCGGGGTGTGTGCGGTGCTGGTCGGGCGTCGCTCGGCGTCGAAGCGCGTCGATGCCGTCGTGGCCATGTCGCCGCCGCTCACCCTTGGCACCGTCGGATGGATTGCGGCCCGGTTGCGACGTACTCGGTTGATCTTCAACGTGCAGGACGTGTTTCCCGATGCCGTCGTTGCAACTGGTGCCATCACCAACTCGACGGTCATTGCCTTGGCGTCCTGGTTGGAGCGCTTCACGTATCGCCGCTCGCACGCCGTGGTGGTGTTGTCCGACGACCTGCAACGCAACGTGCGGGCCAAGTTGTCATCCCGGCACGCCTCGCGTGTTCACGTGATCGAGAACTTCGTCGACACCAAGGGCGTCACACCCCGCGATCGCATGACCGCGTATCGCACCGAGCTCGGTATCGGTGGCGAAGTCGTGGTGATGTACGCGGGCAACGTCGGATTTTCGCAGTCGTTGGAAAATCTCGTGGAGTTCGCTCGCCGCACACCATCGGTGACGGTGCTCATCAACGGCGACGGGGCAGCGCTGCAATCGCTTCGCGCGCTGGCCATTGGAGTCACCAATGTGCGATTCGGTGGCTATCAGCCGGAAGCCCGGTTGGGTGAAGTGCTGGCAACGGGCGACATTCACGTGGTGCCATTGCGCGCCGGGCTGGCCGCCGTCAGCGTGCCCTCCAAGACGTATTCCATCTTGGCTGCAGGTCGCCCCGTGGTGGCCGCCGTCGATGCTGGAACCGAGATCGACCGTCTGCTCGAGCGGGCGGGTGCCGGCCTCAGCGTTCCCCCCGATGATGTGGAGTCGCTGTGCACGGCGCTGTCGCGACTGGCCGTTGATGCACCGCGTCGTGATCAGATGGGCGCCAATGGGCGCAACTATGTGGAACGCCACGTGACGGCACGCGACGTTGCGGAGGCGTACGTGCGACTGCTTCCCGATAGCCTGAGCAACTCGTGACGTCGTCCGCCAAGAAAATCGCCCGGCTCGCTGAGAAGAGCAAGACCCGTTCGCCTCGTGGTATTCGCCTGCGTGGTGGTTCGTTGTTCCCCACGGTCATCATCGTGGTGTTGGCCCTCGGTGCTGCGCTCATCGCATACTCACGCCAGACGCTCGAAGACCGCACCGCGGCCGACATCACCAACGCCACGTACTACCTCTCCTTTGGTGTGTACGTGTGCGACCAGTGGGTTACCTTGCCCGACGCTCCGGTCATCACCGACCTCGCGGAATTGCGCGAAGGTGCCAAGCTCGTTCCTGGTACGCCTGGTGCGGTGGAGTGGCAGCCGCAAGTGTTGAGTGGTCAGCGCCGTGCCAAGCTGTCGGCGGTGCTGGACCTGTACTCCATCAAGGTGTCCAATACCGAGCTCGAGTTCCCGGATGCAATCAACGGCGGCGAAGTGCTCACGGAAGGCAGCGATGCCTGTGGTGGCAAGGGTGCGACATTGTCGGTGGCAACGTGGGACAACCTCGGGACTGACTCCTCGCAGAAGACGTCCATCGCCGAACTTGGTTCCGTGCGCTTGGACAACAATGGTCTTGCCGTTGCGCTCGTCTTTGCACCGGATGGCACCGATGTCGATCAGCCGGCAGCGGCCAGCGACGTAGCCATCCTCGTCGAGTCGGGCCAGTAAGTTCCCAGCGGCATGTTTGCCGTCGTTCTTGTCGGCGGTTTCGGCACGCGACTGCGGCCACTCACCAACGACATTCCCAAACCGCTGTTGCCGCTCGGGCAACGAACCATCTTGGAATGCCTGATGTCGCAGTTGGCGCGTGGCGGAGTCACGGATGCGGTGCTCGCCCTGGGGTTCAAGCCCGAACCGTTCCTTGCGGCGTTTCCCGATGCTCGCTGTGTCGGCGTGCGACTGCATTATGCAATCGAGTCGTCCCCGCTGGACACCGCTGGCGCGATTGGTTTTGCTGCACGCAGCGTCGGACTACACGAACGGAACGAAGCGTTCGTCGTAGCCAATGGCGACATCGTTACCGACCTCTCGATTGCTTCCTTGATCGCGCAACACCACGCCAACGTGGGTCATGGTGCGCTTGCGACCATTCACCTCACGCCGGTGGAGGACCCATCGCAGTTCGGCGTGGTGCAATTCGACACGAGCGGCAAGGTGAGCGGATTCGTCGAAAAGCCCGCTCCCGGCACCGTCACCAGTCGACACGTCAACGCCGGCACGTACGTGTTCGAATCTGCAGTGCTGCGACAGTTGCCCGGTGATGCACCGCTCTCGGTGGAACGAGTCACGTTTCCCGCCTTGGCAAGCTCCGGTGAGTTGTTTGCGTATCCAACCGATGACTACTGGCTGGATGCGGGCCGCCCCGACACGTACGTTCGCGGCAACTTGGATCTCATCAACGGTGTGCGCCGGGAGCATGATGTGGCCATACACACCGATGCGCGCATTCACGCCACTGCAGTAGTGACCAACAGCGTGGTGGGTGCTGGCGCCAGTATCGCCGCGGGCGCACACGTGGTCGACTCGGTGATTTTTCCGAACGCCAGCATCGGCGAACGTGCCAACGTGCGGTCGTCTGCAGTGTTGGGCAACGTGTCGGCCGATGCCCAGGTTCGCGAAGCGCTCGTTGGCGCAGAGCAGCGATAGCAACACCCCGACGTCGCTAGCGGAACAGGTCCTCCTGTGGGGGGCGAATCAATTCACGCACGGACGACTCGCGCAACCACGATGCGTCCGCACCACGGATGACCGCGACGGGAATACCCGACGATTTGCCCATCACGAGTTCGGCGGCGCTTGCGAGCTCGTCGGCAACGGCAACCTCGGTTACCTGCATCACTCGACCGAGCGCATCGGGCGTGCCACGCAAGTCGACCACACCTGCGATGCCCGCTACGCCGATCGCCACGTCGGTGAGGCCCTTGCGCCATGCGCGGCCGAACGTGTCACTCACGATCACGCCGACCTCCACTCCGAGGCGGGCACGGATGATGTCGCGAATGCGTCGAGCCGAGCGGTCGGAATCCTTGGGGAGGAGTGCAGCTTGGCCGCGCTCCACGTTGGAAAGGTCCACGCCGCTGTTGGCGCACACGAATCCGTGCGAGGTTTCGGTGATGATCAGATCTCCACGACGGCGCACGATGCGAACGGCTTCGTCTTCCACCAACTTCTTGTGGCTGAGGGGATCGTTGGCGTCGACGGGCACCAAGCGACCTTCTGCCTTGCTGACCACTTTCTGTGTCACCACGAGTACGTCGCCATTCTGGAGCGGACCATTCGGCTCACCGCGACACGCTTCGGCGATGATGTCGCCCAATTGGTCGTCGGGATGAATCTCCGGAATGCCCGTCACCCCCCAGGCGGTAAGTCGCGTGGTCATCGTGGAGCCGACGTTGCGGGTGTGGTCGCCGCACCAACGACCGTGTCGGCCAGGGTGCGTGCAACTTCCGGGGACTTCATGATCGTGTCGGTGACGATACAACGCATCCCGAGTGCCTCGATAGCCGGACGTAATGCGGCATCAACGGTGTCGATCACCAGGGTCCCGCAGATCGGCGCGTACAGGCGCGCCACACCGAGAGCGCTCGACTCGTGTCCGAGTTCGCGCAGCATCCGATCGGCCGGACCTTTCAGTGCCGAACCGCCGATGATCGGGGAAATCGCCACCACCGACTCGCGGCGCTCGCGGAGTGTCGAATCGACTCCACTTAATGCACGGAGCGGGCCGATGGACACGATGGGGTTGGATGGCGCAATCACCACGCTGGTGGCAGACGAAAGTTCGTGAATACCCAATGGGGTGGCGGTATCGGCACCGACGAACGCCACGTTCGACACCGGCACGCCGTGTCGGAGCCGCACGAAGTATTCCTGGAAGGAGACGGTTTCGTCGTTCGCATAGTGGTGACCATCGGAAGCCGTCGATGACGCAGCGAGCGTGACGCGAGTTTCCACCGGTTGGTTGCTCATCGGAATCACTCGGTACGGCACGTTCCATGCACGAGCAATCTCCGTGGTGACCTGTTCCAGCGTTGCACCTTCATGCAGTCGCGCCGTTCGGTAGAGGTGGGTGGCCAAGTCGCGGTCGCCGAGGTTGAACCAGTCGTTGGGAGCACGAGAGTCACGTGGTCGCACGGTGGTGTACCGCGCCAGCGACTGCATGGCAGTCCATGTTTCGTCACGCAGTCCCCAGCCACGATCGGGATCGATGGCGGTGGCGAGCGTGTAGATCACCGTGTCGATGTCGGGGGAGACGTGGAGTCCGTTGGCGACGGTGTCGTCGCCGGTGTTGACGATGGCAACGACGTCCGCGTGTGGACGTGCAAGATGCAGCGCTCGCAAGAATCGTGCTGCACCGACCCCACCTGCAAGAACGACGATGTCGGGCGTGGCCGTCACCTCATTGAGCGTATGAGTAGCCTTCATCGGGTGCCACGCGCCCTCATCACCGGTATCACTGGTCAAGACGGTCAGCACCTCGCCGAGTTCCTGCACGGTAAGGGTTACGAGGTGTTCGGCTTGATGAAGGGTCAGAACAACCCCAAAGCAGAAACGCTGCTTGCCGAGTTTCCGTTCATTCGACTGGTGAGCGGCGACCTCACCGACTTCTCCAGTTTGGTGGCAGCGCTGCGTGCAGTGGAGCCCAACGAGGTGTACAACCTCGGTGCGATCTCCTTCGTGGCCATGTCGTTCAATCAGGCCGAACTCACGTCCAACGTCACCGGTTTGGGCGTGTTGCGCATGCTGGAAGCCATTCGTCTCGTCGGCGGATCGAACAACAATCCGATTCGCTTCTATCAAGCGTCGTCATCGGAGATGTACGGTCAGGTGCGCGAGATCCCGCAAACCGAGCTCACCGCGTTTCATCCGCGTTCGCCGTACGGCGTGGCCAAGGTGTTCGGCCATCACATGACCGTGAACTATCGCGAGTCGTACGGACTGCACGCGTCATCGGGAATTCTCTTCAATCACGAGGGTCCGCGTCGCGGCTACGAATTCGTCACCCGCAAGATCAGCCACTCCGTTGCCCGAATCAAGTTGGGATTGGAAGACAAGTTGCTGCTCGGCAACTTGGCCGCCAAACGCGACTGGGGTTACGCCGGCGATTACGTGAAGGCCATGTGGTTGATGCTCCAACAGGATCAACCCGACGATTACGTCATTGCCACCGGCGAAACACACGAGATCACCGAGTTCCTGCAGTTGGCGTTCGAGTGCGCGGGTCTGGGTGACTGGAAGAAGTACGTCGGTATCGACCAGCAATACTTCCGTCCTGCGGAAGTGGATTTGCTCGTTGGCGACGCATCGAAGGCCGAGAAGAAACTCGGCTGGAAGCGCGAAGTGGATTTTCCATCACTCGTGGAGATGATGGTGCGTCACGACCTCGATCTCGAAGCCAAGCGCGCAAAGTAAGCGCGCAGCGCCAACGCAAAGATTCCGAACGCCACGATCGAACTGGCGATCAGTGCCAGTTCCACTCGCAAGAACAAGTCATCGCTCGACCAGACGGCGACCACGACGAACGCCACGAAACTCGCCGCCCAGCCACTGGCCACCAGCACGTGACCGGACATCGCCAATACGGACTGCGCGCACGCTTGCGCCATCATGTACACCGCGCTGGCGAACGCCAGCAACGTGATGGTGCGCCGATCGATGCCACCTTCGTACACGAGCTCGAGCACCCAAGGTCCGGCGACGAAGGCACCAACGACGCCGACGACACCCACGCCACCCACCAGCACGAAGAGTCGTCGCAGCACGTCGCGAAATTCGCGCGAGTCGCCAAGGGCCGCCAGTTGTGTCAAACGGGGCAACATCGCGGCTTGCACCGCTTGGAAGAGGAAGAGCGGTACTCGCGCCAACAACACTGCGTTGCCGAATCGCGTCACGACTTCGGGTGGAGTGCCGTCGCCGAGCAGGTCAACCGTGAGCGGGCCGGCATTGATGAGTGCGCCCGAGCACAGCGTGCCCAAGAGCAACCATCCGAGGTTGGGTGCCAGTTCGCTCCACGACGCCGGTGTGCCGGGTTCGGTGCGTAGTCGTCCCGAACCAAACGCGCCGGCAGCAATCACCAGCGGTACTGCGGCAACCATGAGTGCGTACGGTCCGACGCGATCCATGCCGATCAACAAGAAGGCGGCACAGGCGACGACACGCAGCAACCCGTCGAGTGCGATCATCGTGCTGTACACGCGGAAGTGTCCCATTCCCGAGCAGATGCCACGGGCGATGTGGAATGGCGCGTAGCCAACCAAGGCGATCACCAGCGCCAGTGTGACGACGGCAGAACCCTCGAACAAGTCGTTGGTGAATCGATTTCGCCCGATGGCGACTGCCAGCGCGAGAGCAACCGTGATTGACGCTGCTACCGGTGCGACCTTGCGAACGACCGGACGAACCCCATCGCCGAGTGCCCGCCGATGTGCAACTGCGCGGCTGACTTCTTGTTCGAGTGGCAGGAAGAACCCGGGAACCAGCGCGAACATGACGAACCACAACGACACGATGGGTTTGAAGCCGTCTTGGCCGAGGGCTTCTTGCCCGAGCCGGAAGAAGACGTAGATCGAGACACCACCGATCAGCAACCCCGTACCAATGGTGAGGCTGCCCTTGGGCAGGGGGTTACTGCGGTCTGGTGATGTTGGGGCAGCGTCGTCCAAGCGAGCCGAGGCTACTTGCCGTCGCTGCTCGACGAGGCGAGAGCGCGAACGCGACGCGCGTTAGGCGACGTTGGTGTCGCTGGCGACGTTCTTGCGACGCTCCACCACGCTGCGTACCTTGCTGGTGGCTTCGTCGATCACTCGCTGGGCGGTTGCCTGTGCTTCGTCGCGCACGCGTGGTGCCAACTCGTTGATGCGTTCCTGCAGTGTGTTGACACGCTGTTGCACGTCGTAGCGACGAGCGCTCACGCGTTGGGCGGCAATGACGCCGACACCGACGGCAACGTACGCGGCATCGCGGGCAACCTTGGCGGCGGGGGCGAGATTCTTGCGAAGATCAACGTTGGTGAGATCGAGGGACTTGAGGGGGTTGGAGAGTTGGAGTTTTGGCATGACGTCACCGTACTGCGAGGTGCTAACTTTTGCAAGCAGAGTGCGCACGATGGTGTGTGGCATGCGTCATCAGTAGGATATGGACGTCGTGACGACCCCTGTTGAGGAGCGCCCGACCGACGCCGCCCCACCCGTTGTGGCGGTCATGGTCGTCCATGAACCTGGCGAGTGGTTCGCCGAGGTGCTCGCCAGCCTGGCTGGGCAGGACTATCCAGACGTACGGCTGGTGGCCTTCCTTACCAGCACCACTGATGCTGCCGTGAGCCGGGACATCCTCGGCCAATTCCCGAATGCCTTGGTGCGACAGGTGGAAGGGAACCCGGGCTTTGGTCCCGTGGCCAACCAGGTCATCAATGTGGTGGAGGGTCGTGACGGCTTCTTTCTGTTCGTCCATGACGACGTCGCTCTGCGTAGCGATGCCATCTCGCAGCTGGTGGAGGAGGCGTTTCGATCGAATGCAGCCGTTATCGGTCCGAAGTTGGTCGAGTGGGATACGCCCGATGTGCTGCAGCACGTGGGACTCGATGCCGACCGCGCCGGCTACCTCGTGGATGTGGTGGATCCGGGTGAACGCGATCAGGAACAACACGACGCAGTACGCGACACCTTTGCGCTGCCATCGGCGTGTCTGCTCGTTCGCAACGACGTATTTCGCGACATCGGAGGCTTCGCGCCGCAGATTCCCTTTCTTGGCGAGGAACTCGACATCTGTTGGCGTGTTCACCTGCTCGGTGCGCGGGTGATGGTGAATCCTGCAGCAGTGGTGCGCCATCGCGGCGGTTTTTCGGCGCGCGCAAACGTGATTGGTGGTGAGGCTCGCGCCGAACGCCATCGTGTGCGCACGGTGGTGGCATGCGCGTCATTGTCGCGCGTGCCGGTGGTGTTGCTTCGCCTGCTCGTACAAGCTCTCGCCGACACGGTCCTTGGGCTGTTCAATGGTCAATTTCGGCGTGGGCTTGCCGCACTGCGCGCGCTCGGTGCACTGGTGGTGGATGTTCCCGCGGTTGTGGCGCGACGCCGCGAGTTGAAGCCATTGCGCCGCGTGCCAAGCAGCGAAGTAACGAGCTTGCAACTGCGCTCCAGCGCACGGTTGGCATCGTTTGCACGCCATCGTCGCGCACTGCGTGAACTCACCACCTCCGAGGCGCCAGCCATCGGACAGCCGCTCGCCCCGACATCCCGTGGCGTGTCATTGGTGGGCATCGTTGGAGTTCTCATCGTTCTGTTCGGGAGCCGCAGCTTCATCTTCGACGGCGTAGCCAACATCGGACAGTTCGTTCCGCTTGCTTCGGCCGACTCCACTGCGTTCGAGATGTTTCGCTCCTACGCAGCAGGTTGGGCTCCAGGTTGGTTCGGTGCACCGAGTGCGGCGCCATCGTTCGTCGGGGCGCTCTCCGTGTTGGGTGTCGCATGGTTCGGTTCGTGGTCGGGCTTGCTCACGCTGTTGGTGGTGGGCTCGCTGATCGTTGGTCCGGTTGGCGCATGGCGATTGGGTGGCGTCATCGGTGGCGCGCGTGCACGGATGTTCGCAGCGGTGGTGTACGCGGCGTTTCCGGTGGGTGTGCTTGCGGTGCGGGATGGTCGACGCGACGCGTTGATCGTGTGGGCACTGGCTCCGTGGGTGTTGGATTTTTCCCGACGAATTGCAGGATTGGGTCGCGATGACGCTGGTGTGGTTCGTGAAACGTCGGTGCGCCCGACTGGTGGGCGTCGATCCCAGCTCGTTGCCTCGCTGTTGTTGGTGGTGGCGATCGCCGGCACGTTCGCCCCGGCGATGCTGGTTATCGTTGCCGTCCTTGCCGTGTCGCTTGCAGTTGCGGCGTTGTTCACGGCAACGCCGGCGAGAGCCTCGGGTTGGTTGGTGGGTTCGCTCTTCGCAGCAATCGTCGGTGCCACGGTGCTGCACCTGCCCTGGTCGACTCGACTCGTCGATGGTGACTGGTGGACGGTCCTCGTCGGCACATCTGCGCCGGTGACCGGGCGAACGCTGCTCGACGTCATGACGCTGGGCGTGGACAACGTGGTGTGGCGCTACGTGCTGTTGGCGTCGTACGTTCCCGTCGTGCTGATGTTGTTGGTGGTACGCGGCGCGCGTTCCGGTTGGGCGACGCGTGCAATGCTGCTCGTTGCGGTGCCGTTGCTGTCGAGTTTGGCGGTGGAGCATGGGCTGCTCGGCATCGCATTGCCGGAGCCACTCATGCTGGCAACGCTGATGTCGTTGGGTGTTTGCATTTCTGCAACCACGGCATTTTCGACGTTCGTCGATGGTCGTGGCACCGTGTTCACGTGGCGGCAACTTCTCGCCGGTCTTTCCGTTGCTGCAGTCGGTGTGGTGAGCGTGCCGAGCGTGGTGGTTGCTGCCAATGGGCGATGGTCGCAGCCGAACGCAACCCTCAGTCAGTTGGTGACGCAGTTGCCGGCCGACACCGACGGCGATTACTACGTGATGTACATCGGCGACCCTCGACTGCTGCCGGTCGCAGCGGTTCCGGCGCAGTTGGGTGACGTTGCATACGGTGTGTTGCGTGACGGCGGCCCAACGGGGGTCGATCTCTTGGCCTCGAGTCCGACGGCGATGTCCGATGCCTTGACTCGCGCAGTGGATGTGTTGCTGACGGGGGAGTCGTTGCGTGCTGGACGCTTGCTGTCGCCACTTGCCGTTCGTTTCGTGGTGGTGCCGCTCCGCGACTCCACGTGGTATTCGCGCCGGGTTCCCGTCGACGGTGCGATTGGTGATGGGGTGGTGGCGCATTTGGCCGACCAACTCGACTTTCGTCGCGTGTACACCGCCACCGATCTGGTGATCTTCGAGAACATGGCTGCGCTGCCCACGGCGAGCGTGCTCGACGAGCGATCCGCGGTTGCGAGTCGCCAGGCCTTGGAGGCCAACTTGTTGGCGGATCCGCTGGTGAATCGCGCGACCTTTGCTTCAGGGTTCGGCGCCGATCGGGTGGTGCAGGGCAACTCCTTGTCGGGAACGTTGCACCTGGCCGTGCCGTTTTCCCAACGGTGGACGATGTCGGTCGATGGTGCCCGGGTTGCGCCGCGCGTTGCGTTCGGGGCAACCACCGCTTTCGATGCACCGCTTACCGGGGGTGCGGAGATACGTCTACGGTCCTCCGTTGCTCACCGCGCGCTCATCGCGCTGCAGTTGGCGCTGTGGTTGGTGGTGTTGGGAGTGACGTTCAATCCAAGTCGCTTCCGCGGGCGCGTTCGCGCAGCGCGTGAGGTAGTGGAAGTGTCGTTGCGTGGTGACGACGACCGCAAGGTGGTGTTGTGATGGCACAACGTCGTGCCACATCCCTCGCGCGTCGAGCCATCGGTCGCACCCGACAAGTAGTGGTGGTCGTGCTGACGCTGGCGATCGTTGCAGTGCTGGTGGTGATGGATCGTCGCCCCATAGGTGGTGTCGAGAGCGTCGTTGGCGGGTTGTCGTCGTTGCCCGAGTTTCGGCGCGATGCCAAGGCCTCGACGTGGTTCTGCCCGGGTGTGGTGGGCAACGACGACTCCATCGGTGGCTCGCTCATCATCGCCAATGCCGGTGAAACGCCGGTGGGTGGCACCATCACGAGGTTCTTCGTCGACGGTGCTTCGCGCCAGCAGCGATTCGCCGTGCCGGCGCGCTCCAGCCTGCAGGTCGACGCTCTTGCAGGGGTGTCGTCGCCATTCGTGTCGGCACTCGTGGAGTCGCAGGGTGCGGCCGTGGCAGTGGAGCAGATCACCCGACATCGCGCCGGCAACGCGGTGGCGTCGTGTGCTTCGGCGCCCGCAGGCTCGTGGTATCTGGCCGACGGATTCACCGGAGCCGACAGCATCGACAACGTGGTGGTGACGAATCCATCGCTGGATTCCGCGATCCTCGACATCTCCTTCGTGACATCGATCGGCGAACGTAGTCCGCAGTCGTTGAAGGGCGTGGTGATTCCTCCCGAGTCGGTGCGTGTATTCGACCTTGCCTCGCTCGATGCCCGCAACGAGGCGATTGCCGCCGTGTCGGTGCGTGCTTCGGTGGGGCGCGTGGTGGTGGGGCGCTCGCAGCACTACCTGGGTCGAGGCCGGCTCGGCTACACGATGACCCTTGCTTCGTCGCTCTCAAGCAATCGTTGGTTTTTCGCCGATGGCGAAAAGGCACCCGGTGTCGCCGAGGAATACGTGATCTACAACCCGTCGACGAGCGATCAACAACTCACGTTCATCGTCGCCGGCGATGACGGTGTGGCGATCGACCCCATCGTGGTGACGGCGTCCGCAAAGCGCGTCACCAAGTTTGCGCCCGCAGGGTTGAGTGCGTTGCCGGACGGCAGATACTCGGTGATCGTTTCGTCGGTTGCTGCAATCCCCGGTACGAGCGTCGCGGATGGTGTGGTGATGGAGCGTGTCACCACACGCGACCAAGGAAAGACGGTTGCTAGTGCCGTGTTGCTCGGCGCACCGACCCCAGCCGTGTCATGGATGGCACCTGCAGGTGTGGCCGTCGACGTGGGTGACTCGCTTCGAGTGTTCAACCCGGGATCACAGCCCGCAACGTTTCGCGTGACGTACCTTGGCCCGGCTGGCGATGTGCCGGTCACCGGGTACGAAGAAGTGTCGCTTGCGCCGGGTGCGAGCACCAGCGTTCAACTTGGTTCCGAGACCGCCGCTTCGGCGGTGTCGGTGATTTCCAACGAGCCCGTGGTGGTGCAGCGACGAGTATCGCGTGGCGCCAAACAACCGGTGAACGGTGTGGCGCCGCTCATCGTGGTGGCTGAATCGAGTGCGCCGTGATGAGCGTGATGGTTGCGCTCAGCGCTGGTTCGGAATTGCTCGTACGCATCGGTGTCATCGTCGCGGTGGTGATGGCGGCGGTGTTGGTGGCGTGGCGTCGACGAAGTCGCACGGCCGTACCCACGCAACCTCGTGGAGCGGTTCCTGCTCAACTCGATCGCGCTGACTTCGTTTCTCCCGAGGTCGCGTGGATCGTGGTGGTGTTCACTTCGGCCACGTGTTCGACGTGTGGGGATGTTGCGCGCAAGGCATCGGTGCTGGCCAGCAGGGAAGTGGCGGTGCAGGAGGTCGAGTACGTGCGCGATCGGAATTTGCATGACCGCTACCGCATCGACGCGGTACCCACCTTGGTGATCGCCGATGCAGCTGGCGTGGTGCACTACGGCCATCTTGGGCCCGTGAGTGCAACCGATCTGTGGGCAGCGATGGCGCGTTGTCGCGACCCGCAGTTGCCGGTTGCCCAATGTGAGCAACACGAGCAGTAAACGTCGCAGCCGCTAGCCGT
>JBBANV010000005.1:15563-25088 GCA_040401775.1 Ilumatobacteraceae bacterium
TAGTCGCGGTCCGGCTTGCGATCGGCGACGTCGGGCGACTTTTCCGGCGTCTTTTCGTGGATGTTCGGAGCGCCCAACCCTTCTTGGATGAGCTTGGCTACGGCTGCTCCGTCGATGGTTTCCTGCTCCAGCAATGCTGCGGCAACGAGATCGAGTCCGCGACGATGTTTGGTCAACGTGACGCGTGCTCGTTCTTCTTGTTCGCGCAGAATTCGCGCAATCTCGTCGTCGATCTTCTTGGCGGTGTCGTCGCTGTATTCGCGACCCGACGTCATGAGATCTTCGCCGAGGAACACCTGCTGTTGTCCCGACCATGCCATCGGTCCAACGGCGTCACTCATGCCCCATTCCCGAACCATTCGACGGGCGATGGAGGTGGCTTGTTCGAGGTCGTTGGCTGCACCGCTGTTGAGACTCCCGAACACGATGGACTCTGCTACGCGACCACCCATCGCCTTGCAAATCATGTCTTGGAAGTACTCGCGCGAGTACGTGTGTCGTTCTTCGGGCAAGCTCCATGTGATGCCGAGGGCCATGCCGCGGGGGAGGATGGTGACCTTGTGGAGCGGGTCGCTGTTGGGCAGCACCGTGGAGAGCACTGCGTGACCGCCTTCGTGGTAGGCAACGGCGCGCTTCTCCTCTGCATTGAGGGCCAAGCTTTCACGTCGCGCACCCATCACCACTCGGTCACGAGCATTCTCGAAGTCGATTCGTTCGATGTGGGTGGAACCGCGCCGCACGGCGATGAGTGCCGCCTCGTTCACCAGGTTGCTGAGGTCGGCACCGCTCATTCCGGGTGTGGCCTTGGCGGTGGTTTCGAGGTCGACATCGGCGCCCATCTTCTTCCCGGTGGAGTGCACCTTCAGAATCGCCAAGCGTTCCTCGGCCTCGGGCAGTGGGACGATGATTTGTCGGTCGAAGCGTCCCGGACGTAGCAGTGCGGCATCGAGGATGTCGGGTCGGTTCGTTGCGGCCATCACCACGATGCCCTCGGAAGTTTCGAAACCGTCCATCTCCGACAGCATCTGGTTGAGCGTCTGTTCGCGTTCGTCGTGACCGCCACCCAAACCTGCACCGCGCTTGCGACCGATCGAATCGATTTCGTCGATGAAGATGATTGCTCGACCCATCTTGCGTGCCTGTTGGAACAAGTCTCGAACGCGGGACGCACCAACACCGACGAACATCTCCATGAAGTCCGAGCCCGTTACCGAAAGGAATCCGACGCCGGCCTCACCGGCAACCGCGCGCGCAAACAACGTCTTGCCGGTGCCCGGAGGCCCGACGAGCAACACTCCCTTGGGAACACGAGCACCGATTTCCTTGAAGCGCTCGGGCATCCTGAGGAAGTCGACGACTTCACGGATCTCCTGCTTGACGCCCTCGTAGCCCGCTACGTCGGCAAACGTGGTGGAGGGTTTGTCGGCCTGATACGGCTTGGCGCGGCTGCGTCCAATCGACATGATGTTGCCGGCTTGACCCATTGCACGACGCTGCATCCAGATGAAGAAACCCATGATGAGGAAGAACGGCAACAGGATCGGAATCAGATTGGTGAAGAAGTTGCCCTGCGGCGTGGAGAAGTCGTAGTCGACTCCCTTGCTCTTCAGGAGCTGTTCGTCGGCATCGGACAACGTATTGGCTCCGGTGGTGACGAATTCACGGGCGTCATCCAACGTTCCGGTGATCTCGTTGTTGAGGTTGTTGATGGTGACTTGTCGAACGTCGCCGCGTTCGACCAATTCCAGGAATTCGGTGTACGACAAACGTGTGCGTTCGACTTGGGGCATGAGTCGCGGCCCGATGAACAATGCGACCGCCACGGCAATGAGCGCCCATACAGCCCACCGCGGCATGCCGGTCTTCTCGCCGTCGCCGGAGGGACGGAACTTGTCGCGCGAGAACTTGGGGCGTCGCGACGGTGGTGGTGGGGGCGGTGGAGGGAGGTTCGCCATGGGGTCATGCTAAGGCGTGCCGCGCACGAGGTATCCACCGATAACCCACGCAAAATCGGTACTTTGGTCACATGCGTCGTCACTGTTCGCGTGCTTGTTGCAACGACACTGCCACCATGACGTTGACCTATCAATACGCCACGGCCACCGTGTGGATCGACGACCTGAGCGACAGCGCCGACCCGCACGCCTACGACCTCTGTGAAAAACATGGTCAACGCTTCGCAGCGCCGAGTGGCTGGCGCTTGGAGGATCGTCGCAATCGTTTCCGCGTGGTGTTGCCGAGCCAGCTCGCCGGCTGAGCAGCATGTCGCGCCCCCCGTGGGATCCGCCCTTCGGGGAACGGCCGTATGGTCAACGGGTGTTTGCTCACGAGGTGCCGCACGCCGCAACCTCGCGAGTGCGGTACACCTTCGCGTGGCTGATCGGCGGATGGATCGCCGCGTATGCCGCAGCCACGGCGTTGCAGGTGTTTCTCGTTTCCGCGTTCGACATCTCCGAGGACGTCGGCCAGCAGCCCGATTGGTTCTTGTTGGCGGGTGCGTTGTCGCTGTGGATTCCGCAAGTGGTGTTGCTCCTCGTGTTTTCGCATCGAGCGGGAACCGGTTCGGTACGCGACGACTTTTCGTTCCGTTTTCGATTGGTCGACTTGTGGGGTGTGCCCATCGGCGTGTTGTCACAGGTGTTGTTGGTGGGCTTGGTGACATGGCCATTTCGCACGTGGTTTCCCGACACGTTCAATCCGGAGAACGTGGAGGATCGAGCACGCACCCTCTATGACTCCGCAACCGGACCGTGGTTGGTGGTGCTCGGCCTCATCGTGGTGCTCGGCGCCCCTCTCGTCGAGGAGTTGGTGTATCGCGGATTTCTCCAGGCGGGTCTACAGAGTCGTATTCACGACGTGGTGGCGATACTGATTACTGCGGCATGGTTTGCGGCCATTCACGGTCGGGTCGCGGAGTTGCCGGGATTGTTCACCTTCGCGTTGGTATTGGGAATTGCGTTTCACATGACGCGACGCCTTGGGATGTCGGTGATCGCCCATCTAGCGTTCAATGCCACGGGATTGGCATTTCTTGCCCTGACCTAAGCACCACCTGTTCCACGCATGACGAACCCCACTGACGACACCTTCGCTGACGACAGCGCCGCTGCAGTAGTCGAGGACACTCTCGGCGACGGCGATGCCACCGTGGTCGACGAAGCGTCCGATCGGCGTCGCGTGGTGTCACCGCGTGAGGTGTTGTACTTCGAACGTCGCACGAAACTGATCTTTGCCGCTGTCGTCATCTTTGCAACCACCTTGATGGTGTTTCTGACGTTGCAGCCGTCGTTGATCTTCCGCAACAACACGCCAACGGGTGGCGACATGGGTGCCCACGTATACGGGCCGGCGTATTTGCGCGATCATTTGCTGACATCGTTTCGTTTGACCGGCTGGAGCAACGACTGGTACGCGGGCTTGCCGATCTATCGCTTCTACATGGTGGTGCCGGCGCTGTTCATCCTGGCTCTCGATGTGGTGTTGCCGTACGGCATCGCCTTGAAGTTGGTTGCCATCGCCGGACTCGTTGCGTTGCCACTGTGCACGTGGCTGTTCGCCAAGTTGGCGCGATTCGCATTCCCGATTCCGGAGCTGCTCGTGGTGGCCAGCACGGTGTTTTTGTTCGATGAAAGCTTCACCATTTACGGCGGCAACATCGCGTCCACCATGGCGGGGGAGTTCTCGTTCTCCATTTCTCTGGCCTTTTCGGTGCTCGGGTTCGGCGTGTTCATCCGCGGATTGGAGACCGGCCGCTACCGAATCACCTCCACCGTGTTGCTGGCGTTGGCGGCGTTGAGTCACGGCATCGTCCTGCTGTTCGTCTTCCTGGGGTATCTGCTCATCTTGGCGATGCATCGCGAACCCGCGAAATGGAAGTACGGCATTCCCGTGATTGGAACGGCGATTCTGCTCTCGGCATTTTGGGTGGTGCCCTTCGTACTCAACCACGCATATATGACCGACATGAAGTACGAACCGCAGCCGACCGGTTACAGCGAGTCGTTCGTCGACATGTTCTTTCCGCTGCATCCGGTGTTCGATGTGCTGATCACCGGTTTCGCGGTGATCGGATTCCTGTCGGCGCTATGGCGACGCAACAACGTTGGTTCGTGGCTGGGTATCTACGGTGTGGTGCTCGCCATCGGCGTGTTCGTCGCCCGGGAGAGTTTGCCGATCATCGGTCTGTTGTGGAACCCGCGCATCCTGCCGTTCTTCTACCTGCTGCGATACATGCTGATGATGGTCGGCATCTACGAAGTGGTGGTGGCGGTGGCGCGATTCGCCAATCTGGAATTCACTGCGGCACGCGTGGCAAGAACCGGCGAGGAGCAGGTGTTGGCTCCGTCCCCGCGAGGACGAATGAACTTCAACATCGCAACTGCATGTGCGGTGTCGTTGATCTGCATCGGCATCATTGGGTTCCGCTTTCAGGAGTTGCCGTTCGGTTCGATTCGAACCGCGCAGGACGGCAGTCAGCGATACGGCATCGGCCCGATCAGCGTTCCCGCGTCGAACGATGGATTCGTCGACGGTTGGGCCCGCTGGAACTTCACCGGATACGAAGGCAAGAACGCGTACGGCGAGTACCGCACGCTCGTGGAAACGATGAAACAAATCGGCGAAGACCCGCGTTACGGCTGTGGCCGTGCGCTGTGGGAGAACAACGGCGAACTCAACAAGTACGGCACCACGATGGGGCTCATGTTGCTGCCGCACTGGACGGACGGCTGCATCGGAAGCATGGAGGGACTCTTCTTCGAAGCGTCGGGAACCACGCCGTATCACTTCATCACTGCTGCGGCGATGTCCAAGCAGAGCAGCAACCCGGTGCGCGAGTTGCGATACGACGACAACAACGCTGCACTCGGCGTGCGCTATCTGCAGGAGCTCGGTGTTCGTTACTACATGGGCTTCACACCCGAGGCGGTTCGCGAGGCTTCGGCACAACCTGCCTTGCGCGAAATCGCGCGTAGCGGGCCGTGGGTGATCTATCAGGTGGAAGGCAGCGACTTGGTGGTGCCACTCGCGGTTCAGCCGGTGGTGGTGGACTCACGCATTGACGACGAGTCGACGATGGCCCACCAGGACGACGCAAAGGAACGTTGGTTGGAAATCGGAACGAGTTGGTTTCAGAACCCCAACGATTGGGTGGCGCTACCGGCCGCCGACGGACCCGATGAATGGCAACGAATATCGGTGGGCATCGATTTCAATCGTCGAATTGGCGAACCCGACGACTCGTCACGACGCGTGGACGTGGTGACCCCGAGCGAGCCCATCGCCGTGGTGAACACCGAACTGGCCACGGTCACCGATGTGGTGCAGGGGCGAAGCAGCGTGTCGTTCCGTGTGGACAAAGTTGGTACACCAATTTTGGTTCGCACGAGCTACTTCCCCAATTGGGGTGTATCCGGTGCGGATGGCCCCTACCGAGTTGCGCCAAACATGATGGTGGTGGTGCCTACCGACAACGAAGTGAAGTTGAGTTTCGGGTGGTCGTTCCTCGACGTGCTCGCTTATCTCGTCTCCATCGGCGGAATCGTCGTATTGGTGCGCTGGCGCCGCGCGTCGCGTCGAGCAACGACGTAGCCTCTTCCTGATGCCGAATCTCGACGCGATCGTGAAGGCGTACGACGTGCGCGGCACGGTACCCGACCAGTTCGATGAGTCGCTGGCCCGCGCCTTCGGTGTGGCATTCGTGCAGTTCACGAAGGCAAATTCGGTGGTGGTGGCGCATGACATGCGTCCGTCGGGACCTGGGTTGGTGGCGGCGTTCCAGGATGGAGTCACGTCGTGCGGCGCATCGGTGGTGAACCTCGGGTTGGCGAGCACCGACTTGCTGTATTACGCCAGCGGCATCATGGATTTACCGGGTGCAATGTTCACGGCGTCGCACAATCCTGCGCAGTACAACGGCATCAAGATGTGCACCGCCGGTGCGCGATCGATCGGTATCGAGAGCGGTCTTGCCGATGTGCGCGAATTGGCTCGTGCCGCCATGGGCACCTCCGTCGTGGGTGATCCGAGCAAGGTGACGAAACGGAACATGCTCGCCGATTTTGCCGACCACGTGTTGTCGTTCATCGATGTGTCGTCGTTGCGCGCGCTGAAGGTGGTGGCCGACACGGCCAATGGCATGGGTGGCCTCGTGGTTCCGGCGGTGTTCGACCGGCTCAACATGATCGATCTGGAGATCATGTACGGCGAGCTCGACGGCACGTTCCCGAATCACCCCGCCGATCCGATCCAGCCTGCCAATCAGCGGGATTTGCAGGCGCGAGTGATTTCGGGTGGCTTCGACGTCGGTTTGGCGTTCGACGGAGATGCCGACCGGGTGTTCCTGGTGGACGAACTGGGTCGCACGATGTCGGGCAGCACCACCACGGCGATCCTGGCCAAGGTGTTCTTGCGTCGTCATCCGGGTGCCACGATCCTCTACAACCTCATCTCGTCGCGTGCGGTTCGGGAAGTCATCGCCGAGAGTGGCGGCACGGGCATGCGCACCAAGAACGGCCACAGCTTCATGAAGGGAGTGATGGCCGAAACCGGGGCGGTGTTCGCTGGAGAGCACAGCGGTCACTACTACTTTGCCGACAACTATCGCGCAGACAGCGGCCTCATTGCTGCGCTGGTGGTGTTGGAGGAGATGAGCCGCACCGGTTTGCCACTCTCCAAGTTGCGAGAGTCCGTCGAGCGGTACGCCAACAGCGGCGAGATCAACACGCAAGTAAAGGACATCTCCGCGGTGATCGCCAGAGTTGCCGAGAAGTACTCGGCGTATCCCCAGGACCGTCTCGACGGCCTCACGGTGGATTGTGGCGACTGGTGGTTCAACGTACGACCGTCGAACACCGAGCCGCTCCTTCGATTGAACCTTGAAGCCGCCACTCGCGAGCAGTGCGACACGCAGGTGGCCGAGTTGTTGCAACTCATCACGGCGTAGCGCGCGGCTGCCCGCCTAGCCTGTGGATGATGACCACCATCGACGCCCGCCTTCTCGCCATTCTCGCGTGTCCGCAAGACAAGGGTCCGCTGTACTTCATCGCCGACGAAGATGCGCTGTACAACCCGCGCTTGAAGCGCCGCTATGACGTCCGTGATGGAATTCCGGTGATGTTGGTGGATGAATCCACCACGGTGAGCGACGAGGAACACGTCCGCATCATGGCCAAGGTGTCAGCGCAGGGGATTGCTCCAACCTTCAGCGCGTAGCGAGTGTGATCCACTACGAACCGAGGATTGCGGCCACGGCAACCCGCCGTCACGTAGACTGAATAGCGTCGGCTGACCCGATTCGGCGCCAGCAGGCCCCAGTCCGACACGGTCGCTAGGTGACCGTATGCGTTACCGAGTCAGTTGCAGTTCAGTCACGGAAAAAAGGGGTCAGCCATGTCATCATCCACGTTTGCCCAGCGCAAGGATTATCGCGTCGCCGATATCTCGCTCGCACCATTTGGACGCAAGGAGATTCACCTCGCCGAGCACGAAATGCCCGGTTTGCGTGCCTTGCGCAAGGAGTACGGCGCGTCGAAGCCGCTGAAGGGTGCACGGATCTCCGGCTCGTTGCACATGACCGTGCAAACCGCCGTCCTGATCGAAACGTTGGTGGAACTCGGTGCCGAGGTGCGCTGGGCGAGCTGCAACATTTTCTCCACGCAAGATCATGCGGCCGCTGCGGTTGCGGTGGGTCCGAACGGCACGATGGAGGAGCCCAATGGTGTCCCCGTGTTTGCGTGGAAGGGCGAAACGCTCGAGGAATATTGGTGGGCCACCGAACAGATGATGACCTGGCCCGATGGTGACGGACCGAACATGATCCTGGACGACGGCGGCGATGCAACGCTGTTGTTGCACAAGGGTGTGGAATACGAGAAGGAAGGCAAGGTGCCGGACCCAACGACGGCATCGAATCCGGAGTTGGCGATCGTGCTCGGGTTGTTGCAGCGCACGTTGAAGAGCGATCCCACCAAGTGGACGCGCATGGCCAAGGGAATCCGTGGCGTCACCGAGGAAACCACCACCGGTGTGAAGCGTCTCTACAAGATGCACGAGCGCAAGGAACTGCTGTTCCCGGCCATCAACGTGAACGACAGCGTCACCAAGAGCAAGTTCGACAATCTCTACGGTTGTCGTCACTCACTCATCGACGCCATCAACCGCGCCACCGACGTGATGATCGCCGGCAAGGTTGCGGTGGTGTGTGGCTACGGCGATGTCGGCAAGGGTTCGGCGCAAAGTTTGCGCGGTCAGGGAGCACGAGTGATCGTGACGGAGATCGACCCGATCAACGCGTTGCAGGCAGCGATGGAGGGCTACCAGGTCGACGTTCTCGAGGATGTGGTGGGTGATGCGGACATCTTCGTCACTGCAACCGGCAACGAGATGATCGTCACCGTCGACCACATGGCAAAGATGAAGCACAACGCCATCGTGTGCAACATCGGCCACTTCGACAACGAAATCGACATGGCGGGTTTGGCTCGCAGCGGTGCGAAGCGCGATGAGCTGAAGCCGGGAACCGACTTGTGGACGTTCCCCGATGGTCACGCGGTGATCGTGCTGGCGGAAGGACGCCTCGTGAACCTTGGATGTGCAACCGGACATCCGAGCTTCGTCATGAGCTGCTCGTTCTCCAACCAGGTGATTGCACAAATCGAGTTGTTCAACAATCCGGCGAAGTATCCGATCGGCGTGTACGTGTTGCCCAAGCACTTGGATGAGCGTGTGGCGTCACTTCACCTCGGTGCACTGGGCGCCAAGTTGACCAGGCTCTCGGATCGACAAGCGGAGTACCTCGATATGGATCCGAAGGGTCCGTTCAAGCCGGAGCACTACCGCTATTAGCGCGCGACTCCATCGTGAGTCGCGGTAGGAGAGGTTGGACGAGTGGTCCGATGGCGATGGCAAACAACACGGTGCCAACGCCGACCTGACCGCCGAGTAGCCAACCCACCACGAGCACGGTCACCTCGATGAAGGTTCGCGCTACACGAATCTGTATTCCACGTGCGGCAAGGCCGGTCATGATGCCGTCGCGTGGGCCAGGGCCGAGTCCGCTTCCGATGTACAGCGCCGATCCCAGCGCCACCAACAGGATTCCCCCGAGCAACATCGGGATGCGCAACGCCATCGCCTCCACTCGTGGAATCGCGTCGAGCACCACGTTTGCAACCAGGCCGATTTCCAGCGCATTGAGCACCGTGCCAAGACCGGGTTTTTGACGCAGGGGAATCCAGAACAACACCAGTAGTGCGATGCCCGTGAGGATGATCACGGTGCCGATGCCGAGGCCAACTTGGTTGGCGACGCCCTGATGAAAGACATCCCACGGAGGATTCCCCAAGCGCGATTCGATCTGCAGTGAAATTCCCACACCAAACAGGGCGAGTCCGGTCACACAGCGGGTGATGCGTTCCACCAAGCGATCAATCGTCACCGAGCCACCGTACTTCACACGTGGTGACATCGATGCGCTCGGAGCGACACCGCACCTCGTGCGCGCGCCACACGTTCTTGCCGAGCGCG
>JBBANV010000005.1:25188-34727 GCA_040401775.1 Ilumatobacteraceae bacterium
GCACTCGGTGAATATCGGGGCGAGTTGCGGCGAGCGATCCACGCGATGAAGTTCCGCAATGCGCGCTGGATTGCGGTGCGCTTCGGTCGACACTTGGCGCGCGCCGTGGGGGAGACGTTCGATGTCGTGACGTATGCACCCACCACCAACCGCCGATTACGACGACGTGGTCATGATCAGTCGGCACTCATCGCCTCGTCGGTGGCGCGAACGCTTCGAGTCCGCCATGTTCGCGCGCTTCGTCGTGTGGATTCGCGGGTGCAAACGGGTGCCTCGCGTGCCCAACGAATGTATGGTCCGCGCTACGTGGTGCGGTCACGTGTGGTGCACGGTCGCACGGTGCTGCTGGTGGACGATGTGTTGACGACGGGCTCCACACTCCGACATGCGCGGGAGGCGTTGCTGCAGGCAGGGGCTCGTGAGGTGCGTTGTGCGGTGATTGCGTACGTGAAAGCGCCACCGTTGTCGCGGGTAGAATGACGTCTCTCATGGCAGTGCTCGATCGGATCCTGCGCGCCGGTGAGGGCAAAAAGGTCAAGGCACTGGCCGCCGTTGTGCCCGAAATCAATGCCCTCGAACCCTCCATCGTTGCCCTGAGCGACGATGCGTTGCGGGGTAAGACCGCGGAGTTCAAGTCGCGTTTGGCGCGTGGTGAGGATCTCGACGACCTCATGGTGGAGGCGTTCGCCGTGGTGCGAGAGGCCTCCAAGCGTGTCATTGGGCAGCGTCATTACGACGTCCAGCTGATGGGTGGTGCCGCCCTGCATGCGGGTTGGGTTGCCGAAATGCGTACGGGCGAGGGCAAGACGTTGGTGTCGACGTTGCCGGTGTACCTCAATGCGCTCGCCGGCAAAGGAGTGCACCTCATCACGGTGAACGACTATCTCGCGCGTCGCGACGCGGTGTGGATGGGCCAGATCCACCGTTGGCTCGGCCTCAGCGTCGGACTCGTCGTGCCGGGTGTGCGCACGTCGCCTGCCGAGAAACGAATTGACTATGCCGCCGACATCACCTACGGAACCAACAACGAGTTCGGTTTCGATTACCTGCGCGACAACATGGCCGGCACCGTCGCCGACAAGGTGCAGCGCGGACATCACTACGCCATCGTCGACGAAGTCGACTCCATCCTCATCGACGAGGCACGTACCCCGTTGATCATCTCCGGTCGCATCGCCGATGCGGCAACGTTGTACTACAAGTTCGCTTCCATCGTTCGCACCTTGGTTCGCGGCGTCGACTTCGACGTGGAGGAAGACAAGCGCATCGTGGTGCCCACCGAAGCGGGAATCGAAAAGGTGGAACAACAGCTCGGTATCGAGAACTTGTACGACGAAGTGCAACGCAACCTGGTGCACCAGTTGCAGGTGGCGTTGCGCGCAGCGGTGTTGTACCACCGCGACAAGGACTACATCGTGCAGGAGGGCGAGGTGAAGATCGTCGACGAGTTCACCGGCCGAATCCTCGAGGGTCGCCGATGGAGCGAGGGAATTCACCAAGCCGTCGAAGCCAAGGAAGGCGTCAAGATCAAGGAAGAAAACCAGACGCTTGCCACCATCACGTTGCAGAACTACTTCCGCATGTACGACAAGTTGTCGGGCATGACGGGAACCGCGCAAACCGAGGCGGCGGAATTGATGAACACCTACGGCCTCAACGTGGTGCCGATTCCCACGAACCGCCAGATGGTGCGCGAGGACGAAGCCGACCTCATCTACAAGTCGGAAGAAGCCAAGTTCAAGGCGGTGGTCGACGACATCGCGGCGCGGCATGAAACCGGTCAACCCGTGCTGGTTGGCACCGTGAGCGTGGAGAAGAGCGAGCTGTTGTCGCGCAAGTTGCAACAACGCGGTGTAAAGCACGAAGTGTTGAACGCAAAACAGCACACGCGGGAAGCATCGATCGTGGCCCAGGCGGGACGCATCGGGTCGGTGACGGTGGCCACGAACATGGCTGGTCGTGGCGTCGACATCCTGCTGGGTGGCAATCCCGAAGGCATGGCGCGAGCGCAGGTGTTGAAGGAAGGCCACCATCCCGACACGTTGTTGGACGAGTTTGCGCTTCCCGTGGCGTTGGAGGAAATGCCGATCGACTACATCACCGCTCGCCGTAAGGCACATGAACGATTGGCGGAGCTGGTGCGCGAATACACGGCAACGTGTGAAGCCGACGGCGCGAAGGTGCGCGAACTCGGCGGCTTGTACGTGTTGGGCACCGAGCGGCACGAGAGTCGCCGAATCGACAATCAGTTGCGTGGTCGCGCGGGTCGCCAGGGCGATCCCGGTGCAAGCCGTTTCTACCTGAGCTTGGACGACGAGTTGATGCGGCTGTTTGCCACCGGCGCATTGTCGTGGGTGATGGGCCGGGCGTTGCCCGACGACGAAGCAATCGAAGCCAAGATGGTCACCAAAGCCATCGAACGCGCACAAAGCACCGTGGAACAGCGCAACGCCGAGATTCGCAAGAACGTACTCAAGTACGACGAGGTGATGAACGAGCAACGCAAGATCATCTATCAGCGTCGCGATCAGATCCTCTCCGGTAGCGATCTCAAGGTTGCCGCCATGGAGTACCTCGCCGATGCGGTGGATTCGCTCATCGAAACGCATTGCGTGTCCGAAGCCGATGACGAATGGGATGTCTCGGGCTTGGTCACCGAACTGCGATCGTTCTGGCCTCACGGCGTGAGCGTGGAGCAGTTGTCCGCCTGCGCCTCCACCGACGACATGTACGACGCAGTAATGGCCGATGCCTCCGCCTATTACGCCCAGCGCGAAGCAGAACTCGGTGCCGACACCATGCGCGAGATCGAGCGTCAGGTGATGCTGCGCATCATCGATCAGCGTTGGCGCGAGCACCTCGAGGAGATGGATTACCTCCAGGAGGGCATCAACCTGCGGGCGATGGGCCAGAAGGATCCGCTCACGGAGTGGCAGCGCGAAGGCTTCGAGATGTTCGGTGCACTGATGAAGGGCATCGCCCAGGACTTCGTCAAGTACGTGATGCACGTTCAAGTCGTGCGTAGCGATGCATCCGCCGCGCAGGTGCAAACGGTGCAGAACGTGCAGACTTCCGGACCTGAAGAAGTCGCATCGACCTCGAGCCGTGGTGGTGCACGCGCAGTGCTGCCCGGTGCGACGCCGACGTCCGGTGCCGCACCCGCGAAGCAGGGCACCGTGGTGAACTCGGCGAGTGATTGGTCGAAGACCCCGCGTAATGCACCGTGCCCATGTGGTTCGGGCAAGAAGTACAAGCAGTGTCACGGCAAGGTGGCGTAGGCCGTTACGGCGGCAACCCATGCGTGATTTCACGACTGACATTTCCGATGTTGCCCGTCGCGTCGCGGAGGCAAAGGCGTACCTGAAGATCGATCAGTTGCGCGAGCGACTGCTGGAACTCGAGACCGAGGTGGCCAAACCCGACTTGTGGAACGACCAGGAGCACGCCAAGCGAGTGAACAGCGAATACGCGGCGGTGAAGGGCGATCTCACGGAATTCGACCGGATTGCCCAGACCCTGGAAGACGTACAAGTGCTGCATGAGATGGCGCGTGAAGCAGATGATGCATCACAGGAACCGGAAATCAACGACAGCCTCGTTCGCGCGCGTGCCGCACTCGACGAGGTGGAGTTGCGCAGTCTGTTCATCGGTGAGCATGACGAAACCGATGCCATCGTGCAGATCAATGCCAAGGATGGCGGCATCGATGCCCAGGACTGGAGCGCGATGTTGTTGCGCATGTACACGCGGTGGGCTGAACGCCGGAACTTCTCGGTGGAGATGGGCGACATCTCCGACGGCACCGAAGCCGGGATCCTCTCCGCTGACTTCACCGTACGCGGACGGTTCGCCTACGGCCTCCTGACGAGTGAGCGTGGCACCCATCGTTTGGTGCGCATCAGTCCGTTCGACAATCAAGGTCGCCGTCAAACCAGTTTCGCCACCGTCCAGGTGTGGCCGGTGCTCGAAGAAGTCGATGTGGAGATCAACGATGCCGACATCGAGATGGAGGTGTACCGGGCATCCGGAGCAGGCGGTCAGCACGTGAACAAGACGTCGTCGGCGGTGCGTCTGATTCACAAACCAACGGGCCTCGTGTCGGCCTCGCAGCAGGAACGTAGCCAGCTGCAAAACCGGGAGAACGCGTTGAAGAAGTTGAAGACCATGGTGGCGGCGCGCATCATCGAAGAACGCGAGGCGGAACTGGCGCGCATCGCCGGCAAGCAGGCCACCGTTGGTTGGGGAACCCAGATTCGCTCGTATGTATTGCAGCCGTATCAAATGGTGAAGGATCTCCGCACGGATGTGGAGTCGGGTAATGTCACGGCAGTGCTCGACGGCGATCTGGATGAGTTCATGGAGGGCTACCTGCGCTGGCGTCGCACCGAGGCGGGTCAGTAATGATCAATCTCGACGGTGTCACCAAGATCTACGGGCACGACACCCTCGCCGTCGACGACGTGTCGTTCGACGTGGCCAAGGGCGACTTCGTGTTCCTCGTGGGGCCGTCGGGGTCGGGCAAGTCCACGTTGCTTCGCTTGATGAGCCGGGAAGAAGTGGCAACCGAGGGTGACGTGTGGGTGGCCGGTCGCAACGTGTGCGAACTGCCGCCGTCGCGGGTGCCGTTTCTGCGTCGCTCGCTCGGCAACATCTTCCAGGACTACAAGCTGCTGCTCAACAAGACCGTGTTCGAGAACGTTGCATTCGCACTCGAGGTCATCGGCAAGCCACGCCACGTGATTCGCGAACAAGTGCCGTTCGTGCTGGAGTTGGTCGGGTTGGCCGACAAGAGCGAGCGATTCCCGAATCAGTTGTCGGGTGGCGAGCAACAACGAGTGTCGATCGCCCGCGCGTTCGTGAATCGTCCGCTCATCATGTTGGCCGACGAACCAACGGGCAACCTCGATCCTGCAACGAGCGAGGGCATCATGGCCTTGCTGCAAGCCATCAACGAAACGGGAACCACCGTGGTGATGGCAACGCACGACCACCGCGTGGTCAATGCGATGCGTCGACGAGTCATCCAGTTGGATCGTGGACTCGTGGTGCGCGACCAAGAGCGAGGGGTGTACGAATAATGCTGGCTCGCATCGAATATGCATTGCGCGAAACGTGGGCCAGTTTCCGTCGCAACCTCACGCTCACCATGGCTGCCGTCCTCACGTCGGCGATCGCATTGTTGTTGGTTGGCGCAACGTTCCTCATTCAGCGTGCGTTCGAGAACTTGTTGGTGCAGTGGCGTGGCGACGTGGCCATGATCGTGTTCGTTCGTAGCGACGCCTCACCCGAACAGATTGCATTGATCGACGGCACCCTGCGTGCCGCACCGAGCGTGATCGATGTGGACAAGCTTCGATATCTCGACAAAGCCGAGAGCTACGCAGAGGCCCAACGCATTTTCGTGGGTGATCCCGTGACACTCAGCCTGCTCACGCCCGAGACCATCCCGACGCAGTTCAAGGTGGTGCCAATCACCGAGGACACCGACTTGGTTCGCAGCCTGGCCGATCAGTACCGCACATTGCCGGGAGTGGAGGCCGTCGCACTCGCGGAGGATGAATTCGAGGTCATCTCGACGTTGTCGGGTTTCGTGCGCAACGTCACGCTGATCATGTCGCTGGTGTTGTTGGCGGTTGCAATTGGGTTGATCTGGAACACCATTCGTACGGCAATGTTCGCCCGCCGTCGGGAAATCGAAGTGATGAAGTTGGTGGGTGCCACCAACTGGTTCATCCGCATTCCGTTCATGTTGGAGGGTTTGTTGCAAGGGTTGATCGGTGGCGTGGTGTCGTGTGCGGGGGTGTGGGCGCTGAACAGCGCGTGGTCCGGTGGTGTGGCGGCGTTCAAGCCGGGCACCGGAATTTCCAGCCTCGTGGTGCCGGCTGGATACCTGTCGGGTGTGATGGTGGTGCTGCTCCTGCTCGGTGCGGCAATCGGCGCGATTGGTTCGGCAATCGCCGCATCGCGATTCCTCGACGTGTAGTTGCTCGGTCGCGGCTGGTAGACACGTGGTGATGGCCGAGTTCACCCAGATTCGTTACGAGGTGAGCGAGTCGATCGCCACCGTCACGCTGAATCGACCGGAGAAGATGAATGCATTCACCGGCGTGATGATGCGCGAGTTGTTGGACGTGTTCGACATCATCGATGCCGACGATGCGGTGCGAGCAGTGATCGTCACGGGTGAAGGCAAGGCGTTTTGTGCGGGAGCCGACTTGTCGGGTGGCGCAAAAACGTTCGACGATGGTGATTGGTCGAGTCCCGACGACGACCGTGTTCGTCGCGACGGCGGCGGGCAGGTGACGCTGCGAATCTTCGAGTGCAAGAAGCCGGTGATTGCCGCCATCAACGGGGCAGCGGTGGGCATTGGTGCCACGATGACCCTTCCGATGGATGTTCGTCTGGCGTCCACTGCAGCACGGGTTGGTTTCGTCTTCACGCGACGCGGCATCGTGCCCGAGGCATGCTCTTCGTGGTTTTTGCCGCGGGCAGTGGGCATCTCTCGGGCTGCCGAGTGGGTGTACACCGGGAGAATTCTCTCCGCCAGCGAGGCACACGAAGGTGGTCTCATCCGTTCGGTGCATGCGCCTGAGGAACTGTTGCCCGCCGCGCGCGCATTGGCACGGGAGATCGCCGACAATACGTCGGGGGTATCGGTCGCCCTCTCGCGTCAAATGCTCTGGCGAATGCTGGGTGCTTCGCATCCGATGGATGCGCACCGAGTCGACTCACGTGGCATTCAGATGCGAGGTCGCAGTGCGGACGCCCACGAGGGCGTGAGCAGTTTCTTAGAGAAGCGCCCGGCACGATTCGCCGATTCGGTTGCCGGTGGATTGCCCGACATCTTCCCGGAGTGGGAAGACCCGCAGTTTTCGTGAGCAACGAATCGTCGGGCCCGGCGTCGCACAACGTCGCCGCAACGCTGTTCGAGCGCGTCGGCGGAATCCCGTTCTTCGAACGTTTGGCTGAGGAGTTCTACGTCAGCGTGCGCACCGATCCGGTGTTGTTGGCGCTGTATCCGGAGCCCGATGATTTGGGTCCGGCACGACGTCGCTTGGCATTGTTCCTGGCGCAGTACTGGGGTGGGCCCACCACGTATTCCGACGAACGTGGTCATCCGCGCTTGCGGATGCGTCACGCAACGTTTCCCATCGACGACGCGATGCGTGATCGTTGGCTTTTGCACATGAATGCTGCGCTCGATGCTGTGGCGGCTCCCGCCGAACTGATTGCGGAGATGCGCGACTACTTCGTGCGAGCCGCGGATCACCTGCGCAACGTCTAGTTGCGCGAACAAGTTCCGTGTTGTTCGGCTGCGCGAACTATTTGCCCAGCGTGTAGCACGCCACGGCGCTTGCTGCCGCGACGTTGAGCGAGTCGATGCCGTCTTGCATTTCGATCCGCACGCGCAGGGTGCACGCATTCAGCACATCGTCGGACAGACCATCCCGCTCGGAACCCAGCACCACGAGTCGACGTTGATCGTGCAGTCGCACGTCACGCATCGGCATGGCATCGATGGCTGGAGTGAGTGCAATGGTGGCGACTCCGTCGGCGGCTGCAGCGCGAACGAACTCGGCGGTGTCGGCAACTCGTGCGTGTGGTACGTGGAACGCGTTACCCATCGACACTCGAAGTGCACGGCGAGCCAGGGGATCGGCACTGTTGTTGTCGAGAAACAGTGCATCCCAACCCATGGCGGCCATGTTGCGGGCGATCGACCCCACATTGACCGGGTTGTCCACGTTGTCGGCGAACACTCCGAATCGAAACCGCTGCAGGAGAACATCGGCATTGCACGGCTCGGGTCGCTTGAACAGTGAGATCACTTCGAGCGGAACACCCAAACCGGTGACGTTCCGGCGCAGTTCCTCGGTGGCATAGAACGAGTAGCGCTCGTAGTCGGGTGCGAATTCGGCGAGCCGTCGCGCACCTTTTTCGCTGCAGAGAACCGCAACCGGTTCGCAGCCGGCGGCAAGGGCTCGCTCGGTTACCAGGTCGCCTTCGGCGATGAAGAGTGGCCCGCCGTTACGCCGCTGAATCACACCCATGAGGCGCCGTTCGCGAAAGCGAAACGGATCGAGCCGCGGGTCGTGGAGGTCGGTGATTTCTAGAAGTGCCAGGGGAAATCTGACCAGTCCGGATCGCGCTTTTCCAGGAACGCATCGCGACCCTCCTGCGCTTCGTCGGTCATGTAGGCAAGTCGAGTTGCCTCGCCGGCGAACAACTGCTGTCCAACCAAGCCGTCATCGATGAGGTTGAACGCGAACTTGAGCATTCGCTGGGCCGTCGGGCTCTTTGCGTTGATCTCGCGAGCCCACTCGAGTGCAACAACTTCCAATTGTTCGTGGTCGACGACGGCATTCACCATGCCCATGTGGTGTGCTTCTTCGGCGGAGTAGTCACGCCCGAGGAAGAAGATCTCGCGTGCGAACTTCTGTCCGACTTGTCGCGCGAGATAGGCGGAGCCGTATCCGCCGTCGAAGCTTGCAACGTCGGCGTCGGTCTGCTTGAACTTGGCGTGTTGGCGACTGGCGATGGTGAGGTCGCACACCACGTGCAAACTGTGTCCGCCGCCTACGGCCCAACCAGGAACCACGCAAATGACCACCTTTGGCATGAATCGAATCAGACGTTGCACCTCCAAGATGTGCAAGCGACCGGTGCGTGCCGTATTGATGGTGGAGGCGTCGGTGCCGTCGGCGTACTTGTAGCCGTCCTTGCCTCGAATGCGTTGGTCACCACCGCTGCAAAATGCCCAGCCACCGTCCTTGGGCGAGGGGCCATTGCCCGTCAACAACACGCAGCCCACGTCGGGTGTTTGGCGAGCGTGATCGAGCGCGGTGAACAGTTCGTCCACCGTTTGCGGGCGAAACGCGTTGCGAACCTCGGGTCGATTGAAGGCGATGCGTACCGTGCCTGACTCCACACTGCGGTGGTAGGTGATGTCGGAAAAGGAGAATCCCGGCACCTGTCGCCATGCTGTTGGCGCAAAGAGCGGGGAAATCTCGGCCTGGTTCTGCGGGGGAGTCACCCCTTCAGTGTGTCAGCACTTTCCGGTTGCTCGTAGCCTCAGAAGCCTCATGCCAACGCTTCCGACAGCGGCATTCTCCATCAGCCTCGACTGCGAGTTATCGAACGTTCCCGGCTCGCTCGGGCAGCTGTGTACGGCGATTGGTGCCGCAGGCGGAAACATCGGCGCGCTCGACGGCTTCGACGTTCGTGGGCCGGTGCTGCGACGCGTGATGGTGGTGCATTGTCGCGATGAAGCCCACCAGTTGCAGGTGGTGAAGGCGGTGCAAGATCTCCCCAGCGTTACGTTGCGCGGTTGGTGGGATCGCACGTTCCGCATGCACGAAGCAGGCAAGATCTTCACGTCGTCGAGTGCTCCATTGAACGATCGCGAAGATCTCTCCATGGCGTACACACCTGGTGTGGCGCGCATCTGCACGGCGATCGAGCACGACAAGAACCTCTCGCACAAATACACCATTCGCAAGAACACCGTGGCCATCGTGAGCAACGGCACTGCGGTGCTG
>JBBANV010000005.1:34827-44472 GCA_040401775.1 Ilumatobacteraceae bacterium
ATACACCATTCGCAAGAACACCGTGGCCATCGTGAGCAACGGCACTGCGGTGCTGGGTCTCGGCGACATCGGGCCCGAAGCGGCAATGCCGGTGATGGAAGGCAAGGCGCTCTTGTTCAAGGAGTTTGGTGGCGTGGACGGTTTTCCGATTTGCATCAATGCCCGCACCGCCGACGAGGTGGTGGACTTCGTGCAGCGCATCGCGCCGACGTTCGGTGGCATCAACTTGGAGGACATCAAAGCCCCGGAGTGTTTCGAGATCGAGGAGCGTCTACGCGCATCGCTCAACATTCCCGTGTTCCACGACGATCAACACGGCACTGCAGTGGTGACCTTGGCGGCGCTGTGGAATGCACTGAAGATCACCGGCAAGAAGATCGAGGACATCAGCGTGGTGATTCTCGGTGTCGGTGCCGCCGGTATGGCAGTTGGCAAGATCCTCATGGATGCCGGTGTCGGCGAAATCGTTGGATGCGATCGCGAGGGCGCGATGTATTCGGGGCGTACCGGGGTGAATTCCGCCAAGCAGTGGTTCGGCGAGCACACCAATCCGTCGCGCAAGATGGGAATGGTGTCGGACGTGTTGAAGGGTGCCGACGTCTTCATTGGTTTGAGCGGCCCCGACCTCATCACTGCGTCCGACGTTCGCAACATGGCCAAGGATCCCATCGTGTTTGCGATGGCCAACCCGAACCCGGAGATTCGTCCCGAGCAGATTGATGGATTGGCAAAGGTGGTCGCCACTGGTCGAAGCGACTATCCGAACCAGATCAACAACGTGTTGGCGTTCCCCGGCATCTTCCGAGGAGCGCTTGATGCGCAGGCCACCACCATCACCGAAAAGATGAAGGTTGCCGCTGCGATTGCCATCGCCGAGTCGGTGACGTCAGAACAGCTGTCGCCAAGTTTCATCGTGCCGTCGGTGTTCGACCGCTCGGTGGTGGAGCGTGTGGCTCCGGCAGTTGCTGCTGCGGCGGTGGCGGACGGCGTGATTCGCAAGAGTTCGTAGGTTCGAAACGTGTCGAAGTCTGGCCGAAGTGCCGCACCGAAGCCATCGGCGTCGGGGGATCGCGCCGCACACTTCCCGGCAATCGAAAAGAAGCACGGCAAACCGGTGAGCCATTGGCTCAAGCTGCTGGCCGACTTGGATGATGCAAAGTATCCCCAGCAAATTGCGTTCCTGCGTGAGCGTCACGAGTTTTCCCAAGCGCATGCCAATGCATTGGTGATGTTCGCGCGAGGGTCGACGTCGTCCAAGCGCTTTGCGAGTCCATCCGAGTACTTTGCGAGCATCGGCCCGGCGAAAGCCAAGACCATTCGCGCGATCATGGGGGCGATTCGCAAGAAACATCCGCATTTGGAACTGGTGATGGCATGGAACCAACCGATGCTGCGTGACGGCGAACGATACGTCTTCGGCATGTCGGCGTCCACCAATCACCTCCTCATCGCGCCATGGGATGCCAAGGTGTTGAAGTCGCTCAGTGCGAAGTTGAAGTCGTACGACGTGAACAAAAAGACGGTGAAGATTCCCATTGACTGGAAGGTGGATGCGGCGCTGCTGGATGCGATGATTCGGCCACAGCTCTCGATTGGTGGCACCGCGAAGGGAGCCGCGCCGAGGAAGTCGTCGAGGAAGTCGTCGCAAAAGTTGACGAGAAAGCCAACTCGCTGACGTGCGATTTCTCATTGCCGTTCTCGACAGCGGTACTGCCACTGCAGTGCCGGGCGAGATGCAGGCCATCGATGCCTTCAACGACAAATTGAGGGCCAACGGCCACTGGATTTTGGCGGCGGGCCTGGCTGCGCCGAGCAATGCAACGGTGATCGACAATCGCGGCGATACACCTCGTGTGACTGCTGGCGCCTTCAACGACACGGAGGTGTACATGTCCGGATTCTGGATCATCGATGCCCCCGATGTCGCAACTGCACATGCGCTGGCGACGGAAGGTTCCAAGTGCTGCAACCGTGCCGTTGAAGTGCGTCAGTTTCTCGGCGGCTAATCCGAGAGTGGTAACTTCGACAGCACGATGATGCTTTCATCGGCCATCGTGGCTCAAGTTGCCCTCGTCGCATCGTCCGTTCTTGATGAGTCCTCCAATGCAGTTCTGTTCGTATCCGTAGTTGGCACCATCGCGTTCACACTGTCCGGGGTCATGGCGGCCGCCGAAGCGGGAATGGACTGGCTCGGAGGCATCGTGCTGGGTGCAGTGGCAGCCATTGGAGGTGGAACCATCCGCGACCTACTCATCGATGAACCGGTCGCATGGACGGTGGATTCGTGGCCGTTGGTTGTCGCACTCGTGACCGCGCTTTTGGCGATCGTCGCACTCCGAGTAAATCCTGCAGCCGATCCACGCAGAGCCACGTGGTACGTGGCGAGTGACGCAGTTGGCCTCGGAGCTTTCGTGGTCGTAGGGGTTTCCGTGGCTCTGGAGTCTGGAACGTCAAATTTCATCGCGGCCTTCATGGGTGTTGTTTCCGGCGTTGGTGGTGGGATCATCCGTGATGTGTTTGCACGTCGTACTCCCATTGTCTTCGTCGGCGAAATCTACGCGGTTGCTGGCATCGTTGGTGCACTCGTGTATCTGTCCCTCGTGGAGACGAATGCACCCGATCTCGTAAGGCTCTCGATTCCTCTGGCGGTGGTAGTTGCCGTGCGTGGGGTCGCTGTGCGTCGGTCCTTGCGTTTACCCGGATTGAATCGGTAGTCGGACATGACGACTCCACCCGAGACTCCCGACGACATCCGATCGCGCGCATCGTCGAGGCTCGGCGAGTTTCTTCGTGCCGAGTCGGCCGGAGCAAGTCTGCTCGCACTTGGCGCACTCGTTGCACTGGTGTGGGCCAATTCTCCGTGGGCGGCGTCGTATGACGAAGTGTGGACGACTCGTCTCAATCTTGGGTTGCCTGGTGTCGGGCTCGACTTGGACCTGCGGCATTGGATAAATGACGGCTTGATGACGTTGTTCTTCTTCGTCGTGGGACTGGAAATCAAACGTGAGCTGACCACGGGACACCTCAACTCCCGTCGAGCCGCCATCCTCCCGGGAGTCGCAGCCCTCGGCGGAATGATCATCCCCGCGCTCGTCTACCTCGCAATTGCAGGAACAACCGAGCCCCGAGGCTGGGCGATACCGATGGCAACCGACATCGCTCTCGCGGTTGGTGTGCTCTCGGTGGTCGGCTCGCGAGTGCCAGCATCACTTCGGGCATTTCTGCTGGCCCTTGCAATCGTGGACGACATCGGGGCGATTGTGGTCATCGCGGTCGTGTATTCGTCGGGACTCAAGCTCTCGTGGCTGGGCGGAGCTGCGGCAGCCGTGCTTCTAACGCTCCTCATGCGACGAGCAAAACTTCGTTCACCGTTGGTGTACGTCATCATCGGCGCATGGATGTGGTTTGCACTTCACGAGGCTGGAGTGCATCCGACGATTGCTGGAGTGGCGATGGGCTTGTTGGCACCTGTATTGCAGTACCGCAACTCGAGTCTGATCGAATGGCTGCAACACGCGTTGCATCCGTGGACGAGCTTTATCGTCGTTCCACTCTTTGCACTGGCCAATTGCGGAATCGATGTTTCGCTGATGGGAATTCGCAATGCGATGTCGTCTCCGATCACGTGGGGCGTCGGGTTTGGGCTCCTCATAGGAAAGCCGCTCGGTATCGTCCTAGCATCACGATTGGCAATTGGCTTGCGCGTGGCCGATGTGCCTGCCGGCGGAAACAATCGTCAACTGTTGGGAGTCAGCTCGGCCGCTGGAATCGGATTCACCGTTGCGATCTTCATCACCGAGCTGGCACTTGAGGCTCCAAGTGATCAGGCCAACGCAAAGTTGGCGATTCTCATCGCGTCGATCTTGTCAGGTGCCGTGTCATTGGCATTGTTGTCGCGCAGGAGACCAACCAGCGAAACGACGATTCATCCGCACTAGATCTCGCAAGAGCGTTGCGTTGACCCATGCCGCCGAAAATGGTGGAGCTGGGGGGAATCGAACCCCCGTCCATCAGCCGTTGAGCGCCCGTGATACGACCATCCCCACTGTGGTGCTGTCGCAACACCGTCGGCGGGTCGACTACTTAGTTACCTAAGTCGCGTTCCGTCTTTCCGAAATGTCATCAGTCTTTCCTGACGTCAGCGTGCTTTCCCGCTGTCATCCTCCGCTTCTGTTGCCGGGCTGCGGTGGATCGGCCCCGTGCGACCTTGCGGCTCACGAGTGCTCTCCGACACCTAATGAATTAGGCGGCGAGAGCGAACTGCTTGTTGGCAGTTGTATGGTTGCCCCGTTTTTCGAGTCTGAGCAACTCGGGTCGCACGCTCGACCAGCGACACTGACGTCGAAACCTGTCAGCCCCGTTGAACTTGCGTAACGTCATCAGTGTACGCACGCGTGCAACACGGTTGTGCGGTCACGTGACGTACGTCCCCCGCGCGACCGTTGCGACGGGGCTACTCGGGTTTGCCGCGGCGTTGGCGACCAAGGGCACGGCGCATCTCGATTTTGGATTCCTTCTCGGCGATTGCGGCGCGACGATCTTCCTTCTTGCGGCCCTTGGCGAGGGCCAAATCCACCTTCACCCGACCGCCACGCAGGTGGACGTCGAGGGGCACGAGGGTGAGCCGTTCCTTGTTCATGCGTTCGGAGAGGCGGCGGATTTCGCTGCGGTTGAGCAACAACTTCCGCGGGTATACAGGCTCGTGTGCGCCGACGCCGTGGCTGAATTTGTAGGCAGAGATGTGCATGTTTTCCAACCACATTTCGCCACGGGACACGTGTGCATAGGCCTCGGCAATCTGCACGAGGCCCTCACGAACGCTCTTCACCTCGCTGCCGTGCAGCACGATGCCAGCCTCGACGACGTCGAGGATGGTGTAGTCGTGTCTGGCGCGGCGATTGCTTGCCAGCACGGTGGTGTCGTCATTTTTCGTTGCCATTGTGGTGAGTTGAGCCTAGGTAGCGTTCCACATCATGAGTTCGCAGCGCCTCGTAATTACCGATGCAATCGAACGGCAAATCGCCGATCACGCGCGCGCGTGCAAGCCCCATGAGATGTGTGGTCTCTTGGTTGGTGCGCCTGGTAGCGACGAAGCAGTGGAGTTCCATCCGTGTCGCAACGCTGCCGCCTCGGCAATCATCTACACGCTCGACCCGAAGGACTACATGCGAGTCGAGCAGTCGGCTGACGATCGCGGTCTTGGCGTCATCGGGGTGGTGCACAGCCACACCCAAACCGAGGCCTACCCGAGTGCCACCGACGTGGCCCAAGCACCGGACCCCAACTGGAACTACGCCATCGTGAGTTTGAAATACGACCCTCCGCGGCTGCGCAATTACCGCATTGTTGCCGGTGAAATCAGCGAGACGGCGGTCGAAAAGCGTCCCTAAACCAGGGCAGCAGAGTGGCGCAGGAAGCCATTCGGGGCGCTGGCGCAGCGAGCCATTCAGGGCGCTGGCGCGGTCTCGTACGTGTGACTGCTGACGCTCGGCCCGACTCGCTCACCCTTGGGCGTCGCAGGTAGATTGTTGACAACTCCTATCGGGATTTCACCCTTTCCGCCGGGAGTGTCATCAACGCAGTTCACCCCCTGGAGCACGACATGGCCGACATCAACGCAGTGAACATTGCGGAGCGGTCGCACGCGAGCGTGCTCGAACTCATCGGCAACACACCGTTGGTGGAGGTGAGCCAGCTGTCGCCGAGCGCGAATGTGCGTCTGTTCGCCAAGCTCGAGAGTCAGAATCCCTTCGGCTCGGTGAAGGACCGCATCGCCAACGCGATGATCAAGCGCGCGTATGCAACCGGGCGACTCGTGAAGGGTCAGCGAATTCTCGAACCGTCGTCGGGCAACACGGGAATCGCGCTGGCGGCAATTGCACGCATCACCGGCAACCCGATCACCATCCTCATGCCCGAGAGTGTGTCGATCGAGCGCCGTCAAATGCTCGAAGTGTTCGGTGCGGAAATCATTCTCACGCCAGGACCCGAAGGTTCCAACGGTGCGGTGCGTCGTGCGGAAGCGCTCGCAGCCGATCATCCGGAGTGGTGCTTCTTGCATCAGTACAGCAACGAAGCCAACCCACGTGCGCACTACGAAACCACGGGACCAGAAATCTTGCGCGACTGCCCGCAGATCACCCACTTCGTCGCTGGGCTCGGTACGAGTGGCACCTTGATGGGTGTCGGGCGATACCTGAAGGAACACAACCAGGACATTCAGATCGTCGCAGTGGAGCCTCCGCTCGGTGAGTTGGTCGAAGGTTTGCGCAACTTGGACGAGGGATACATCCCGCCGGTGTTCGAGCTGTGGAAGGGTCGCAGCATCCTCGACCGCAAGCGCATCGTGCGACCGCGCGAGAGCATCGAGATGACGCGCCGCTTGGTGCTGGAGTGCGGAATCTTCGCTGGAATCTCCTCGGGTGCATCATTGGCTGGTGCGTTGAAGGTGGCCAACGAGCTCGCGGAGCGTGGCGAGAGTGCGAACATCGTCTTCATCGTGTGCGACGGCGGCTGGAAGTACTTGTCGACTGGCGCCTACACGGTGGATCTCGATACCGCGGCGTCGAACGCCGAAAAGGTCATCTACTTCTAAAGTGGTCGGCGCTCAGCCGCCGGCGACGAGTGCCACCAAACCAACGAGCACCACGGCAGCGCCACCGATGCGACGTCGATGATCGACTTCGCCGAGCAACTTCCATCCAGCGAATGCGGCGATGAGCACGCTCGATTCGCGAAGCACCGCTACGTAACCAACCGGCGCACGCCGCATTGCCAACAACACCAGACAGTAACTACCGAGCGTCCCGATGGCCGCGAAGCTGAACTGTTTCCACTGCATGCGTAGCGCCACGAGTGCTTCCTTGCGACGCGTGATGAAGGTCCATGCCGACACGGTCATCCCGGTGGTGACGAAGATGCTCAAGGCGTAGGCGGCGGGATCCGCGGATTCACGCACACCCGTGGCATCGATAGCCGTGTAGATACCGATGATCACCGCCGTTGCGAGCGCGAATCGCATCTGGCGCAGTGAGCCACGCGACAACAGGAAGAAGCCAACCGCTGCGGTCACGATGCCCGCCACGGTCAACGGCGAGAGCACGTCATCGAGGAGCACCACACCGAGCACCGCGGCGCCGACGGCTCCGCCGCCGCGTGCAATGGGGTACGAAACGGAGAAGTCGCCCGTGTTGTACGCACGAACGAGCAACATCGAATAGGGGAGGTGCGTGATGCCCGACAACAACGTGTACTGCCACGCGAAACTCGGCCCGTCGAAAAACAGCCACCATCCGATGAGCACCCCACCGGCGATGAACATGGCGATGAAGAACTGTCCCCACAATGCAAGACCCGAGTCGGTGTTTCGCTTGACGGCAAGGTTCCATCCGGCGTGCAAACACGCAGCGGCGAGCGCCATGAATGTTGCGGTCAGCACGGTGCGCGTCTCGCCATCAACGTCGTCATCCGCACCGCGCAATAGCCTACGAAGCGCATGGTGTTGAACCGCGAATCACCGATCGGTGTATTCGACTCCGGGTTCGGTGGTCTCACCGTGATGCGATCGTTGATCGACTTGATGCCCAACGAGTCGCTCGTGTACATCGGCGATACGGGCCGATATCCCTACGGCAACAAACCCGCCGATGAGGTGCGTGGCTTTGCGGTGGAACTTGCAGAAAGTCTCGTGCGCGATCACGGCGCAAAGATGATCGTGGTCGCGTGCAACACCGCAGCTTCGGTGGCACTCGACGTGTTGTCGGCGACACTGCCCGTACCCGTTATCGGCGTCATCGAACCTGGCGCGCGTGCACTGGTGCGCGTGACACACAACGGCAAAGTGGGGGTCATCGGCACGGTGGGCACCATTTCCTCCAAGGCCTATGACGCTGCGGTGGATGCCACTGGCGCCGAGGTGCAGTTGACTTCGGCGGCGTGCCCTGGCTTCGTGGAGTTCGTCGAGCGCGATCAGACCGACGGCGACGAAGTGACATTGCTCGCGAATCGCCTGCTGGCTCCGTTGAAGGATGCGGGCGTGGATGCATTGCTCCTGGGTTGCACGCATTATCCGTATCTTGCGCCGGTGATCCAGCGGGTGATGGGCGACGGGGTGGTGTTGGTGAGCAGCGCGAACGAAACCGCATTTGCGGCGCGAGATCTGCTCGAGACACGGGGGATTGAAGCGCCAACCGATGTCGTGGGAACCCGACGTTTCTTTTCCTCGGGCGACGTGGAGTGGTTTGCCTCGCTCGGCCGGCGTCTGCTTGGTCCCGAACTCGGCGAAGTGTCACCATGGATGTCAGGAGCGTCATCATGAGCAAAACAAACAATGGCAACGGCAGTCGTCCCGACGGGCGACAGCCACACGAACTGCGACCCATTTCGTTTCAACGCGACTTCACCGAGATGGCAAGCGGCAGCGTGCTCGTGTCGTTCGGTCGCACCCGCGTGTTGTGCACGGCATCGGTGGATGAAGACGTCCCGCGTTGGATGAAGGGCTCCGGCAAGGGATGGGTCACCGCCGAGTATTCGATGCTGCCGGGGTCGTCACCCGAACGAGTGGACCGCGAAGCAGCCAAGGGCAAACAATCGAGTCGCACGGTGGAGATCCAGCGGCTCATCGGACGATCGCTGCGCTCGGCATGCGACATGAAGGTGCTCGGCGAGCGACAGATTCTGCTCGACTGCGACGTGCTGCAGGCGGACGGTGGAACGCGCACCGCGAGCATTTGCGGTGCCTACCTTGCGTTGCACGATGCGGTCACGCGGTTGATGCAAGGCGGGGCATTGAAGCAGAATCCGTTGCACTCGTTGTGCGCTGCGGTGAGCGTGGGAATTCATTCGGGTACCCCGATCATCGATTTGCCGTACGTGGAAGACAGCACGGCCGAGGTGGACATGAACGTGGTGATGTTGGCACCGCTCGCAGGTGGTCCAGCCAAGTTCGTCGAAGTGCAAGGCACCGCGGAGGGTCAAGCCTTTTCACGCGAACAACTCGATGTGTTGCTGGGGCTCGCCGAGCAGGGATTGTCGAACGTGTTCGAGCAGCAGCGTTCGGTCATCGCCGTGCCACCGGCATCGCGCGGGTGACGACGTTTCCGTTGCGGACGGCGCTGCGCGTGTGAAGCAACTCGTCTGTGCGTCGGCGAATCCCGACAAGGTTGCAGAAATCCAGGATCTGCTTCGCGGTGTTGTGGAGCTTCTTCCACGTCCGGACTCTGTTGGCGACATCGTCGAGGACGCCGACACATTGTTGGGCAACGCGCGACTGAAGGCTCGAGCCATTTGCAATGCAACCGGCTTGCCGGCGGTTGCCGACGACACGGGGTTGGAAGTCGATGCACTCGGTGGCGCTCCCGGCGTGCACACCGCGCGATTCGCCGGTCCCGATGCCACGTACGCCGACAATCGACGCAAGCTGTTGCACGAATTGCAGGGTGTTGCAGTCGCGCAACGCACGGCCAGATTTCGCACCGTTGCGCTCGTCGCGTATCCCGATGGTTCGGAGTTGTGGGCTGAGGGAGTGTGTGAGGGGCACATTGCGCAAGCAGAACGGGGCGAACGCGGCTTTGGATACGACGCAGTGTTCGTGCCGCACCCCGGCGGAGCGCCGGCTGAAGCTGTCTCGGGTGCGCGAACCGTTGC
>JBBANV010000005.1:44572-46096 GCA_040401775.1 Ilumatobacteraceae bacterium
GGCCATCGCGGCGCGGCATTTCGCGCGCTGGCTGCACGGTTGCGCGCCGAATAGTTCGCGCCGAGGCAACCCGGGCGCGCCGATTAAGAGGAGTTACCAGCCGCGCAAATCGATGGGCAGTCGGTCGAGCACGTCGTCACCACGTACTAAATACAAGGAGTCGTGCATCGCCATGGTGGGATCGACGTGCGCAGGAATCACGCGAACGCGCGAGCCAACAACGGGTTGCGGCACTCGAGTGGAATCGTCTGCGGGCTTCTCCGTTGCAAAGGTGAGGTGTTCGTCCGAGCAAAACCACACCTTGTGTCCCGCGATGCTCGGGTTGCCGTGGTCCATGCCGAGGCTCTTCAAACCCACGTCGGCAACCACCCACTTATCTTGCGTGGAAATCACCGTGCCGAGAATGCTGACGGCTTGGCGAAACGGCAAACCGAGCGTGGAGTAGTACGTGTCCATCAGCGCGTACGAACCAGCTTGCACTTCGGTGACGCCGGTGTGGGCACGGTTGGCCGCATGCACGTCGTGGTTACCGGTGCCTCCAGCCGAAACTATTTCGCCGCCGACCTCGCTGGCTGCCAATCGCAGTACGTCCATTGCTGCCAACGTGTCGCGTCGTTGAGCATTGCGGTCATCCGACACCATGAGATGTCCTTCATAACCCATCACGCCGCGCACCACCATGCCGCGATCCCGCGCTCGTTGTGCCAATCGTGCCGCGTCATGTGGTGCGCATCCGCATCGCGGCAAGCCGATGTTCACGTCGATGAGGACGTGGCGAATTCCTGCGCGAGCAGCTGCATCGACGGTGGCATCGGAGTCCACCGCGATGGTGATCATTGCGACGTCCTGGAGCGAGGCCAACTCGCGCAAGCGATCGTCATCGACGACTTCGTTGGCCAACAACAGATCGTCGCCCAAACCAGCACGCGCCATGCCCACCATCTCGCGCACCGTTGCACATGTGAAGTGGCGATGTCCGTGTCGGCGCTGCATTTCGGCGAGTGCGGTGCTCTTGTGGGCCTTCACGTGTGGCCGCAGGAGTGCACCGGGCAGTACGGCCGCCATCGTCGACAGGTTGTGCTCGAGGGCATCGATATCCACCACGACGGCAGGGGTGGACAGTTCGTGCACGCTGGAGGCGTTGGGGGTGGGCTTATGGCGCATCGTCGATCACTTTCGTGCCGGCGGAGAGACTCGAACTCTCACTGGCGGCGTCCTAAGCGCCGTGCCTCTGCCATTGGGCTACGCCGGCCCGCGTTCGTTCAGGGTAGTCGTGCCACCAGACGTTTGACAGAATGTAAAGGTGATGACCACCGCTTCAGCCGCATCCCTTCGTGACGCCGCCATGGTGGAACAACTCGGTCTCGCCGACACCGTCGTCAATGCTGAAGCTCTCGAACACAGCATCGCGCGTTGTCGTGAACGCAACGTGGTGATGCCGACGTTCGCGCAACTCTCCGACCCTCGTCTGATCGACGCATCGCTCACCAAGGGTGTGGACAAGAACGCGCCCGATGCGCGCAA
>JBBANV010000006.1:0-11110 GCA_040401775.1 Ilumatobacteraceae bacterium
TGGCTGCTCGGGGCTCGGGTGTTGGACGCGGACGACGCTGCTCTTGACTCATACCCCGAGACTAATCGCACTGCAGTACGCATGGATGCGCACACAATCACGTTCCGGTACGCCAAACATTACGATGTCCACGTGACAGGCAGCCCGCGCCGAACTTGGACCGTCTTTGCCGTCGCTGCACTCCTCTCGGTACTCCTCTTGTCATTATGGGTACAGCTCACTCCACTGGGCTCCGCACCGGACGAAGCGTCGCACTTCATCAAGGCAGCGGCGGTTGTTCGCGGCCAACCAACAGGTGATGAACTTCCCGGGTGGGTGCTCTCCATCGACGGGTGGGCCCACGACGTGGATTCGGGCGTCAAGGAGATCGTCGTCGTGCGTGATGGGGAAATCGTCAAGCGCGCAGCACCAAACGTGCTTCGCGAAGATGTCAACACCAGTCTGTCGCTTCCCCCAGAGACCATCGCAGGATTCTCCATTTGGGTCACCGAGTACACCAGAGGTGCCGAGTATTCCATCTTTGCTGCTCTGAGCGATGGTCGAACGGTCCCGTTGCAGCTCAAGTCCGATGCAAACGTGCTCACGTCACCGATTGACGCACGAGTCGATGGACAACTGGTTGGCGCATCCGACAGCATCCTCAGCCTGGTCGAAGACTCCCACTTCAACGGTCGAATGGAGTACTCGCACTGGTCGACATACGTCGACCTCGACCCGCAATTCGACGGCGCCAACACGGTTCAGCGGTGTTTCGTCAGCCAACCTTCGGTACCCGCATGCGGACTGCGTGTACAAGATCAACCCACCGCCGACGAACGTCCGATCACCGCAATGGGGCTCTACACGCCAGCCGTTTATCTGATACCCGGATTAGGCACACTCTCTGGTGCAAGCAATGATTCGTGGTTCGCTGCACGGCTCTGGAGTGCCCTTGCAGCCGCTCTCATCATTGCTCTTTGTGTCGTAAATCTGGTGAGACGTAATGATTCCCTCCTGCCACTCTTTTCCGCACTCGCCCCGGCCGTGATTTTCCTTGCATCTGTGGTGAATCCAAGTGGATTGGAACTCGTCGGCGCCATCGCCCTCTGGATTACCGCCCCCGGGATGCTGCGTGCGGATCGGCGCGACCCTTGGGAGATCTCCACGTATGCAATCAGTGGTGTCGTGTTGATCCTTGCTCGCCCACTCGGGATGGTGTACTTCGCAAGTGTCATTTTCGTTTGTGTGATTGCCAGTGGAACCTGGCGGACCGCAGTCCGTTTGGTCAAGCAACATCGAACGGTGACGGCACTGCACGTAACGACGCTGATCTTTGCAACTTGGTGGTATCTGTTCGTTTACAACCCTGCAGTTGATCCACGGCGTGCCGAGTACTTGGCACCGGACGTGCCGTTGCAGGAACAGATTTTTCACGCATTCGGTGACGCGTACCGTGTGCTGCTCGAAGCCATCGGTGATCTCGGATCACTCGAGGTTCCGATACCACGACTGATCTTCGTCCTGCTGATTGCGGTGGCGATGTGGTTGATCTCCCTCGGTGCGACGAGCTCCACTACCGCGACCCGAGTCGCGCTGACGAGTCTCGTGGTGATGTCGATACTGCTCGTCCTCGCGACGGACATCAACTACTACCGAATTCTTCGCGGATACGGAGTGCAGGGCCGACACATCATGCCTCTCCTCGTCGGTCTGCCGTTGCTGGCAGCACGACATCTCCGACTGTCCGTCGTTGCACGTACCACCGTGATTGGTGCATGGATGCTGGCGCAATCCATTGCGGGCTACACCGCTCTTCGCCGGTACTCGGTGGGAATCATTGGCGACAACTTCTTCGCGATGTTCTCGACACCAGCGTGGGAACCACCACTTGGTATCACCACCACACTGGTGCTGTTGGGGGCTCTTCTCCTGATGGTTGGCTACGGGGCCAATCACCTGGAATCTCGTCGCAGTTGAGCCGAGGGTGGGGATTGAACCCACGACCTACCGCTTACAAGGCGGTTGCTCTGCCACTGAGCTACCCCGGCGAGTCGCACGATGCGACGGAAATCAATGCTACGCGCGTACCGACTACGTGCGCCGGGCTCGTACCACTTCGTAGGTGGCGAGTGCAGCCGCAGCCGACACGTTGAGCGACGACAACGCACCACGCATCGGAATGGACACGATGACATCACATCGTTCGCGCACGAGACGCGACAAACCGGGACCCTCGGCACCCAGCACCAGACAAATGTGTTCGGTCGCAAGATCGCCCAATCCGAACACGGGCTTGTCCGCTGCATCATCAAGACCAACGACCCAAACGTTGGCATCGCGCAACTGTTGAATCGCCGTGGGTAATCCCGGAACCACGCACATGGTGAGGTACTCGATTGCACCTGCAGCAGCCTTGGCCGCACTCGGCGTTACGTGAACCGCTCGGTGTCGCGGCAGGATGACGGCATCCACACCCGCCCCCTCGCACGACCGCAAGATTGCCCCGAGATTTCCTGGGTCGGTAACGCCGTCAATGGCAACGAGAAACAGCTTGTCGGTGCCATCGATGCCTGCCAGCACTTCGTCGAGCAACGTTTCTTCCAACGGCTCCGCGAATGCAATCACTCCCTGCGGTGCCTCACTACGTGCTTGATCGTCGATTTCCCTGCGTGACACCTCGCGAACCGGCACTCGTTGTGAACGTGCAAGATCGAGAATCTCACCGATCACGGGATTCCGTTCACTCTCATCGGCAACCAGGAGCTCGCGAACCCGACGTCGTGATGCAATGAGCAACTCGCGAACCGCCTGACGCCCTTCCACCTGTTCGCCACCGAGCGAACGATCGCTCGAGGATGGACGTGTCGGCCGTGCACGGCGAGGGCCTCCCCTCATATCGCCCTTGCGGCCTCCGCGCGCGCCGCGTCGTGGTGGTCGACTCATGGAATCAACAGCGCAATCGCCATGCAAGCGATGCCCTCCACGCGGCCGATACTTCCGAGTCCCTCTGCGCGTCGACCCTTCACATTGACGGGTGCACCGACCACTTCGACCAAGTTCTGCTCCATCATTACGCGATGTGGCGCAATCTTCGGACGCTCACAGATCACGTTCACATCCACGTTGGCAACCTTCCATCCGGCCTGGTGCACCTTGGACACCACTTCGCGCAAGATCACCATCGAGTCGGCGCCCTTCCACGCTGGGTCGGTATCGGGAAAGTGCTGACCAATGTCGCCGAGACCAGCCGCACCCAACAATGCGTCACTGACGGCATGGGCAATTGCATCTGCATCACTGTGGCCGAGCAATCCACGCTCGCCAGCGATGCGCACACCGGCCAGCACCAACGGCCGATCATCGTCAGCGAAGCGATGGATGTCGAAACCTTGGCCGACTCGCACGATTACTGACCACTCTGTTGTGTGCGGGCCCACTCGAGATCGTCACGAGTAGTGATCTTTCGATTCAATACATCGCCATCCACCACCACGACTTTGCCGCCTTCGGCTTCCACCAGCGCGGCATCGTCGGTTCCTTCACCAAGCGACGCATGTGCTCGCCGCAGTATTTCGGCACGAAAGGCCTGCGGCGTCTGCACCGCACGCAACGAACCTCGGGGTGGGGTACGCATCACTTGCCCGGTGTCGTCGACCACTTTGATGGTGTCTGCTACGGGAATTGCCGGCACCGCACCGTCGGCGCCGTCTGCAACTGCGGCAATCACTCGTGCAAAGTCGTCCTCGTTCGCGAATGGCCGCGCTGCATCGTGCACACAGATGATCGTTGCATTCTTCGGTACAGCGGCGAGACCACGACGCACCGACTCGCTTCGCGTGCCGCCACCGGCGATTCCGCCCTCTTTTTCCGCAACTTCGGGAGGAAGAACCACTACTACGCCGTCGCTTGATTCACGCGCAACCGCCACCGACCAGTCCATGACGCGACGATCACCGAGCGTTTCGAACTGTTTCGGGCCACCGAACCGTGTTCCTGCACCGGCTGCCACGACGATGGTCCAAATGACATCGCCTGGTCGGCGTAATTCACCCGTCGGCATTGCCTTTCAGGGTAGTACCGTAATGCGCATGACTCACGAAGATCTTCTTGCCAACAATGCATTCTTTGCTGCGACCTCACCCGAATCGCTGAAGAAGATTGCCGGGGCGGGATCAGTGCGCAACTTGCAACGCGGTGATGTGTTGTTCAACGAGGGTGATGCGCCAGATGCAATGTTCGTGGTGCTCTCCGGACGAATTGCCATCGCGATCGGAAATCGACCCCTCGATGCTCGCGAGAGCATGCTTGCGCTCATGGAGGCTGGAGACCTGTTCGGCGAACTCGGACTTCTCGACGACGGTGCGAGAAGTGCGTTGGCTCGCGCCCTCGAGCCTTCCAGTGTTCTGCAGATTCCCTATGCGGCCGTCAAAAACGAATTGCAAGGCAACCCGGGCATGTTGTGGGGCGTCACCAAGTTGTTGGCATCACGACTGCGCATCATGGATGAAGTGTTGTCCGACAGCGTGTTCCTTGATGTCACCGGACGCACCGCCAAGCGACTCCTGGAACTCTCGGAGGGCAGCGACGAATTCGTCCTCCCCGTAACGCAAGAAGAGTTGGCTGGCATGGTGGGTGCCTCACGTGAGCGCGTCAACAAGGCCATCGCCAGCTTCATCCGCCTCGGCTGGCTGGAACAGTCCGATCGTCGCTACCGCATCAAGGAACGCGAAAAGCTCACTGCGCGTTCGTCGTAGCGCCGAGCAACCAGTCGCGTGTACGCGCGAACGCATCCGCAGCATCCGTTGCGCGATGCGACGGGCGCATCGCATCGTGTGCGAATCCATGCTCTGCGTCCGGATACTCCACGACGTTGCAGCCTGCCGAACGAAGTGCCGACACATCGGCAGGTGGTGTGTACGGGTCCTTTGCGCCAATGATTGCAAGTACTTTCTTGGCCTCGCCTCGTGCCAGGAGCGCAAGTGGTTCTGCCTGCGTTGACGATTGCCAATCGGTCGGGATCCGAATCATTCCATAGAAACTTGCAATCCGGGCAATTCGCGGGCTCACCGCCGACTTGAAGCAATACATTCCTCCCATACAAAAGCCCATCAGCCCAACGCGTTCCGTGCCGAGTGCATCCGCTGCCTCGTGCAAGTCGCGCAGATGAGCCGCATCATCCAACGAGGGCACTGCGGCAAACCGCGGTTGGATGTCGGCACCGAGGCTGCGGCCCGGAAACGGCTCTACGGCGCACACCGCCATGTTCCACTCGCGAGCGAGTCGGGCCACCATGTCGTCGAACAATGGTCGCAACGAGAAAATGTCGGGGGCAATGACCAGCCCCATGGACGGTGAGGCCACGGACGTGTCGATTTCTGCGGGGGTTCCTGACGGAAGGGTGATGCGCATGGTCTCAGTATTGCCGATTCCACCTGGCCAAATGCGACGACGGATGTCGCGGTGAGAGTAGCGGTGAGGCGCGTCCTCACGCTGTGGTGGCATGACCACTTCACGCCAAACTTCACGAACATCACGCTCCAATCCCATCACCCGACTCGATGACGAGTGGCAGCGACTGAAACACTCGCCGCGTGCGCTTCGAAAAGTCAACTCGTGGGGCATCTCCTCGACAAGCTTCCATTCTCTCGACGAATTACTGACTGCAGCCGGTTTTCGTGGGAGGAATGTCGATCCCGTTGCCGATGCCGTACTTGCCGAGCTGGTGAAACGAGCCGCAGTCGACGAACTTGCCGCACGAATCGTGCTTCAGCGTGTCATCCCACCAATTCTTTCGATTGCCCGCCGACGCGGACGCAACCGCAGCATCGGCTACGACGATGCACTCGGAATGGCGTTGTCGCATGCGTGGGAGATCATCCGCACCTACCCAATCGCTCGGAGACCGGCCAAGATTGCAGTCAACATCGTGCGTGACATCGAGTACTTTGCCTTCGTACGTGCCGAACGAAGGCGGCCTCAGCACTCCCCACTGGTGCCTGACAGCGACATACTGCTCAATCATCGCAGCGCCGACTTGATGACGTTCGATGATCCGTATGGATCTCGTAACGGTGGATCGACATCGGACATCGAACTCGCCTATCTCCTTCGTCAGGCTCGTGAGTGTGGCGTGTCGGAAAAATCGCTCGAACTCTGCGCAGCGGTTGGTGCCGGAGCGACCACTCAGTACGCCGCCAAGCGAGGAGTTACACGACGAACCGTCCTTGGTTGGAGCAACGATGCAATCAACGAGTTGCGTGTACGAACGCAGTGTGTGGCGTGAGCTTCGTGGTGCGCAGTCGAAGGCTGTTGGTTACCACGAACACGCTGGAAAACGCCATCGCCAGGCCGGCCCACATCGGATTCAGGAGACCGAGTGCCGCGATCGGTATCGCTGCCGCGTTGTACACGAACGCCCAGAACACATTGGCGCTGATGGTTCGAAGTGTGGCTCGCGACAACAAGATGGCATCAGGAACCAAGCGCAGGTCGCCACTCACGATGGTGAGGTCGCTCGCGTTCATCGCCACATCCGTGCCGGTTCCCATGGCAATACCAACGTTGGCTTGTGCGAGCGCCGCAGCATCATTGACTCCGTCACCAACCATCGCAACTGCATAACCACGCTCCTGTAGGTCGGCGACCACACGAACCTTCTCTTCAGGAAGTACTCCGGCGATGACGTGCTGTTCATCGGCATCGATTCCGACCTGCTTTGCGACGGCCAACGCGGTGGCACGGCTGTCACCAGTGAGCAGGATTGGTCGCAACCCGAGATCACGCAGCGATGCGATTGCGGCGGCACTGTTCGCCTTCGGTCGATCAGCCACGATGCATACGCCCTTGACTGCTCCGTTCACCGCAACAAGCACACCGATATTCCCGTTGTCGCGGGCGGCCACCAATGCATCATTCATTGCGGCAGGTATGAGCACCAACTTGCGGCGCATCAGCGTGTCGTTGCCCACCAACACACTCACACCTTCCACCAATCCAGCGGTTCCCATGCCGGGCAGGTTCTCGAAGTTCTCGACCGCCCGTAGTACGCCGGTTTCTGCTCGAGCTGCCGAAGCGATTGCTTTTGCCACCGGATGCTCGCTTGCATGCTCGAGTGCGCCTGCGGTCATCAGGATCTCCGAGCGCGAGGTATCCGCGGCGCTCACGACATCCACCAGCTGCATCTGACCCGTGGTAACCGTCCCGGTCTTGTCGAACACCACGGTGTCGACACGTCGGGTGCCCTGCAGTACGTCCGCACCCTTGATGACGATGCCCATCTGTGCTGCACGTCCACTTCCCACCATGAGGGCTGTCGGAGTTGCAAGACCGAGCGCACAAGGGCACGCAATGATGAGCACTGCCACGGCTGCGGTAAATGCCTGAGGGAGATCACCGCCAAAGAACCACCATGCACAAAACGTGCCGAGCGAGATTGCAATCACGGTTGGGACGAACACGCTGCTCACACGATCGGCGAGTTTCTGCACCGGTGCCTTCGTGGCCTGAGCATCGCGCACCAGACGTGTCATCTGCGCGAACGTGGAATCCGCCCCGATACGAGTCGCCTGCACGACCAATCGACCGGTGATGTTCACCGTCGTCCCCGTGACATTGGCACCGACGGTGACATCCACCGGGACGCTCTCTCCGGTGAGCATCGAAACATCCACTGATGAGGCACCCTCTCGCACCACACCGTCGGCAGCGATGATTTCGCCCGGCCTCACCACGAGCAGGTCACCCACCTGCACCTCTGCCGCGGGGATCACCAGTTCTTCACCGTTGCGCAATACCGTGGCATTCCTGGCGCCAAGTGCGAGGAGGGAGCGCAGCGCATCGCCCGCACGACGCTTGGCACGGGCTTCGAAATAGCGGCCGGCCAGCAAGAAGATGGTCACTGCGACGGCGACTTCCATATATATGTGGTCGACATCCATCGACGACATGTCCATGCCCTGATGATCGGCTGCATTTCCCCACACCATCGCCCACACCGACCAACCCATCGCTGCAACGATTCCCAGCGAGATGAGTGTGTCCATGGTGGTGGCTCGATGACGGGCATTCATGGCTGCCGCCTTGTGGAATGGAGCCGCCGACCACACCACCACCGGCAATGACAACACCAACGCCCACCACTTCCACCCATCGAACTGCAGCACGGGAACCATCGAAAGAGCCACCACCGGGAGGCCTGCAATCAACGACACCGTGAGGCGTGCTCGCAACATGGCTACGCGCTCCATGGTTTCTTTGTCGAGCATGTCTGGCGTGGTGTCTTCCAGCAGTCGTGCCCCGTAACCCGCCTTCTCCACCTGAGCAATCACCTGCTGGGCAGAGACCGAATCACTCATGGTGACTCGTGCGGATTCCGTCGCAAAGTTCACCGTGGCGGTGACACCCTCAATTTGATTGAGCGTCTTTTCGATCTTGGTTGCGCACGCCCCACACGTCATGCCAGAAACGGACAAATCGATCTGTTCCAACTGTGTTGACACGTGGGTCGCCCGGGGCTCGAACCCGGGACCTGCGGATTAAAAGTCCGTTGCTCTACCAACTGAGCTAGCGACCCGTGAAGCGTTCAGGCTAGTTGCGTCAGCGACGCAGCAGCAGTGCGGTTGCGGTGAACTGCAGCACTACGGCCGCGACGGTCATCACGTGCCACACCTCATGAAACCCGAATACTTCGGGGCGCAAGCGTGGATATCGGCGCAGGAACATCACGGCACCAGAAGTAAATACCACCCCGCCCACGGCGTAGAGCGAGAGGGCGGTTGCACCTGCATGTTGATACACCCACGGAACAACCGCAAGAACGATCCACCCGAGCACGATGTACAGCGACGTTGCGAATTTCCGCGCCCGCCACATGGCTTTCAGCACCATGCCAACCACTGCAATCCCCCACACGACCGAAAGCAATGTGATTCCCATCGTGCGCGGCAACGCAAGGAGGCACACCGGCGTGTAGGTGCCAGCAATCAACACGTACACCATGCAGTGATCTGCACGTTGCATCACGTGTTGCACTCGTTGACTACGAGCAAACAGGTGATACGCAGCGGACGTTCCAAACAGTGCAACGAGCGACATGGAATAGATCGCCGTTGCCGTAGTTGCAAGTGGTCCAGACGCCAGCAGTGTCAACACCACTCCGGCAGGCAACGCAACGAGCACCGCACCACCATGAATGCGACCGCGCCACCGAGCTCGCCACTCACCCGTCATGTGATGAAACACCGGTGTGTGGGGCATGCGCTTCCTACGAGCGAGCGTACATCCCGTCAGCCGAAGGCTCGAATTGGGCGCACTCGAAACGGTCGTGGATCCTCCGTGCCACCCCTACGTCGTACTTCGTTGGCACTCAACCACTTCTCTCGATCGAACTGCTGGCCGTCGATCCAGTATTGAGTCCACGCAGTTTCGTTGTTGTACTCCGAGGAGGTCCAATAAAAACCTCGATCGAAGCCGAACGCATTCGTTCCGGTGAGATCGTGGTCGGTGAGTGCGAGCACGTTGTAGAGCGTGTCGAGTTCATCCTTGCTCGGCAGAAACCAGTCGTCCTTACCACTGCAAGTCAACGCGTCCGCATACCCAGCCGCGGTTACCTCACGTGCAGCAGGTGGCAGGGCGGCATGTTGTTTGACGATCCTCGTGGTGTTCTGCGAGCCCATTCCGAGTGCTTTTGACTTCACGCGCTGCCGAGCAGCCGTCGACCATTTGGGATAGAGCAACGGGAGCTGCTGCGTACCTTTCTTGTCTGCAGCGGCATTCCGCCACACCTTGCCGACTCCCTCGCATACCGCTGGAGCAGCTTCCAACCAGCGACCCCACGGCTGCTTCGAACCTGCGTCATAAAACACGAGTCCACCGCCCGGTCCTATGTCGCCGACCGAACACGCGATGCCCGCAGCACAGGCAGCAGAAGTACGTCCACCGGGTGGGATTTGCGGAGCTTCCGGGCGTACGGGAAGCGTCGCTCCGCGCTGCGCGAATGCACGAACCCATGCGAACTGAATCGGCAGCGACGCAAAGTTCGAACCGGTATGAACATTGCTGAAGCCACTGGCTTTGTTTCCGGACAATCCACGAATGATGCCGTTTGCATCGGTGAACTGTGTGCCATCCTGAAACAACTGATACCACGCAAATGTGTCGGAAGCCTCGGATGAGGACCAAAACGGCTGACCGTTCACTCCGAGCGTGAATGTGTTGGAAAGTGGCGTCCTGGTAGTCGCGATGAAGTTGTACAACGCATCGAGTTCATCTTTCGACGGAATGTGAAATCGAATACCATCAGCCACTCGCCAACTGTTGGCAAACTGGCGTAGCGCCCAAACGTTGCTACTCGCCACGAGTTGCTCGGTGTTCTTGGCTCCAGCTCCAATCAACTTCCCCAAGATTCGCTGGCTCTTTGCATCCTTGCCGGCATGAAGTACCACCTGATCCCAGGCGCCTCTGGTTTGATCCGGCTTCGTGGATGCTTCGAGATACTGGCCCCACCATTGGACGGTCGGCGCTACATAAAACACGATGCCGCCACCCGGACCGGTGTCTCCCAACTGGCAGACGCCTCCTTTGGCACACGTCACTGAAGCAGCAACTACCTGTGGGTGTCCAGCGCCGAGCACCGTCCACACGAAGATGGCTGACATCAGCGAGGCGAGCATTCGAGCCCGAACTGACGACATGAGTCCAACCTACTTTTTCCAGCGAGTAGTCGGGCATCGTGCACACATGAAAGTGACGGATGTCTTGACAACCACCAGAAAGCGAGAGACGATGCCCACCATGACGGACGAACTTCCACCGATGACATCACCACTCGATCCCGACGACTTCGACAAACCTGCGTCACGCGGGTTCGTCCGCTACGAACTTGCCGTTACTCGTGGCGAGTTGCGAGAGGAAATCACCGCAACGAAACTCGAACTCAAACAAGACATCGCCGATCTGCGTCTGGAGCTCGCCGATGTAAAGCGCGAACTCAAGCAAGACATTGCCAACGTGCGAGCCGAACTCAAACAAGACATCGCCAACGTACGAGCCGAACTCAAGCAGGACATCGCCGATCTGCGCAACGAGATGATGGAACGGTTCAACAAACTCGACCGAAGTCTGTGGTGGAAGC
>JBBANV010000006.1:11210-43275 GCA_040401775.1 Ilumatobacteraceae bacterium
CGCAACGAGATGATGGAACGGTTCAACAAACTCGACCGAAGTCTGTGGTGGAAGCTCTCGGTGGCGGTAGGTGCGGCATCCGCAATCTCCGAACTCTTGAGCCGTATGTAACCGACGTTCGCCATCCACTTGGCGCCAATCACCAGGAGAGGTCTAGCCTCGGCACATGACCTACGATTTCAATCGATTCCTGCGCTATGACGAAATGACGGCATGGCTTCGCAGCCTCGCGGCGGCACACCCAACACTGCTCACCGTGGAGAGTTACGGCACGTCGCATCAGGGGCGTGACCTGCTCGTTGCCACCATCACCGACACACGACATGGCGAACACCACACCAAGCCTGCCCATTGGATAGATGCCAACATTCATGCAGTCGAGGTCACTGGTGGAGTGGCGGCGTTGTACATCATCCATGATCTGGTCAACAAGTTCGTTGCCGGCGATGCCACCGTGGTGGAAGCGTTACGAACGCGCACGTTCTATGTCGCTCCACGTGTGAACCCCGACGGCGTAGAAGACGCTCTTCGCGATCGTCCGCTGTTCCACCGATCAAGCGTGCGTGCATGGCCGTGGTCGGATGGTCATCGTTGGCCCGGCTTGCATCCACAGGACATCGACGGTGATGGACGCATTCTCACCATGCGAATTGCCGATGTGGACGGCGGCTGGATGCAACATCCACAAGAGCCACGAGTGATGATTCCCGTCGGACCGCTCGGGGCTCCCGCCGGAGTGCAGCGATACCGTCTGCTTGCCGAGGGTCTCATCGAGAATTTCGACGGCTTCACCATCGACCAACCTCGCGACCCAGCGGGCCTCGACCTCAATCGCAACTTCCCTGCCGGCTGGGGTGTGGATGTCCTGGGGTCGGGCGATCACCCGATGAGCGAACCCGAGGTCCATGCACTCGTGCGCGCGGTGAAGGCACGACCGAACGTCTGTGGGTACAACGCGTTCCACACCGCAGGTGGATTCATGCTTCGACCCAGCAGCAACCTCCCCGACTCCCAGCTTCCGCCAGAGGACGTGTTCATCTTCAAGAAATTCGGTGAGCACTCCACCCCGCTGACCACATATCCGGTGCATTCCGTGTACGAAGATCTCACCTGGGACAAGTCGCGGGTGATGGGTGGAGCCGGCGACGACTGGGCGTACGACCACTTGGGCGTGTACTCATGGACGACGGAATTCTGGGACGCGATCTATCGCGCAACTGGCGAGCATTCACCAACGGACGTGTGGTACGTGGGCCCAACCCCGGCACAAGATCTGGCCGTATGTACATGGAGCGATCAACATGCTCCTGGTTCGTACGTTGCCTGGTACCCATTCGAGCATCCACAACTCGGCACGGTGGAACTTGGAGGTGTCGATGCATTCCACACGTGGACCAACGCTCCATCATCGCTCCTCAAGGCCGAAGTTGCAGCGCATACCGAGGTGGCGATCTACCAAGCCATGGCATCACCGCGTTTGGAAATCAAGTTGGCTGATGCCACACCACTTGGAGGTGACGTGTGGCGAGTGCGTCTCGGTGTAGCGAACACCGGCTGGCTACCCACCGACATAACGCAACACGCTCGACGCAAGAAGATCGTGCTCCCCGCAGTCGTTGAAATCTCGCTCTCGGGCGCAGCTGCCGGCAAGACGATTGATCTCGTGGAGGGCGAAGCCCGTGTGCGCATCGGCCAACTCGATGGACGCTCCAAGTACCTCCTCGATGGTGGGGCGATGTCCGATGGCACCCCGGACCGTCACCTTCACACCTGGCTGGTGCGCGCTCCGAGCGGCACTGAGCTCATGTTGCGCGCCTCGCACCAACGTGCAGGCACGGTGACCAGTTCGATCACTCTTCGTTAACGGTTACGCGACCGAGTGCATACTCGGCACGCGATGCGACTGCCAAGCACGCCACGCTATGTACGACGCACTGGGAATCAGGATGAGATTCGGATATGCGACCACCGGATCGTCGATCAGGTAGCCGTGAATGCCCCACGCACAGCCCATCGACACAAGGAGCAGGTTGGTGCTCGCCGACACTCCGTAGAGACGTTCGGTGCGAATGGCCCGCCACACTTGCGGAAGGATCGATGGCGTACCAATGATGACACCCGTCAATCCCACCAGGGTCGGGGCGATTTGCCCAACCACGAGGCAGTATGCGACGGATGCAACAACGATGACGATGGGCTTCCAAAGCGACATCGCGCCCTTGCGCACCATCATCGCTGCAATCGCAATCAGCGCAATCTCGATATTGGCATTCGCCACCACCATCGGCACGCTGTCGATCACAAAGCCGTAAGCAAGCCACATCATCGTCCCCGCCAGCGAGATCAGCTGCGCGGCCCCAGAGACACCCTCGACGCTCTTTCGCGCATACACCCGAATCACTTGCGGCCAAATGAAGACCGTTCCCAACCCGGCGGCTGCGAACCCTGAAATGTCGGCTGCAGTCACCGCGCAACAGTAACGGTTGGGGCACTACGCCCGAGTCCATGACTGGCGCTCGCAGCAACCTGAGGGTGGCTTCACCGGATTGACGAGCCTTACTCAAACATTATAGAGTTTGAGATATCGGCAATGTCGTTGTTGCCGAAAGGAGCACCATCTTGTCGTCGAATGCCGAGAGCACGTCACAGCGCTACACCAAGAGCATCGCCGCTCATGAAAGGCGCTCGCGTGTCATCGCAGGCGGTGTGAATTCGAACGTGCGACTCATGAGTCGACCCGTACCGCTCACCTTTACTCGTGCTCATGGTGCGATGATTTGGGACATCGATGGCAATGAATACATCGATTACGCAGCGGGTATGGGACCGACGATTCTCGGTCACAATCATCCGCGTGTGCTCGCCGCAGTGCAACAGGCCTTGCAGTCGGGACAATGTTTTGCTGGTCAGCACGAACTCGAAGCGGAGTTTGCCGAACGCCTCATCGGAGCAGTGCCGTGGATCGAGAACATTCGAATCGGTCTGGCCGGCTCCGACATGGACCTCCTCGCAGTGCGCATTGCAAAAGCAGTCACTGGTCGCTCGAAGGTTCTCCGTTTTACCGGCCACTACCACGGCTGGATTGATCCACTACTCGTTGGTCCAGGTGCCGCACCGACACCGTTCGGCACACCCCCCGTTGGACCAGGGCAGTCGGTGGCGGCCGCGAGTGAGATCGTGATGTGCGAATGGAACGATGTCTCGCTCGTAGAGCAGGTGTTTGCCGCACACCAGATCGCTTGCGTGATCATGGAGCCGATCATGTGCAACACCGGCGTGATCGCGGCGCAGCCCGGATACATCGAGGCAGTGAAGGCGTTGTGCAAGCAGCATGGTGCCGTCCTGGTCATCGACGAGGTGATCACCGGTTTCCGAGTCGGTCTTCAAGGTGCGCAAGGTCATCTTGGCATCACCGGCGACATCACGTTGTATGCCAAGGCGATTGCATCGGGCTACCCCATGGCGGCCATCGGGACATCACGTGAACTGATGGCAGGAGTTGGTCGAGGTGAGGTCAACCACTCGGGCACCTACAATTCGGGATATCTCTCCGTCGCAGCAGCGGTGGAAACCATGAAGATCCTCGTCGAAGAGAACCCATACCCGTCCTTGCAGAGGAACACGGTCAGACTCGTCGAAGGCTTGCGCAAGGTTGGCAACAGCAAGGGACTTGCCGTCGATTACGTTGCGGGCTCGCTCTTCCAAGTGCGTTTCGGTGCACAAGAGCCGATGCAAAACCGCGAGCATTTCGCCAAGAATTCGGACCAACCCAGGCTGATGAAGTTCCTCGACGCACTGCAGGATCGCGGAGTGCGACCAACCAGTCGTGGACTCTTCTTCGTGTCGGTGGCCCACGATGACCGACTGATCGACCGCACCTTGGAAATCACGGAGTCGGCACTCGCCAGTATGTAACCGGTGATCCGGTTAGTGGCTTTCGCGAGTGACCTGCGAGCCACTCGAGCCCACGAGGAAATCGAGATCGCAACCCGTGTCGGCCTGCATCACGTGGTCGATGTACAAACGTGACCATCCCCTGGTGGCAACCGGTTCGGGTGCGCGCCACTTCGTGCGGCGAAGTTCCAGCTCTTCATCCGATACGTGCAAGGTGAGCGTGCGTGACGGAACATCGAGCGTGATGCGGTCTCCCGTCTCAACAAGGGCGAGCGGTCCACCGAGCGTTGACTCGGGTGCAACATGCAGCACGGTGGTGCCGAATGCGGTACCACTCATACGTGCATCGCTGATGCGCACCATGTCACGCACACCTGCCTTCAGCATCTTCTCGGGCAGTGGCATGTTGCCGACCTCGGGCATTCCCGGGTAACCACGTGGACCACACCCGCGCAACACCAACACCGTTTCGGCGGTGACATCGAGCATCGGGTCGTCGACCCGGGCTTTGAAGTCCTCGATGGAATCGAATACCAGGGCTGGCCCCGTGTGCACGAGGAGCTCGGGAGAGGCTGCAGATGGCTTCACTACCGCACCTTGCGGACACAGATTGCCCCGCAACACGGCGATTCCGGCCTCGGCAGTGATCGGATCGTTCAGTGATCGGATCATCGTTGGATCACTGTTCGTTCGACCCTGCCATGATTCACGAATCGGACGACCCGTCACTGCAAGTGCGTCACCCTCCAGGATCGAGGAAAGTTCGGCCATGAGCGCCGGAATTCCACCGGCTTCGAAGAAATCCTCCATCAATCGACTTCCTGCAGGCATGATGTCGACGAGGAGCGGAAGACGCGATCCGATTCGGTCGATGTCATCCAACGTCAGCGGCACACCCACCCGTCCCGCAATCGCCAACAAGTGAATCACGGCATTGGTGGATCCGCCGATGGCAGACAGCACCTTCACGGCATTCTCGAACGCGTGGCGTGTCATCACCTTGCTTGGTCGCAGGTCTTCGTGCACCATCTGAACGATTCTTCGACCAGTCAGGTGAGCAAGTTGCTTGCGGCGGGTATCCGGCGCAGGAATCGCCGCGCTTTGCGGCAATGTCATGCCCAGTACCTCAGCCATTGATGCCATCGTGGACGCAGTGCCCATCGGATTGCAGTGTCCGGCACTGCGTGTCATCGATGATTCAGTGGCGACGAACTCCTCGGCACTCATCGTTCCCGCTCGCACCTCTTCGCTCATTCGCCACATGTCCGTTGCGGATCCAAGCGGCGCACCTCGATGCCGACCCGTCAACATCGGACCACCCGTGAGCATGATCGTGGGCAGGTCAACCGATGCAGCACCCATCAACATCGCAGGTGTCGTCTTGTCGCATCCCGAGAGCAGCACCACTCCGTCGAGGGGATTGCACCGAATCGACTCCTCGACATCCATCGCCATCAGGTTGCGAAGCAACGCAGCCGTTGGCTGGATCTGGGTTTCACCCAAGGAAGTGACGGGGAACTCCAACGGCACTCCACCGGCCTCCCACACACCGCGCTTCACGAACTCGGCAAGTTCGTCGAGGTGTTGGTTGCAGGGAGTCAGGTCGGACGCAGAGTTGCAGATTCCGATCATCGGCTTTCCCGAGAACGCATCGTCGGGGAGTCCGCGCTTCATCCAACTTCGATGGATGTAGTTGTCTCGACTGGAACCGTCATACCAGTGACGTGTGCGAAGCGAGACGGGGGTTCCGTGTGGGGAGGTCATGTCCGCCAGTCTTCCATTGCATCCAACGGGTACATCGGCCGCGGAATTCTGGTCCAGGGCAACGAATGAACGTCCGATTGCGTTGGTCCGGGCGTTGCAACACGCACGAATTCAGTGGTGATTTCACGCATGTACTGAAAGTTGGAAGCCGTCTTCATCACGATCATCTTGTAGTCGGCGGGCTCCACGCCGAGATGGCGATAGACGCCTGGGTGAATTCCGCCGACTCCAGATGTTTCGGTAACGAGCAACGTCACCCGCCCTGCTTCGAGAATCACGGCATCACCCATGTCGACCGAACCCTGCGGAAGACCCTGAAGCGTCACGGCGCCGGAGCGTTTTGCTCGAAGTACCGCAGTTACCTTCACGGGTTGGTAAAACGAGTTTGCCCAGCCGCCGAGCTCGATCGTCACCGTGGACCCGACTTCGGCCGATGCGAGACTCCGAGCCACGGTTGGGTCGGTCAGCGGAACCAACGCGCGATGCCGCAAATCGGTGGAGAGCAACTCGCGAAGAATCACCGTGCTGTCACCGGTGGAGCCACCCAACACCGAATCCCCCGTGTCACTGAGGAGAACCACTCCCCGTGCCGCATCATCGGCATACGCAATTGCGCGACCTACTTCGAGATTGTCCAGCTTCATGAATCGCTCACGCATCGACCATGCGTGATCGGCCAGCTCGTCGGCCAGTTGCTCTGCAGCGCCGGCATCGCCGTCGGTCACCACGACGATGGACCACCCGGCTTCTTCCACATCGAGCCATGGCTGCATGGGAAACAGCGAAACGGTGAGCACTCTTCCCTCCGACTCAAGCCGCCGTGCATGATCGAACCATTCCTTCATCGGGCCGCTCGCCGTGAGGAACTGCTCCTGATGCGTGATCATCGGGAGCTTCCGCCACGCCATCGTTGGTTCAACCTCACCCGAAAACATTTGAATCGCAATCTTGGTGAGGTCACGACCCGTTTCGAACGGGTCGTGCGGCTGCGTTCGAAACGCCATCAAGACATTCGTGTTCGACATCATCTTGTTGGTGACGTTCGCATGGTGGTCGAGCATCAATGCCAATGGTGTAACTGATCCAATCTCCTTGCGAATGACGGCAAGCAGTTCTCCTTCAACATCGTCAACACCAGCCGCCGACGCGGCACCGTGCAAGAACACGATGACTCCGTCGCACCTGCCCGCCTCGCGCAGCCCACGGGTGATGATGTTCGATAGCGCGGCGAGGGTGTCGGCGCTGAGTCGCCCACCCGACTGAGCATCAGCGCGAACAATCGGAACGATTTCAACGTTCTTGCCGCTCGTCCGCACGGCGTCGAGACAGCCGGCAATTGGCCCAGCGGGATCCACTCGTTCGAGGACACTCCTGCCCTCCAGCAGTGCCACATTGCGAAAACCGTCCAGCATCGTGGGGACCGGATTGAACGTGTCGGTCTCCTGCATCACATGAATCAACGCGACTCTCATCGTGCGATTCACCTTGCCGTCGTCAAGCGGCTCAGTAGTGGATCCAGCCACCGTCGACGTTGATGACCTGACCCGATACGAAGCTGCTGTCGTCGGATGCCAGATAGAGGAACGTTCCGGCAAGGTCATCGGCAAATCCGCGGCGGGGCAGGCATTGGCGTTCGGCGGACAGTACCTTCAACTCTTCTTCGTCGAACCCAAGGGCTACTTCCTGCTCGGTACGAATCGCTCCAGGCATGACGGAGTTGACTCTGATGCCATCCTTGCCCACCTCACGAGCGAGGGCGCGCGTGAAACCGATGAGTGCAGCCTTGGAGCTCACATAGTCGAGCAACCCGGCCATTCCGAGCTCCACCGTCACGCTGGTCACCGTGATGATGTTTCCACTCTTGCGGCGAAGCATCCCGGGGTAGCACGCCTTTGCGCAGAGAAATGCCCCGCGAACGTTGACAGCTTGCGTGTAGTCCCATTGCTTCGAGGTGATCTCGTGCCATGGCACGCGCACGCCGTAGGCCGCATTCGTCACCAGAATGTCGACATCGCCGAATTCTCGGTGTGCCGCTGCAACCATCTCGGCGACCTGTTCTTCGGACGAAATGTCCGCGGGAACCTTCACTGCCGAACCACCCTCTGCCCGAATCGACGCAACCACGTCGTCGGCAAGTTTGCTCATCTTGTCGTCCGGATAGGTATTCACCACGACGGATGCACCTTCACGGGCGAACAACTTGGCAACGGCTGCCCCGATTCCCCACGAGGCGCCGGTCACCAGTGCGACGCGACCGGCCAGCTTCCCGCTGGCCTCACGAGGGGACGATGTCACCAAACGCTCCAACCACCGTCAACGATCAGATTCGTGCCGTGGACGAACGAAGAACCCTCCGACGCCAAGAACACGGTGGCGGTCACATAGTCCTCAGGCTGGCTATTGCGACCAACGGGTGTTTGCGATGCCAGGTGCTTCCACAGTTCTGGCTCGCCATCGGGTGTTTCCATCCAGGTGATCATTCCTGGGCTGAGATTGTTGATCGTGACACCCGTCCGACCAATCTGACAAGCGAGATAATTGGTGAGACCAATCAAGCCGTGCTTGGCGGCCGTGTACGCACCGGCTCCGGCGTTCTTGCCGGTGTTGTTCGGGTCCTGACCGAGCGTGCCATAGATCGACGCGATGTTGATGATGCGACCCCACTTCTTGGCAGCCATCTTCGGAATGAACAAACGGCACAAGCGCTCTGACGCGATGACATTGATTTCGTAGGTATCACGCCACTCCTGGGTTGATTGCTGACCCCACGGCTTGGAGAATGGATCTCCGCCGGCATTGTTGACGAGGATGTCGACGTGTTCGGGCATCTTGTCGAGTTCCTCGTACAACGAGTCGGAGGTCAGGTCACCAACGATGTAGCGGTGCGGTGCGCCGAGGCTCGAGAACGTCTCGCGCAGTGCTGCCTCGCTTCGCGCAACGCCGATCACCGTCGCACCGTGGGCAGCAAGCCCATGTACCAAACCTCGGCCGAGTCCGTAGCCACCACCAGTGACCAATGCGGTGTGTCCCGTCAAATCGAACAGATTGCCCTTGCTTGCCATGAGAAGTCCTCCCTACTCACATTGTGGTCGTTGGACCATGCGGCCATTCCTACTCACCGTGCTTGTGCCTGCCCTCACATGTTGTCGAAGTGACATTTGTAACGGTCAAGCTAAATACTATACAGTTACGAACGAGTCCTTTCAAAGGGGGGAACATGAAACCAAACCGAAAAGCCCGTACATCGGGGCGACGTCGCGGTATTGCTTTCGCACTTGTTGCAGCACTCGCTGTAGCAGCGTGCGGAGGTAGCGACGACGCAAGTGAATCAGCCGATGATTCCGCAACTGAGGAAACAACGGCACCTGAAGCAGCTTCAGGGGAAACCAAGACGACACTGACCATCGTGTCGCCACAGGAACCAGCCAGCTGGAACTACTACGAAGTTGCTGCAAACGCTCTGCGCGTGCCGACCTTCAAGAACGTCCAGGAAACCGTGGTGGAACTGAACACCGACGGAACCATCACACCGATGTTGGCGGAATCATGGGAAGTGAGCGCCGACGGTCTTGTCTATACCTTCAAGATTCGTTCGGGTGTCAAGTTCCATGACGGATCCGACCTGGATGCAGCCGACGTGGCGTACTCGATGGAGATCAACGCCAAGTCGCCGAACAGCAAGCTCAGTGCCCCGCACGTCAACGTGGCGAGTGTCGAGGCCACCGATGCGAGCACCGTCGTCATCACGCTGAAGCAGGTCAGCTCGACGTTCCTCAAGGAACTCGGCATGTCGGCCGGATACGTGGTGCCGGAGAACTTCCTCACGGACAACGATCCAAACACCACCATGATCGGAACCGGTCCATGGTCGTTCGGTGAGTACTTGCCGGACACCAGCCTGACCCTGAACCGCTTCGCGGACTACTGGGGCGAGGCACCGTTCTTCGACACCTTGGTGTGGCTCTTCATCGACGACGAAACTGCGTCACTCAACGGCATGCTTGCCGGCGAGTACGACCTGAACGTCGCCGTGTTGGCCGAAGGAATCGAGCGCGTCGACTCGTTCGAGACAGATCCGAACTTCACCGTCACCCTCCAGGGCTCGACGGAGAACTCGTACATGTGGCTCAACGTCAACGACAAGCGATTCCAGGACATCCGTGTTCGCCAGGCGATCGCCCACGCGATCAACCGCGAGGAAGCAATCGCCGTGTACAACGGTGATGCGCGACCAACCTGCCTCATGGTGATGCCGGATTCAGAGCCGTACAACAGCGACTACTGCCCATACACATTCGATCCAGAGAAGTCCAAGGCCCTCTTGAAGGAAGCCGGCTACGAAGGCATCGAAATCGACTACCCATTCGTGACGGTTGCTTCGCACCCATTCACGATGGAAGTCCTCACGCAGCAGTTGGCTGCCGCTGGTATCACGGTGAAGAGCCGTGGTGAAGACCTCACCACCTGGCTCGACAAGACGTGGACCAAGGGCAACTACGAGATGAGCGAAATCCGCGACTCCGCAAGCATCCTGCAATTCGGTTGCAAGGGTGGACGTGAGCCGTTGGGCAAGAGCTCGAGCTTGTGCATCCCAGAGTTCGAGGACAAGTTGGCCAAGGCCGATGCGTTCCTCAACTACGACGATCACTTGGCCGCAATGAGCGACCTTGCAAAGACCTTCGCCGACCTGGCCTGGGTGAATGCAATCGCCGCCGTGCAGGTGCCGATGATCTCGAGGGCTGACCTGACAGGTGTACCCGCCGTGCGAATCAACGACGGTGTCGACCTGCGCAAGGCCCGTTGGGGTAACTAAGTGAATGGTGTGGTGGTTCAGCCCAATGCTGAACCACCACACACGGTGATGACCGTCCGGCGGTTGCGTACCGTCGGACGGTCATTTACTTTGTGGGAATATCTGGAGGGGTAAGAACATGTTGAAGCACATCCTGCGCTCGTTCTTCACACTGGTGTTTACGGCGTTCGTCGGTTCGATTGCCGTCTTCGTTCTTCTGCGACAGCTCGGCGGTGACATCGTCACCGTCTTCCTCGGTCGCGACGCCGCGCCGATCGACGTTTCGTACATGCGAGAGGAGCTCGGTTTGAACGACCCGCTCATCATGCAGTACCTCAAATGGCTCGGTGGCATCGTCACCGGCGACCTGGGCAAGTCGTACGGGATGGGGTACGACATCTTTAGTGAAATGGTGCGGCGTCTGGGCCCAACGCTCATGCTCACCCTTGGTGGACTTCTCGTTTCCGTTCCACTCTCACTCGTTCTTGGCACGTATTCGGCAATCAATGCCAAGAAGCTCCGCAGCAGTTTCGTCGACGTGTTCACCCAAGTGGGAATCGCAATACCCGCCTTCTGGGGTGGACTGCTCTTCGTTCTCGTCTTTGCCGTGCGACTTGGTTGGCTACCCACCGGTGGATATGTGCCATTCACCGAAGATCCAATCCAAGCAATTCGATCCGCGATTCTTCCTGTGTCTGCTCTCAGTCTCGGTGTCACTTCCGTCTTCACTCGATACGTGCGCACTGCCATGCTCGACGTCATGAACGAGGACTTCATGCGTTCGGCCATGGCCCGAGGTCGCACTCGTCGCGGTGCAGCGTTGGTGCACGGAGTGCGCAACGCTTCGATTCCACTCGTTACCGTCGCTGCGTTGCAGTTTGGTCAGCTCATCGCCGGCGCAGTAGTCATCGAAAACGTCTTCGTCCTCCCGGGAATCGGCCGGCTCATCGTCACGGCCACGCTCGGTCGCGAAGTGGTGGTCGTTCAGTCCTTGGCGCTCGTCATCATGCTCATCATCCTGGTGCTCAACTTCGTCGTTGACATCGCCTACGGATTCCTCGATCCACGTATCCGAGACAAGGAGTCGTCCGATGCCTGACACCTCTGTAACTTCCACCGTCGACGATGCACGGCCACTCAAGCCGTCGCTGGGGAAACGACTCCGCAAACTTCCACTCACGCTGTACCTCGGCGGCACCCTCGTGTCGCTCTTCGTGTTGGTGGCAATGGTGTCGTTCGTATGGACTCCGTACCCGGCCAACAAGCTCAACCTCACCAATCGACTCGCACCACCGGGAACCCCTGGCTTCCTCTTCGGCACCGATCGCGCGGGGCGCGACGTCGTCACCGAACTCATGCTCGGTGCCCGAAACTCGCTCTACGTAAGCGTGGTATCCACGATCGTCGCGATGTTCCTCGGCGCACTGATCGGACTTTCCATCGCGGGATCGCGCCGAACATTGCAGGGGCCGTTCACGCGCCTCGTCGATGCTGGTCTGGCCCTACCGGGAATCCTCACCGCCCTCGTGCTGGCGGCCAAACTCGGGCCCGGCAACACCACGGCCACCCTTGCCATCATCACCTGGCAGGTACCCGTCGCTGCGCGAGTCACCATCGGACCGGCACGACAAATTCTGGCCCTCGACTACGTGGAGGCTGCCTACGGTTACGGACGCACGAAGGCATACGTCTTGCGACGTCATGTGTTGCCCAACATCAGTCCACTGCTCATCGTGCTCGGCTCGGTGATGTTCGCAGCTGCGATCCTGATCGAAGCTGCGCTCGCCTTCTTGAGCGTGGGTGTTCAACCCCCGACTTCGTCATGGGGTCGCTTCCTCAACGAAACACAGTCGCTGCTCGAAGCAGCGCCGTACCTCATGTTCTTCCCCGGGGTGGCAATCGTGCTGACGGCATTGGGCTTCAACCTGCTGGGTGATGGGCTGCGCACGGTTCTGGATCCACAACAAGCTCGAACGGGAGTCGCGTGATGTTGCACCTACGGAATCTGCGCGTCACCATCGACGATCACGAGATCATCAACATCGACGATCTCGCCCTGCAGCCAGGAGCGCGACTTGGTTTGGTTGGTGAATCCGGTTCTGGCAAGACCATGACCGCCAAGGCCATCGCCGGTCTGCTGCCAAACGAGGCGAAGGTGTCGGGTGAAGTGAATTTCGACGGACAGAACCTGCTTACGCTCAGCGATCGCGAGCTTGCCAAAGTACGCGGCAAGCGAATCGGATTCGTGTTCCAGGATCCTGCCCGCTCACTCAATCCGATGATGCGTATCGGCAAACAAGTTTCTGAGGCGATTCGCATCCACACCGACCTGAAGGGGCAGGCGGTGACGGACAAGGTCGTGGACTTGCTGCGACAGGTACAACTACCGGAACCCGAAACGCTTCTGCGTCGTTACCCGCACCAGCTGTCTGGTGGGCAACAACAACGAGTGATGATCGCCGCAGCGATCGCTGCCGACCCGGAACTCCTCATTGCCGACGAACCGACGACCGCGCTCGATGTGACGGTGCAGGAAGAAATCCTGCGTCTTCTCATCTCCCTGAGCGAGCAACGCAAGATGAGCCTGCTCTTCGTCAGCCACGACCTCGGCGTCGTTCGATTCGTCTGTAACAACGTGGCGGTCATCTACGGAGGCAACATCGTCGAAGCCGGTGACATTGACAACATCATCAACCACCCCAAGCATCGCTACACGGCGGCACTCCTCGCGGCCAACCCAGGTATGCCCAAGGACGACAACTTCTCGGCATTCATCGGGCGCCGTCTGCAAACGATTACGGGATCAGTTCCGCCGGTCGGCAGATTCCCGAGTGGCTGCCGATTCCGCAACCGTTGTCAGCATGCGTCGGAGCAGTGTGCAACCACTCCGCCAGTCACCACCAGCACGCCCGATCATCGCTATCTCTGCTGGCACCCCGAACAAGGAGGTCAGTCGTGACTTCATCACCCACACCGCATTCGCCACTCGTGGCCGTGGAGAAGATGTCCTTCCACTATCCGCGTGCTCGTATCACTGCCGGTGGTGCAGGCTGGACGCTGCAGGACATTTCCCTAGCAATCAACCTCAAGTCCACGGTAGGAATCGTCGGCGAATCGGGCTCCGGAAAGTCCACCCTCATTCGCGTGATGTGCGGTCTGCTGCGACATCAGCAAGGCAACGTGCGATTCAACGGTAAGGACATCACTGAATACCAAGGTGACGGCGCCAACGAACTCCGACGCCAGAACCAGATCGTGTTCCAGAATCCGCGTCGATCCCTCGATCCTCGTATGACCATTCGTCGCTCACTCACCGAACCGATTCGTGCCCTGCAAGATCGCACCCCGGACGACGACGAACTCGTCAGCTCCATCAAACGAGTGGGCTTGGGACCAGAAGTGCTCTCTCGTTTCCCACACCAGCTCTCCGGTGGGCAGCTCCAGCGAGTTGGCATCGCACGATCACTCTCGGTGAACCCAACCATCCTGTACGCCGATGAGCCCGTCAGCGCACTCGATGTTTCGGTACAAGCACAGGTGTTGAACCTGCTCATGGACCTGCGCGACCAGATGGGTCTCACGCTCGTCATGGTGTCGCACGACCTCGGCGTCGTTAGCCGAATGTGTGAAGACATCGTCGTGATGCGCCATGGTCACATCGTCGAAGCTGGTCGCACTTCTGATGTGCTGTCGCGACCATCGTCGGACTACACCGCCACCCTCTTGAAGGCGGCGCGAGCGGCAAGCCTCGAACGCTCCTAGCCATCGCTGCACCGTGCCTTGCAGGCACAAGGCGAACTATATAGACTTTTCGCATGAGCAATCGCTCGTCGCTCACCCCCGAGCAGTTGGATCACTTCCAACGCGAGGGCTACGTAGTCGTTCGTCAGGCGTTCGATCCCGAACGTTGGCTTACGCCGTTGTTGCGTGAATACGAGGACGTGCTCGACCGCCTGGCTCACAAGCTCTTCGCTGAAGGTCGCATCTCGAGTCTGTACGACCACCTGCCATTTGGTGAACGATTCGTCGAGGTATGCGCGGAGTCCAACGACACGAACCACCAATTCTTCGACTTTTCGTTGCCACAAGGAAACATCAAGCACGACACCCCCATGTGGCACGGTCCAGCGGTGTTCAACATGCTCCGCTGCCCCGAACTCCTGAATCTGGTCGAGGGTTTCATCGGTCCCGAGATCTACTCCAACCCGGTGCAACATGTGCGCATCAAGATGCCCGAGTCGCGCGAGCCACGCGATACCACCACCGGTGCCCTCAAGATGGGCGCCACCAACTGGCACCAAGACAACGGTGTCGTCACGCCGGATGCCGACGACACGCGGATGCTCACCGTGTGGTTCCCGCTGCGATACGCGGGGCTCGAACACGGATGTTTGCAAGTCGTCCCACGTACTCACGAACGAGGACTGATGCCGCACTGTCCCGCTGGGCCAGGTGGGCTGCAGGTGCCAGAGAAAGTCGTCTCGCGCGATGGAGCAGTGGCGCTACCGATGCATCCTGGCGACTTGTTGTTCATCGACAAGATGACACTGCACAACTCGCTGCCCAATACCAGCAAGGAAATCCGTATCAGTTTCGACTTGCGCTACAACCCGGTTGGCCAGCCGACGGGTCGTGGAGCATTTCCCGGTTTCGTTGCTCGTAGTGCCCAGGCACCGCATACCGAACTGCGTGATGCCGACGAGTGGGCACAGCTGTGGGTGAACGCCCGCCAAGAGTTGGCCGACGCCCCTGCGTTGAAGCCGTTCAATCGCTGGAGCGCCGACGCTCCTGTCTGCGCATAACGCCGACTCGTCGTAGTGACTAGCCCTGCGGGGTGCCAAAGGGCGTGTAGCCGCGACCGGCAACTCCAGGTCGACACGCAAACAGCGATCCAGCCGACGGATTGGCGTGTCGACGTGCGTCATCAAGATCAACCGTTGCTGACGTGATGTAGAGGGTGCGCAAGTCGACACCGCCAAACGCACAGCTCGTGATCCAACCTCCGGGCACGTCGATACGACAATCGATCTCACCACTCGGGCTCAGTCGAACGACGCCGCCTCCGTCCCAGAGTGCGACCCAGATGCCACCTTCCATGTCCACCGACACGCCGTCGGGCAACACATCGAACGTGGCGATGGTGCGCTCGGAGACGGGGAATCCGTTGTCGTCAAGACTCAGCTCATCAACCGTGCGATGCAACGAATCGACGTGGTAGCACTTGGATCCGTCGGGACTCCAATCGATGCCGTTCGAAAGTGCGCGGCCCGAACGAACACGCCGCACGAAGCCCGAGTCATCAACGCAGAACACGCCGGCTCGATGTTCGCCGCTGCGGTCGACCGTGCCAATCCACAGACGTCCATGCGGATCGCATCGTCCGTCATTGGCTCGGCCGTCCCCATCGGGTGGTAGTTCGGCCAAGACCGATCCAATCGCTCCCGAGGCATTCAACGTGCCCACCTCGAGACCGGACACCGCCAACAACTCACCAGTACTCGTCGGTACCACCACGCTGGTCGGCGAACTCACCACTACTTCTTCATGCCGTCCGTCGCCGTACAAACGATGCAGAAGACGGCCGTCGATATCCAACCACAACAAGGTGGAGGTGGCGGCGTCCCACGTGACCCCCTCACCCAACAGGCTCCGACACTCCACCACCAGGTCGACCGACATCTCAGCCCCCATGCTTACCGCCCCACAGTGGCCCTGGTAATTGGCGATTCATATGTGCTAGAAAAGATTATAAACTCGTCACCACAAGGGGGACACCATGTTGATCAACGCACCAGTGCTCATGAAGCCGAAGGAAAAGATGCAAATGCTCGAGCTCGAGCTCGACGAGCCACGGTTCGGCGAGGTTCGCGTCAAGATGGTGGCCAGCGGCGTATGCCACAGCTGTCTCCACGCCTACGACGGCTCGCATACCGGCATCCCGATGCCAATCGTGCTCGGTGACGAGGGTTCGGGCATCGTCGATGCCGTTGGAGCCGGCGTTTCGCACCTCCAAAAGGGCGACCACGTCGTCATCTCTTGGGCACCGTCGTGCAACAGTTGCAAGTACTGCAACCTCGGGTTCCCTGCACTGTGCCTCAACACGCCAGCGATCGGCAAGACCACCGGTGACGTCACGATGTTCCACCACAAAGGCGAAGATGTGTACCACTACGGTCCTGCAACCTACGGCTCGTACATCGTGGTGCCGGAGTCCGCAGCAGTGAAGATTCGCAAAGACTTCCCACTCGAGGCCGCAGCACTCATTGGCTGCTCGGTCGCCACGGGCTTTGGATCCGCAGTCAACAGCGCCGGATTGCGCGCCGGTCAGAGCGTCGCCGTCTTTGGTTGCGGTGGTGTCGGACTCAACGCCATCCAAGGTGCCGTTGCCACGGGTGCCTATCCGATCATCGGTGTCGACGTACTCGACTCCAAGCTCGACATGGCACGTCACTTTGGTGCAACCCACACCATCAACTTGGCAAAGCAAGATCTTGAGGCCGAGGTGAAGAAACTCACCGGCAGTGGTGTCGACGCTTCGATCATCGCGGTCGGTAGCAGCAAGGCGATGGAACAGGGGCTTACGATTCTCGCCAAGCAAGGCATCGAGGTAATCCTCGGTCTGCCTGGTCAGGGCGAGAAGTTCCCCGTCGACCCATGGTTGCTGATGGGTGGCGAGCGCAGAATCGTCGGATCCCGTTACGGCACCAGCAATCCACTCGTGGAATTCCCCAAGCTCGTCGAACTTGCCATGTCGGGACGAATCAAGATCGAAGAGCTCGTGACGAAGCGTTACGACCTCGACGAAGCCGATGAGGCGTTCCGATCACTGGCTGCCGGCGAGCAGGCGCGCGGACTCATCGTCTTTTAGCCATGAAACTGGCCTCGGTACTCACACCACTCTCCGACGAGAACCTCACGCTGGCTGCGCAGTGCGGCGTCGACCAAATCGTGGTTCGCTATCCCGGGCCGGATCTCAGTGAGTTCAATCGAATGCAGCAGCGAATCCGCTCGTTCGGCATGGAGATTGGCGTCGTGGAGGGTTACCTACCGATCGATCGCATCAAGCTGGGAACCGATGACGGCACCGATCTGAAGGCGATGAAGGCGCTGATCCGACATCTGTCGGATCTCGACATTCGCTTGGTGTGCTACAACTTCATGGCCGGAACCGACTGGATTCGCACCTCCGTCGACACGCTCGAACGAGGTGGCTCGAAGGTGACCGCCTTCCGTCTGGCCGATCTCGACAAAGCACGAATTCCCGGACGTCCGGCGTTTCGAGCCGAACTCGAACCGGGCGCCAAGCGTCCGGAGTTGTGGAAGAACCTGCAGAACTTCCTGGAAGAAATCATCCCAGTTGCCGAGGATGCAGGCGTCGTCATGGCCATGCACCCCGACGATCCACCACTACCGCAACTTCTCGGTAACGACCGAATCATGCACGACGTTGCCGGCTTCGAGCGCCTCGTGGAAATCGTCAAGTCTCCGTCGAACAAGATTGCGTTCTGTCAGGGTTCGTTCTCCGAGATGGGTATCGACATTCCAGCGACGATCCGACGAATCGGTTCGCACATTGCCTACGTTCACTATCGCGACGTGGTCGGTACCGCCGACGACTTCCGCGAAAGCTGGCAGGACAACGGGCAAACCGACATGGCAGAGGCGATGCGCGCATATCGCGAGGTGGGCTTCTCGGGGCCGATGCGTCCCGACCATGTGCCCCAGATGATCGGTGAGGATGACGGCGAGCCTGGTTACACGATGCTCGGGCGACTCTTTGCCTTCGGTTACATCCGTGGCATGATGCACGCCACCGAAAAGCACTGCTGCTAACTCACCGTTGCGGTCGCCTCACTGCGATCACGTCGATCTCGAACTTGAGTGCGACAGAGAGACAACTGGTAATCGTCGTTCGTGCCGGTAGCGGGGAAGAGAAGTACTCCCGGTACAGCAAGTTGTACTGCGGCAAATGGGCGGGATCGTGGACGTAACTCGTGACTCGTACGACGTCGCCGAGATCGAGCCCGACCGCAGCGAGGATTCGCTGGACGTTCGACATCGACCGCCTCATTTCCTGTTCAAAGTCCCCGCTCACAATCACACCCTGGTCGTCCACCGAGGCCTGACCAGAAACGAAAACGAAACCGTTCGCTTCAACGGCGGCGGAGAAGGGAAGATGGCTCGAGATTGGTGTTTGAAGTGGTGACCAGCCACGGATGACGTTCGTAGTGGTTGGTGGTGTCTCTGACATCAGCAGTTTCCATTTCTCTTTGCTCGTAGCTGGTTGTTGGGTATCATCAAAGATTATAAACATTGCAGCCCGCACCACGGCCAACGACATGTGCAACAGCGCATCCCTCCGTGCCGCCAAACGTCGGTTGATCTTGCAGCCGGAAGGTCGTTCACATGATGCATGATGTCGTCATCAACGATGTGACCATCGTGGACGGAACGGGTGCCGCCCCGACACGTGGTCACGTCGCCGTAAAGGACGGGGTCATCACTGCGATCACGACGGATGCCGTGCCGGCGGCACACGACATGCAGGCACGCACCGTCATCAGTGGTGCAGGCAAGGTGCTCTGTCCCGGGTTCATCGACATCCACACCCACTCCGATCTCACGTTGATCGAGGATGGTCGTGGCGAAAGCAAGTTGCGCCAAGGCGTCACCACCGAGGTGGTCGGAAACTGTTCGTTCTCGGCCTTCCCCATCGAACCCCGTCACCTCGACCTTCATGCGGATCACCTTGCGCGCGCCACCGCACCGATTCGACCCTGGTGGACCGACCTCGATGGGTATGCCGCTGCCCTCCACGACGAGGGAATCGCCCTCAACGTCGCGCCACTGGCGGGGCATGGCACGCTGCGCGTTGCTGCAATGGGTGTCGACCAACGACGTGCGACGGCATCGGAACTTGCACGGATGGTCTCGGACCTCCACACGGCGTTGGAGCAAGGCGCCTTCGGTATGAGCACTGGTCTCACCCATGTTCCAAGTGCCTACGGCGACTTCGACGAGGTGATTGCCCTTGCCGAGGTGCTGGCCGAACATCGCGCTCTGTACGCAACACACTGTCGCGCGGCCGAGCCTGATGAACGTGCTGCCGTTGCTGAAACCATCGAACTCGGACGCCGAACCGGTGTCACCGTCGAATTCAGTCATCTCGCCATCAACCGACCGGATCGTTGGGGCACGGGCGACGAACTCCTCCGGATGTTCGATGATGCCCGCAAGGAAGGTATCGACATCTTCTTTGACGTGTATCCGTACGACGCGTCGTCATCGTCACTCACGCAGTACTTGCCGCCTTGGTTGCAGGCTGGCGGCACCGAAGCCATGCGAGCACGCCTCGTGGATGGCGACCAGCGAGCACGAGCGCTCTCCGACATGACTGAGGGTTGGTTCAACGGGATTCCCTGGCTCTGGGATCGATTCCAAATCTCGAGCACACCTGATGGTCGTTATGTTGGTGAAACACTCGAATCCGTATCGCAATCGTTGCGGATTGCCCCAGACGAACTCACACTTCGATTGTGCGAGGAGTACGGCAACGAAATTCAGGTGGTGCTGTTCTACCGAACCGAGGCCGACGTTTCGGCATTCTTACGACACCCGCTGGCCGTCGTTGGATCCGACGGCAACGCGATCTCGCTCAATCAACCATGCGCACGTCCGCACCCCCGCAATTTCGGAACCTTTCCGCGTGTGCTGGGTCGTTATGTTCGCGACCGAGGCGTGCTCGAGCTCGCTGACGCCGTCCGCAAGATGACCTACGAACCGGCACGACGTCTTGGCATCCACGACCGCGGTCGAATCGCCACCGGACTAGCCGGCGACCTCGTGCTCCTCGATCCACAACAGGTCATCGATCGTGCCGACTTCGGTAAGGCTCCCGAGGGGCCGGTAGGTATATCTCACGTACTCGTCAATGGTCGCGTCGTGCTCAACGATGGCATCATTTCCGATGAGCGCCCTGGTCGCGTATTACAACACGCTTCGCGCTAGCGCGTGCCCGTCAGGCGCACCTCGACACCAGGACGATTCACGATGTCGGCCTGAAGTGCCGCACCGATTCCTGCTCGTGTCGGCACATGGTATTCACCGTGATGCAACGGTTGGAGTTCGTCGACGAACTCTGCATACACGGAATGAAGGTATGCGCGAACGACTTCCTGGTACAACACGTTCGGCGAACTGAAGGAAAGATGAATTCCAGCGAGCAACGTGAACGGTCCGGTGCAATCGTGGAACGTCACCGGCAGTCGTTTGGCGTCGGCAAGGCTCACGATGCGACGTGACTCGGTGATGCCACCACACCATGTGGGATCGATCATGATGATGTCTGCTGCCTGCTGATCGATGATCGGTGCGTATTCGAAACGGGTAATGAGGTACTCACTGGCGAGCAGCGGAATGGTGGTGCTTTGCTTCAACTCGAGCAGCGCAGCGGGATCATCGGCCAGGATGAGGTCTTCTATCCACGCGGGGCGGACGGCCTCCAAGGCGTTGGCAATCGTCTTGGCGGCTTCCACCGACCACAATCCGTGACCCTCGGCCATGATCTCGATGCTCGAGCCGACGGCGGAGCGAATCTTCTCGAAAACCTCCACGCCAGCACGAAGTTCGGCAGGATCGATGGAAGTCGCACCCGGTACTCGGGCCATCCGATCGAACGGCCAAATCTTCATACCGGCAAACCCTTGCTCCACCAGTTCAGCGGCGAGTTCGCCTGGCCTATGCAGGAATGCCTCGTAGTCCTCGTACATTCCACGTGCCACCGGCGACGAGCCAATCCGCCAACTCTTTCCGTAACTTGGGCCAGCGCAGGTGTTGTAGGTGGCAACTCGCTCCTTCGTTGGTCCGCCCAACATCACATGCAACGGCACGTTCGCTGCGAGTGCACATGCATCCCAAACGGCGACATCAATGGCCGAGAGTGCACGCATCTCGAGCCCGCGGCCACCAAAGCGAGCCGCTGACCGATAGCCGTGCTCCCAGAGGGCTTCCGGTGAACACCCTCCATGAGCAAGGAGTCGCGGTGCCAAGAACTCATGGACGTACTCACTCACTGCACGAGGCGTGTAATAGGTCTCGCCGTGACCGACCACTCCCGAATCCGTGTACACGCGGACGAAGACGATCTCGGGCAACGGTGACTGGTCACCCGGAAGAATCGTTTCGATGCCGACGATGTTCACGTGAGGGTCCGAAGGTTCAACGAGGGCAACGAAGATCCCGAACTACTTGACCACATAATGATCGGCGCCCTCGGTACCGGCGGCGCCAGCAAGGATGGAGTCGATCTCCCGAAGATCTGTTGGAGAGAGTGACCAGTCGACACCGGCGACATTGTCATCAACTTCGGCCGGAGTAATCATGCCGGCAAGACACGTGCTCACGAAATCGTGCATCGCAACCCAGGCGATTGCCAACTGCGGAAGCGTTCGCGATCGAGATTCCGCAAACTGCTTCAGACGTTGTGCCATGGCAATGTTCTTGGTCAGATTCTCACCGAGGAAGAGCGGCAATCCGAAGACATCTCCTTTTGAACGCCAGTCACCGCTGGCGAAGGATGTCTCTGAGTTCCATGTTCCGGAAAACAGACCGTGGCACAGCGAACCATAGGTCATGAATCCGATGTCGTTGGCCGACACGTAGGGGACCATCGTTGCTTCCGTTCGGCGGTCGAGCATGTTGTATCCAGACTGTTGCACTTGAATGCTGCCGTGTTTGCGATACTCGTCGAGTTGTTCGGTGGTGAAGTTGGAAACTCCCACCGCACGGACCTTTCCGGAGTCCACGAGTTCGCGAAATGCCGTCATTGATCCGGCTGGCGAGCCGTCTGGATCGGGCACATGAATGAGGAGAACGTCGATGAAATCGGTACGTAGACGTTGCAGACTTTGTTCTGCTGATGCAAGGATCGCCTCGCGATTCGATGTCGTCACCCACTGTTCCTTCGAATAGTCCCAATGCACTGCACATTTGGTAACGACGACTGCATCCTCACGTCGCGAGCCGAGTGCCGTCCCGAGGATCGATTCGGCGCGACCGTTGCCGTAGGCAGGGGCCGTGTCGAACAATGTGACTCCCAAATCGAGTGCTCGATGAATCGCAGCAATGGCAGCGTCATCGTCGACCTTGCCGTAGTCACCTGCATGTTGCGTACCGCCGATCGGCCACATCCCAAAACCCAGAAGTGACACTTCGATTCCCGTGCTTCCGAGCTGTCGATACTTCATAAAGCCCCTTTTTGACGTCATGGCAACTCTATAACATTCATTTTTTGCGAAGTCACCCTAGAGTTGCCTGCATTAACGCGTCATCTCGACATCTTCGTGTTGCCCTCACGGGTTTTCATCACGAGTCCAACACGTTCGCACCTGTACCTGCATCGCTCGAGCGATTCATGGCGGCCGGTCCGGTGGAAGAGGACGCCCTCATTCACATGTACGGCGAATCTCAGGCCACCCTCGGTGGTTTTCTCGAGATTCGCTCACTCCCCGACCTGACGGTACGACCCCTCTTTCATGCAGATCTCAATCCCATGGGCACGATCACCCGGGAGGCATTCGAAGCTCTCGTTGGGCGGATGCTCGAACGACTTGCGAGTGAGGGACCATGGGACGTCGTTCTGCTCGCGCTCCACGGTGCAGCAGTTGCTGAGCACCAGCCTGATGCCGACGGGGAAATCATTGCGCGAGTTCGTCAACTCGTCGGCAAGGACGTGGTGATCGGCGTTGCACTCGACATGCACGCAAATGTGTCCGAGCGTATGGTGCACAACAGCACGGTGATCAATGCCTACCTCACCAACCCCCACGTCGACCCACGGGCCCGTGCACGTCAAGTCGCCGACCTCGCCCTCGCTGCGGCACGAAAGGAAGTTCAGCCGACGACGGCCTTCGTTCCGATTCCGGCAGCCATCAACATCCTCCGACAAGGCACATCCGACTGGCCGATGTCGCATCTCGTGAGTGTCGCCAACGAAATACAGCAGCGCCAGGGAGTCTTGTCGGTGAGCGTTGTCGAAGGATTCCCGTACGCGGACGTCAATGAACTCGGAATGTCGTTCATCGTCATCACCGACAACAATCGCCCCCTGGCCGACCAATTGGCGAAGTCGCTTGCCAACGAAGCCTGGAGGATGCGCAACGACTTCGTCGGCGACGGAGTCGATCTTGAAACGGCGCTGAATCGAGCGGCTGCCGCGCAACGTGGACCCATCGTCCTCCTCGACGTTGGCGACAATGTGGGGGGTGGAAGTCCCGCCGACTCCACTCACGTGCTTGCGGCAGCTCAACGCTTGGGAATCGGAGGTCTGTTTCACTCACTATGCGACCCTGAAAGTGCCCAGGCATGTCACGCTGCCGGCGCCGGCGCCCGGGTCGACCTTCATGTCGGCGCCAAGACGGATGCGCTCCACGGTTCACCCGTGCACATCACCGGCGTCGTCAAACACGTCGATGATGGGCGATTCGAGGACACCGGAGTAACGCACGGAGGATTTCGCTTCTTCAACGCAGGTCCACGCGCACTCGTGCACACCGACGACGACCACTACGTCCTCCTCAACTCGCGTCCGATGGGCAACACCAGCCGCGCCGAGTTGACGAGCGCTGGTCTCGTTCCAACCGACGTCAAGATCATCGTTGCAAAGGGTGTGCACTCGCCGCGTGGCGCGTTCGAGCCGATCGCTGCCGAACTGATTCAACTCAATACACCGGGTTGCACCAGTGCCGACCTGTCGACGTTGCACTACGACCTTCGACGACGACCGATGTTTCCGTTCGAGCCCGACGCCACTTTCTCGGCGTAGTTCGTACCGACGAGAAGACCGACTAGAAGAAGGTTCGAGCCACCTCGACTACGCGGTACTCGTCGTCGACGATGGGAAGTGCCCGCCATTTGTCGAACGTGGTGCAGGGATGCGAGATTCCAAGTCCCACGAGGTCACCGACTGCAACGTCGTCCGCAGCATCGACATCCAGGTAGGTGTGCTGATCATCGACTCGTACCGCACGTCCAATTGCCGACCACGCTTCCACTCCCGAGCCTCCCCGCCGTCGACGCTTCTTGGCAATGGGGAGCAACCCGTCGGTAGAAACGTCACGTTTACCCACACCCACGACCACTCGCGTGGGTTCCGGACGCGACAACACCACGCCCCATACCTCAAGAGCAGCCTGAAAGACTTCGCCGAGTTCTCGCGGTGCCGCACCGAGTGGAGAAAGCTCGTGAATCACGCCGTCGTCATGGCTGATGTAGCACCCACTGCGTACCACGACTCGTTCGGGCATCGTCGTGTTGGCCCGGTACAGCTTTGCGACGACTCGCTCAAAAAAGACGCTGCCACCTGCGCTGAGGATGACTTCGTTGCCGTCGGTGACGAGTCGTTGCAGGATCAGTTCGTCCACCAGCCGACGCAATTCGGACAGGAAGTCATCGACGCGTTCCTCGGCGGATTGCGACTCGGTTGCCGAGATGATTCCTTCGAAGCCCGAAGCCCCAACCAGGCGAAGTGTCGAGCAGGATGCCACCTTCCGCGCAACCACAAGTGCTTCAGCAACGCTGCGACATCCCGTGCGTCCGTGTGACACACCAAGTTCTACGAGCACGGGAACCTGCACACCCACCGGCAGTGTGTCGAGACCTTCGTGGAGAAGGTTCACCGCATCCAAGGAATCGACACAGCAGTACACCTCGTGACCTCGTCGAGTGGCCATTGCCAACCACGCGATGTCCCCTGGTGCAACCACCTCGTTGGCAATGAACACTCGGGGTACTCCGTGATCGACCATCGTCTTTGCTTGAAACGTGGTTGCTGCAGTGATCGCCCATGCCCCATCCGCCAGCTGCAGACGAAAAAGCTCGGGGGACATCGTCGTCTTGCCATGAGGTGCGAAGGAAACACTTCGACGGCGACAATAGGCCGCGAAACTGGCACTGTTGTTCGCCAGAGCCGAACGCAGGAGCACTGCCGATGGCATGAGTACATCGGCATCGAAAATCGACCAACCGACGGAACGCCTCCGCCGCACGGGAAAACCCTTGCGCTCAACTTTTCGGTTCAGCACGTCCATCAACCAAGTGTGATTCGTCCGTCGATGGTTACCTTCGACACTGGTGCACCAGTTGGCGCGAACGGTGTGATGGACATCGTCGTGCTGCGCGACTCGCCCGGAGCAAGATCGATGGCTTGACCACGGCGGCGAGCCTCGGCCAAACCGATTCCCGGCCATGTGCAGGCTGGTTCGATGGCCACCAACGATGCGCGCCCGTAAAACGGGAACCCTGTGCTGCCATTCTCGCGCCACAGCCACACGTGCGGAAAATCTCTCGCCTCCCATGCCATGGCAACTCCGATGTCCGAACGGCGAAGCGCAGCCCAGCCATGCTCGAGGTCGGTGATGAAGTGCACGCTTTCCTGCGGCGACTGGTCGTCGACCACATCAAGACGCGTCGACCCGGCAAGCGGCCAGACTCCCAACGACGTACCTGATGCGTCGGCAACGTTCGTTGCGGGTAGGTCGATGAGATCACCATCTTGCGTACGGAATGCAGGATGCTCGCCCCAGATGAACGACGTGGATTCCGTCGACTGATTGTGGACCGTCGTGGCGATTTCTACTCGATCAGGATTCGTTCGAAGTGAAACTTCACGCGTCACGGTGATGGGCAACCGCGTTCCGGCGCGGACTCTGACCATCGACTCGGTTTGCGCCACCACATCCACGTGAGTTCTCGACCACTCCCCGTGGAATGGAAGATTCACTCCGTCCACCTCACACTCGGGGCCGGCATTGGGTATCAGAAACTGCCATCCACCCCGATATTCCGAAAGCCAGTCATGTCGATGATTGCCATAGGCAGTACTCCTTCCAACGGCGACGGGACTGTCCCAGTCGTAATACGCAAGAAGCTCTGTGGCACCCAGAGAAATTTGTGTGATTTCGGCCCCCAGGTGCTCATTGATTCGAACCGTCAGGTGGTCGTTCTGCAGGGTGATCACGGCCGAACCTTTACTGTGGCTTTGGAAATTGGATGGTCGAATCGTATAGCATCTGCCTCGTGCCAACGAGGGGTCGTTCAGCAGTAAAAGGAAGTTCCACCCGAACTCCACGATCAAACGACAGTTCCGTCGCCCATGTCGTCGAGCACCTTCGCCACGGGATCATCACCGGTCGCTATCGACGCGACTCCAAGATTCTGCCGAAGCAGATTGCAGAACGCTGCGGGACGAGCTTCATTCCGGTACGAGAGGCACTACGAATTCTCGAGGCCGAGGGCTTCATTCTGTTCCGCCACAATCGTGGCGCATGGGTGACGCCCGTCTCACTTGCCGACCTGGAGGATCTCTACGACGTGCGAATCGCCATGGAGGCTGACGCAGTTGCCAAGAGCAAGCCATTCAGCGACGAGGCTCTGCACGACTTGCAGGCCCTCATCGAGAAAATGTCTCTTGCGTACACCGACGACGACTCGAGTCGCGTGGTGAAGCTCAATCGCGACTTCCACTTCCGTATCTACGGCAACTGTGGCTCCGAGCGTCGCATACGAATCATCCGCCAATTGTGGATGCACGCCGAGCGCTACCAGCAGCTCTCACTCGAGGTTCGACATGATGCGGCGGATGACGAGCACAAGGCAATCGTCAACGCGCTCTCCGCGCGTGATCACGAACTTGCTGCCGAAGCGTTGCGTACTCACCTCATCACTACGGTCAGCCTCTTGAAAGCCGACTGGCAGAGAGTTGAACCCTCCACCGGTCTCAACTGACGTGTCCACGACAATCAACTCGGGTCCGGGCTCCCGCGAGGACAACGGACAGCGCGAAGCAGGATTGCTCCGACTCGAGGAGCGGTTTGGCAAGCAAGCAACTCGGGGGCGTGATGTGCTTGCCCAACACTCCCACGACGAGAGCTTTCATCTCCCCGGCGAGCCGGACCTCGTCATATTTGCCGAATCAACCGAGGATGTTGCCGACTGTCTGGCAATCTGCTCGAGCCATCTCATTCCTGTCATCCCCTTCGGTGTGGGAACTTCTCTCGAAGGTCACGTCAACGCGATCCATGGTGGAGTCTCGCTCGATCTTTCCCGAATGAACAAGGTCCTGCGAGTCAGCAGTGACGACCTCGACTGCACGGTTCAAGCCGGAGTGCTTCGCAAGCAACTCGCCAAGGAACTCGTGCCCTACGGTTTGTTCTTCCCGGTTGATCCGGGTGCTGATGCAACCATCGGAGGGATGGCTGCTACCGGTGCATCGGGTACCACGACGGTGAAGTACGGCGCCATGCGCGAATTGGTGCTCTCGATGAAAGTCGTGCTCCCGAACGGTGCCGTCATCGAAACGGGTCGTCGCGCACGCAAGACCTCTGCCGGCTACGACCTCACCCATCTTTTTCTGGGATCAGAGGGCACCCTCGGCGTCATCACCGAGGTGTCGCTGCGCTTGTTCGGAATTCCCGAAGCGACCGCAGCGGCAACGGTGCAGTTCGAGGATCTCCAGTCAGCCGTCTCGGCGGTCATCGCCATCATCCAATTGGGCATCGGGGTAGCGCGAATCGAGCTGCTCGACAAAGCCGCAGTGGCATCGGTAAACGCCTACTCGAAAACCACACTTTCCGAGCAAAACATGCTTCTGTTGGAATTTCACGGTTCCGATGAAGTCGTCAAACACGAGGCCAAGCTGGCTGGCGAGATCCTCGCAGACCACGGCGGAACGGGATTCACCTTCAGCACCGATCAAGCCGAGAGAACGGTGCTCTGGCAGGCGCGTCACGATGCGGCGTGGGCGATCCGTGCACAACGCCCTGGTGCCCAAATCTTCGTCACGGATGTGTGTGTTCCAATCTCACGCCTTGCGGATTGCATCACCCAAACCCATGCCGATATCGCGGCGTCCGGAATCTTCGGACCGATCATCGGTCATGTCGGCGATGGCAACTTCCACGTCATCGTCGTCGTCACACCCGACGACGCCGAAGAGATGCACCGAGTCGAGTCGTTCAACGAACGCCTCATCTCACGTGCTCTGGAGATGGGCGGTACCTGCACCGGTGAACACGGAATCGGCGTAGGAAAGATTCCTTACCTCGTTCGTGAGCTTGGCAACGACGCAGTATCACTCATGCGCTCGATCAAGAAGGCGGTCGATCCACTCGGACTCATGAACCCCGGGAAAGTAGTCGCCGAAGCATGAGATTGGTTCGATTGGGTGAACGTGGCAGTGAAATTCCTGGCGTGCAATTGTCGAATTCATCGAGCGTGCTCGATGCCCGACCGGTTACCGCCGACTTCGATTCAGAGTTCTTCGCCAGCAATGGAATCGAGCGACTCCGTGCCGCAGTGAAGAATGGTGAACTCGCGCCGCTTCGTGACGCCGGAATGCGAATTGGTGCACCAATTGCCAAGCCCGAAAAAATCGTGTGCATCGGTCTCAATTATCGCAATCACGCACTTGAGTCGAACATGGAGGTGCCCAAGGAGCCAATCATCTTCATGAAGGCACCCAACACGATCGTTGGTCCTCACGATGACGTTTGGATCCCACGGCAGTCACAGAAGACCGACTGGGAGATTGAACTTGCCGTGGTCATGGGGTCGGTGGCGTCGTATCTCCCGAGTCCGGATGATGCACTGGCTTGTGTTGCTGGATATGCGATATCGAACGACGTGTCGGAACGAGAGTTCCAGCTCGAACGCGGTGGCCAATGGGACAAGGGGAAGTCCTGCGCCACGTTCAATCCCCTTGGTCCATGGCTCGTCACTGCAGACGAAATTCCCGATCCTCAGCAACTCGACATGTTCCTCGAGGTCAATGGCCAACGCGTGCAAAAGGAAAGTACTTCCGACATGATCTTTTCGGTACGTCACCTCATTTGGTACGTCAGCCAGTTCATGGTTCTTGAACCCGGCGATGTGATCAACACGGGCACGCCTGCCGGAGTCGGGCTCGGCTTGCGTCCACCCCGGTATCTCTCGGCAGGAGACGAAATGCGACTTGGAATCGACGGTCTTGGCGAACAACGTTCGCGCGCCATTGCCACTCCTTAGCAGTCGCTGATGCCAGCTGACTCACCACAGGTGGAGACGATCTCTGCGCCGTCCCCCGGGCCGACGGTTGCGATCCTCGGCGGTGTACATGGGGATGAGTACGAGGGTGTGATCGCCGCACGATGGCTGCTCGCGCATCTGCGTTCAAGGCTCATCAAGGGAACGATTCGGGTGGCTGCCCCGGCACACCGGGCGGCATGGGAGACCACTACCCGCGAGAGTCCGATTGACGGAAAGAATCTTGCTCGCGTGTTTCCTGGATCTCCCGACGGCACCGCAACCGACATCGTTGCATACGAACTCACCGAGCGGGTCATCGCAGGTGCGGACCTGCTCATCGACCTTCATTCGGCTGGCACCAACTACGAAATGCCGTTTCTCTGTGGATTCCAGGACGACGGTGGGACCACCTCCAAGAAGTCTCAATACTTCGCCCAACTCTTTGGAGCAGACTTCACGTGGCGACATTCGGGACAACCGGCACCTGGGCGTTCCCTTTCGGTTGCCTACGACCTGAACATTCCTGCCATCTACACCGAAGGTGGGGGCGGGCGATCGGTGCGACATCGTGAATTGTTGGGCTACACGGATGGGGTGCAGCGAGTACTGCAGTCACTGTCCATGGTGGAAACTGCGCCACCCGGCATCAACGTGAGCAGGCACGTGATCGGCGACGGGAACACCGACGCTGGCATCACGGCTCCAACTACGGGGTACCTGGTGATGCACGTGGAGACGGGTGAACGATGCGAGCAGAATCAAGTCCTTGCCGACATCATCGATCAGAACGGTGCACTGCTTTGTCGGATTGCTGCTCCGAACGACGGCTACCTCATGATGCGACGACGTGAAGCACGGGTCCTCGCCGGCGATACCGTGTTGATATTCGCAGCCAAAGACGAACGGTAACGATGCCGATGGTGTCGCTCGGCGAGGGGAACACCCCGCTTCTTTCGCTCACCTCCGTTGCCCGGTCACTCGGTCTCAACGAGGTGTTCGGCAAGGCGGAATGGATGAATCCCACGGGTTCCTACAAGGACCGTATCGCTGCAGCAACCATCAACGATGCGATTCGTCGTTCGCGACGTGGCTGGATCGGCACCTCTTCGGGCAATGGTGGTGCGTCGATGTCGGCCTACGGGGCCAAGGCAGGACTTCCCGGTTACCTGTGCATCGCTGCTGATGCGCCCGCCGAAAAGATTCGTTCCATCATTCCCTACGGCGCAACTCTCCTACCGATGTCCCAGCTCGGCATCACGGAGATGGATGCCATCGGTCAATTGGCTGATGAATTCGAATTGAAACTCTCCGTCACTGCATATCGCTACAACCCGGAGGGAATGTTGGGGGCCGAAGCCATTGGTGCGGAACTCCGCGCCCAGGGGGATTTCACGCACGTCTATGTTCCAACTGGTGGCGGTGGACTGCTCGTGGCCGTGGCGCGCGGTATAGGACCTGCATCGTCGGCACGTGTCATCTGCGCACAGCCTGCGGGTTGCAACCCGATCGTTCGTTTCTTGGACCACGAAATCGGAGCACCACGCATCGAGTCGTGCTCGTCGACGATTTCAGGATTGCAACTTCCCACGCCTCCCGACGGCGACATTGCTGCAGCGGCCGTAGTCGAGTCGAAGGGCTGGGGGTGCTCGGTGAGCGACGAAGATGCCTGGTCAATGCAGGACTTCCTCGCCACAAATGAAGGGGTCTTCGTCGAACCGGCGTCAGCACTGGCAGTTGCGGCCTTGGCGAATGACGTTCGGAGCGGGCGCTTGCCTGCGTCGGCTCGTCCGATTGTCATTCTGACTGGAAGCGGACTGAAGGACCTACGTCGATTCTCCTCGAGCGGACCACTCTCGGATCGAACGTTCACGATTGCCGATCTTCGGCGGCGGCTGGAAACGAGCGGCGTGAACGTACCACCCTCCATGCAATGATGACACCACACGGCAACAGGATTGCATTGGGGTAGATGTAGAGCCACTCCTCCACCTCGATGCCGTACACCACCCAGAAGCCACATTGAACGGAGAAGAGGAGGTTCGACCACACCGATACGCCGTACAACTCTTGAGTTCGAATCGCCTTCCAGAGCTGCGGTAGGAACATCGGGGTTGAAACCACGAGTCCGGTGACTCCCACAACGTATGGCGAGATGTAGTTCATGACGATGCAATAAGCGACCGTGGCTGCGAACATCGACACTGCGATGTAGGGGTTCACCGCCTTCATCCGCGCCATCCGAATTGCAATCAAGATGAATGCGAATCCGACATTGGTGTTTGCAAACACCGCAAGGGTCCTACCGGTCGAGTACCCGAACACCGTCCAAAACACGGGGTTGATCAAACCAATCAGCACCGTAGTTGCAGAAAGCCCTTCGACAGAGTGGCGGCGATAGATCCGGAATACCTGTGGCCAAATGAATGCCATTCCACATGCGGTGGCTATCAGTCCAGAGATTGACTCGAGGGTCACTGAGCAACAGTAATTGCCTCACCTCGAATGTTGCAGCAAGGCAGACGAAGCTCGACTCCAATAGCGTGATCGTTATGTCGC
>JBBANV010000007.1:0-7231 GCA_040401775.1 Ilumatobacteraceae bacterium
GCTATTTCTTTTGAGGTTGTGGCCAGCCACCCGGGCGGCCATCCATCCCCGAATTGACTCGGGCTTTGCCGAGCAACTCCTCGACGATTGGTCCGAGGCGCGTGGGGTCGTCAACCGGATCGTGCGACGGACCTCGCACCCAACCCTCGGCGATGGCAAAGGTTCGGCCGCTGGCCTCGAACACTCGACCGGTGACGTCCTTGCTCTCTGCCGACGCCAACCAGGTGACGATCGGTGCGATCCAACGCGGTGACTGCGCTTCGCGCTCCTCATCGGTGGGTGGGGTCGGCTGCAAGTTCTCGGTCATGCGCGTGAGTGCCACGGGGGCTACCGCATTCACGGTGACGCCGTAACGCGCGAGCTCCAACGCGGTGATCACGGTGAATGCGGCGATGCCGGCCTTGGCTGCGCCGTAGTTGGACTGACCGACGTTGCCGTAGATTCCCGACACCGACGTGGTGTTGATGATTCGACCGTCGACCGGTTTGCCCGCCTTTGATTGATCACGCCAGTATGCGGCGGCGAAATGCGAAGGTGCGAACGTGCCCTTCAGGTGCACCTTGATGACTGCGTCCCATTCGGCCTCGCTCATGTTGGCCATCATGCGGTCACGAAGGATGCCGGCGTTGTTCACCACACCGTGCAAATCGCCGAAGGTTTCCACTGCGGTCTTGATCAACCGCTCGGCGCCTTCGAACGACGAAATGTCATCACCGTTGGAGACGGCCTTGCCGCCCATCGCCTCGATTTCCTTCACCACTTGGTTGGCCGGTGACTCGTCGCCGCCGCTTCCATCGACTCCTGCACCGAGGTCGTTCACCACCACATGGGCGCCGTGTCGCGCCAGGCTCAGTGCATGCTCGCGACCGATGCCGCGACCCGCTCCCGTAACGACAACCACTCGACCTTCGCACAATTTGGCCATGACCGTGACCCCTTTCCCGACTCCATCGTCGGATAACTATCGCTGACGCAATCTAGTCTCTTCGCGCGTGACCAGTCACACCGACGTCCTCATCGTTGGCGCAGGGCCAGCAGGTATCGCGGCTGCGCTCACCGCACGACAACACGGCCTCTCGGTGTGCGTCATCGACAAGGCCACGTTCCCTCGCGACAAATGCTGTGGTGACGGTCTCACCACCGGAGCGCTCCGGCTGCTCGAACAACTCGGCTTGCAGCCATCGCATGTGGCGAGTTGGAAGGTGTGCCGTGATGTCGTGTTGCGGTCACCCTCGGGTCGCACCGTGGAACTCCAGTTGCCCAACAACGGACAGTTCGCCGCCATCGCCTCGCGAATGGATCTGGACGCGGCGTTGGTCGATCACGCTCGGCGTCAGGGTGTGCTCGTTCGCGAGGGCGTGAGTTTCGTCGACATCACTCGCGATGTCGACTACCAAGTGACGACGAGCGACGGTGTCTTCACGGCGCGCGTGGTGATTGCCGCCGACGGCATGTGGTCGCCCGTACGCAAAGCGCTGCAACCGGATCGCGCTCCCTACCTCGGCGAATGGCATGCGCTTCGCCAATACGCACACAATGTGACGGGCCCGGCCAGCAATCGACTGTACGTGTGGTTCGAGCCCGATCTGCTTCCTGGTTATGCGTGGTCGTTCCCATTGGCCGATGGTCGAGTGAATCTGGGATTCGGCATCCTGCGCGGTGCAACCCAGAAGGTCGGCGACATGAAGTCGCTGTGGGCCAGCGTGCTCTCTCGTCCCCACGTTCGTGAGGCGCTGGGTGCCACTGCGGTCATCGACGACAAGGTGAGTGCCTGGCCGATTCCGGCGCGGGTTACGTCGGCAACGTTGAGCGTGGACAACGTGCTGTTCGTGGGCGACGCGGCCAGCGCAACCGACGTACTCACGGGAGAAGGCATCGGACAGGCGTTGTTGTCCGGAATGCTCGCTGGATCTGCTGCCGCATCGTCGACACCAAGTCGTACGTACGAGCGAGAGATGCGCAAACACTTCTTTGCCGACCATCGAATGTCGCAGCTTCTCGGTCGCATCCTTTCGAGCGAGCGCTTGGCTCGCGGAGCATTGCGAATCATCGATGGAGGCAACTGGCGAAAGCGAAAGTTCGTGCGTTGGATGTTCGAGGACGAACCACGAGCCAGCGCATTCACGCCGCGACGCTGGCACCGCGGTTATCTCTCATCGCCCGGCGCCTACTAATCTCGCCACATGCGCACACGTCTTACCGAGATGCTCGGAATCGACCATCCCGTCATGCTCGCCGGAATGGGTGGGGTCTCCTACCACGAATTGGTGGCGGCCGTCAGTGAAGCGGGTGGCATCGGCACGCTCGGGGCGTCCACCATGCGTGATCATGAACTGCCCGAGGAAATGCGCCTCGTGCGCGAGCGCACCAAGAAACCATTCGGTGTGGATTTGCTCACTGCCCTACCGAACCAAGTGGATACCGGCATCAAAGCAGTGATCGAAGGTGGTGCTTCCATCTTCGTCGCGGGTCTCGGCGTGCCGCGCGAAGTGATCGACCTCCTGCACCAAAAGAACGTTCTCGTGGGTTCGATGTGCGGCAAGGTGAAGCATGCCGTCGCAGCAGTGGCGAGCGGTTGTGATTTCGTGGTGGCGCAGGGCACCGAAGCAGGCGGGCACACCGGCATGGTTGCCACCATGGCGCTGGTACCGCAGGTGGTGGATGCAGTCGGGGACAAGGTTCCCGTCGTCGCTGCCGGCGGGCTGTTCGATGGCCGCGGACTCGCAGCGTCGCTCGCACTCGGCGCCGACGGCGTATGGATCGGCACTCGATTCATCGCCACACCCGAAGCGCGCGCAGTGAACGGATACAAGGATCAACTTCTCGCCACGGGCGAGGATGGCACCACCATCAGCCGTGCATACACCGGCAAGACCTGTCGCGTGGTTGCCAACGACTGGACTCGCCACTACGACAAGAACCCAGCGGAACTCAAACCATTTCCGCAGCAGGCCGTTGCGTCGATGCAAGCGGGTGTCAATCATCTCGGCTTCCCCACCGGCACCGACGTCGATGTATCTCGCGAGTTCTATCCGGCAGGACAAGGTGTCGGCGCCATCAACGAATTGATTCCGGCGGGTGAATTGGTGCGACGAATCGTCGACGAAGCCGCCACCGTGCTCTCGCGTATCGGGAGAATGTCCGCACGCTGATCCGCGGTTGCGCTGGTCGACGACTCGCAAACACCCGACGAAGAAGGAAGTTTCCAGATGCCCAACGTGTTGCGAACGAACCGCGACCTTCGCATTTTGTTCATCGCGCAGAACTTGTCCTACATCGGTGATTGGTTCACCTTCGTTGCGCTCGCCGGATTGGTGCAGGATGTCACCGACTCGGCCCTGCTCGTGTCGCTGTTGCTCGTGGCGTTCTCGCTCCCCTCGTTCCTTGCGTCTCCAATCGGAGGGCCCGTCGCCGACCGCTACGACCGACGCACCGTACTGATCATCGTCTCGATTGCTCAGGCACTCGCTGCATGCGGGCTCCTCTTCATCGGCGACTCCCACATCTGGCTTGCGTTCGTCTCCCAGGGTCTCATCGCTGCATTTGCCGCATTCGTGCGTCCGGCGGTGGAAGCGGCGGTGCCCAACCTTGCGCGATCACCCGAGGAATTGCGCAGCGCGAATGCACTGTTTGGCTCCAGCTGGGGTGTGATGCTCGCCGTCGGCGCTGGTCTGGGCGGTGTCTTTGCCCAGGTGTTCGGCAGGCAGGCCGCATTCATCGCCGACGTTGCAACGTTCATCATCGCAGCTGGTCTCATCGCACTGGTCAAGCGACCGATGCAAGAGGATCGCGGACCACATCGCGCCCCCGTTCGCCCGATTGCCGATATGCGTGAAGCAATTCAGTTGGCCCGCCGCGACACGATGATCATGGCATTACTGGCATCGAAGATGACGTTTGCCATCGGAGCAGGCGTAGTGAGCCAACTCGCCGTATACGCGGCCGATGCATTTTCTTCGGGAGATGCCGGGCGCGGATTGTTGCTCGGCGCGCGTGGTGTCGGATCGGGAATCGGTCCGATCATCGGCTCACGGTTCGCCAAAGGCGACGTGCGGCGTGTGCTGCTCGTCTGTGGCGTGTCCGGATTGATCTTCTCCGTTGGTTACCTCGCTGCCTCGGCTGCACCATTCCTCCTCGTCGCGGGAATCTGCGTGATGTTCGCTCACCTCGGTGGCGGTGCCCAGTGGACACTCTCCACGTACGGTCTGCAAGTGATGGCACCCGACGACATGCGCGGTCGGGTGCTTGCCGGCGACTTTGCGTTGATCACGCTGACGCTCGCCGTGAGCAGTGTCGCGGCCGGTGTGGTATCGGAACAAATCGGCGCACGTGGAACGGTCGCCGTCTTCGGAGCGCTGGCCGCAGCCAGTTCGCTCATCTATCTTGCGCTCACGTCCAAACTCCGCGCAGCCGCCGCATCGAGCTAAGCGTCGACCTAGGCGTCGATGAGCGAGCGCAACGTCTCCAGTTGCGCCGACTGGTTACCGCCCACGGGGTTCACCGACAACTGCGTGACACCGGCAGCGCGGAACGCTGCGATGCGTTCCTTTACGAAGCCGGCTGGGCCAACCAGATTGGTGAGTTCCAGCATCTCGCGTGGCACTGCTCGAGCTGCTTCGTCCTTCTTGCCCGACAGGTAGAGGTCCTGAATCTCGGTGGCTTCCCGTTCGTAGCCGTACTCACGACAGATGTCGTTGTAGAAGTTCTTGCCTCGTGCACCCATTCCACCCACGTACAACGCAACGTTGGGTCGCGCCATGTCGAGCACCTTGTCCTTGGCGTCACCCACCAACGATTCGTCGATGGCCAGGAGTCCACCGGCAGAAATTTCCAGCTTCTTCAGTGATGACGATCGCTTGGCTTCGCCCTTCTTCAATGCCGTACCCCACACTTGTTGAAATTTGTCGGGTACGAAGAACACCGGTAGCCAGCCGTCGGCGAGTTCGGCGGTGGCTTCGACGCTGAGGCCTTTGAGCGACGCCCACCACACCGGAATGTCGGCGCGCACGGGATGATTGATGAGCTTCAGTGGTTTTCCCAAGCCCGTGCCCTGTCCGGCCGGCAATGGCACTTTGACGGTCTGTCCGTCGTAGGCAAGCGCCTTCTCTCGCTTCCACACGTCGCGACACACCTCGATGTATTCCTTGATGCGTTGCATCGGCTTCTCGTAGGGAATGCCGTGGAATCCCTCCACCACTTGCGGGCCCGACGCGCCGAGCCCGAGGATGAACCGCCCGCTCGACACGTAGTCGCACCCCGCAGCGGTCATTGCCGTGAGTGCTGCAGTGCGGGAGTACACGTTGATGATGCCGGTGCCGATCTCCACCCGTGACGTGATGGCTGCCAAGTACCCCACTTGCGAGATGGCGTCGAAGCTGTAGGCCTCGGGAATCCACACCACGTCGAGGCCGACTTTCTCCAACTCGGCGACGCGACGAGCGCCTTCGACGAACCCACCGGAGTAACTCATCATCATGGAGATTTTCATGGTGATGAAAACCTAGCGAACGCCACCACGGGCGGACGCAGGCCGAACTCACCCGTGCCCACGATGCCAAGCACTCCCGCAGGCGACGTTTGGGCTCAGTTGACTTGTCGGGTGCGGCCTTCCCAGTACGGCGCACGGAGGTCCTTCTTCAGGATCTTGCCGCTCGGGTTGCGCGGCAGTGCATCCGCCCACGCCACCTTCTTGGGTGTCTTGAAGCCGGCCAGTTGCGTGCGGCCGAAGGCGACGATGTCGTCCTCGGTTACTTCAACGCCGGGCTTGCGCACCACGATGGCCAGTGGCACTTCGCCCCAGCGTTCGTCGGGAATTCCAATCACGGCGACGTCAGCCACGGCGGGGTGCTTCATCAACGCGTTCTCCACCTCGGCCGGGTAGACGTTCTCACCACCCGAGACGATCATGTCCTTCACGCGGTCGTGAATGTACACGTAGCCGTCTTTGTCGGTGTAACCGGCGTCGCCGGTGTAGAACCAACCGTTGCGAATGGACTTTGCGGTCTCCTCGGGCATGTTCCAATAGCCCTTCATCACTTGCTTCGAGCGAATGATGATTTCGCCGACTTCACCCGCCGGCAATTGCTTGCCGGTTTCGTCGACGATCTTCAACTCGATACCCATCGACGGCTTGCCGCACGAACGGAGCAGGTGCTTCTTCGGGCCGTCCACGTCGTGGTCCTCATGCATGAGCATGGTGACCACACCCGTGGTTTCCGTGAGACCGTACACCTGCACGAAGTTGCACTTGAAGGTCTTCAACGACGCGGCAAGGACCTGCTCGGAGATTGGCGATGCGCCGTAGGCGATCAACTTCAAACTCGAGAAGTCGGCCTTGTCGATATCCGGCACCATCAGCGTGAACGCCAGCAATGCCGGAACCATGAACGCATGAGTGATGCGGTGCTGGCCGATGAGCTTGACCAACCCGCCGACATCGGTTGCTTCACGAACAACGATCGACTTGCAACCGTTGTACTGACCAGCAGTTGCCCAGCCGCTACCACCGATGTGGAAGAGCGGCATCGCGATGAGGTTGACGGCGTGCTCATTCATCTTCCAGAGGTCGCGCGAGGTGGGCAGAATTCCCATGAAGTTTTCGTTCGTGAGCATGACACCCTTCGGACGACCCGTGGTACCACTGGAGTACAGCTGGAAGGCGACGTCACCGGTCTTTGGTTCTGCACCCGGGTCGACCGCTTGATGACGCGCAACCCACGATTCGTACGACTCGTGTTGGGGATGCCCGCCAATGACCACGATCTTCTTGGTGTAGGTCAGTTCGCCAGCAATCGCATCCAACACCGGCACGAAGTCCGGACCAACGATGAATACCTTGGCGCGAGCGTCGTTCACGATGAACGCCACTTCGGGGGCGGCCAAGCGGAAGTTCACATCGACGCTCACGGCATTGAGCAGTGCGCAACCGTAGAACACCTCGAAGTGTTCGATGGAGTTCTTGTCGAGGAACGCAACGCGGTCCTGACTTCCCACACCTGCAGCTTTGAGTGCCTGGGCCACTTGGCAAGAACGCTGATACGACTCCTGCCATGTCTGCACGCGATCGCCCTGCACGAGGGCAACTTTGCCCGAGAGATTCTTGGCGTGAGTGCGAATGATTCCCGCCACATTGTTGATGGTGGGGGTCGCCACACGCTTCGGTGACGTCTTCTTCGCAGGCTTCTTCTTCGCTACCTTCTTCTTGGCGGGCGATTTCTTCGCGGGCTTCTTC
>JBBANV010000007.1:7331-8758 GCA_040401775.1 Ilumatobacteraceae bacterium
TTTCTTCGCGGGCTTCTTCTTCACCGCCTTCTTTTTGACTGCTTTCTTCTTTGCGGCCTTGCGAGCAGGCTTCTTTTTTGCGGACTTCTTCTTTACGGGCTTACGACGTTTGGTTGCCATAGGCGCCAAAGGTAGTTGGTGTCGGGTCGCGAGGCAACCCCAGCACCCGTTCGGCGAGGATGTTTCGCTGTACCTCACCCGTACCTCCGCCAATCGTCAGGGCACGAGCAAAGAGATACCCATGAACGAAGCCCTCATCAGCAAAGGTCCTGAACGCCGGGGCGACGGATGCCCCGGCTGAAGTAGCGAGCATTCCGACGGCCCCGACGAGTTGACGCCCCACCTCCATCACTGCCTGGCCGTGTTCGTCGGCCATCACTTTGCGCACGCTGGCCTCTGGGCCCGGTTCGCGACCCGCCAATCGTTGCGCCAAGGTGCGGCTACGCACCAACTCCAACACGGTGTGCTGCACGTGCAAGCGCACCACGGCATCCCTGGTGACTGCGTCGAGCGCGCCACCTGCTGCCACGTGTGCTCGACATGCATCGATCACATCATTCGCGGTCGGGCCCATTCCCCACAAGGCACCACCGGACGACAGCGACACACGTTCGTTGCTCAACGTGACGCGCGCCAAACGCCAGCCATCGTTCACTTCACCAACCACATGTGCGTGCGGAATCCGAACATTGGTGAAGAACACTTCGTTGAACGTTTCGCCCCCTGTCATCTCCTTGATCGGGCGCACGTCGATTCCCGGGAGATCCATCGGGCAGATGAAGTAGGTGATGCCGTGATGCTTGTCCGCCTGCACGTCGGTTCGCGCCAGCAAGATCCCGAACTTGGCGTACTGCGCACCCGAGGTCCAGATCTTCTGTCCATTCACCACCCATTCATCACCGTCGCGCACCGCGGTGGTTCGCAAGCTTGCGAGATCACTTCCGCTGTCCGGCTCGGAGAACAACTGGCACCAGAATGCAGCACCCGACAACATGTCGAAGAGATAATCCTCCTGTTGTTGACGTGTTCCCGCCATCAACAGCGTGGGTCCTGCCCAACCGATACCAATCGGATTGTTCGGTCGCCGGACGTGCGCACGGCGCAATTCATCGTCAACCACCAGTTGTTGGATCGGCGAAGCATCGATACCCCACGGTCGTGGCCAATGCGGTGCGACGTATCCGGCACGGGCAAGCTGCACGGGACTTGGATTCGGATTGGAGGTCAACCATGCACGTACGGACTGGCGAAATGCATCGTCTTCGCCGGGCAACAACGAGCCGAGATCCCGCATGCTTGGCGAGCATAGTGAGACCCACCATCGCATAGGTTGAAGTCGATGTTCCGTCGCACCTCACACACCGTTGCTTCCACCAACGGCGTCGAGCTCGTGACATATCGCTACGAACATTCGGTGAGCGACGGCG
>JBBANV010000007.1:8858-35828 GCA_040401775.1 Ilumatobacteraceae bacterium
GTGTTCTCCCCCGTCGCGACTCATCTTGCAAACTTTTCGTGCACCACGTTCGACTACCGCGGCTATGGCGACACCGCCGCTCCAGCCGACTGGCCGTTGTCATGGGAGGGCTTCGGCGACGATGCGCTCGCCATCGCGCGATACGTGGCTGCTCAACACGGCGGAACGCCGCTCGTTGGAGTTGGCCACTCCATGGGTGGCGCCGGTTTGGTCATGGCCGCTCTGCGCGAGCCACGGCTGTTCGCCGCACTCGTGCTGTTCGAGCCCATCATCTTTCCTCCGGAAGTGCGCACCCAAGCAGGGCGTGGTAACCCGCTGGCCGATGTCACCCGTCGACGGCGCGCCACGTTCGGCTCGTTCGAGGATGCAATCGACAACTTTTCTTCCAAGCCACCGCTTTCGTCACTGCACCGCGATGCGTTGGACGCCTACGTGCGGTTCGGCTTCACACAACACGTCGACGGCGTGCACATCAAGTGCCAACCCGAATTCGAAGCGCGCACCTACGAGATGGGCGCCATGCACGACACGTGGCTGGCCCTCGACCAGCTCCGTGTGCCCACCTGGGTGATGGCCGGCAGGCACGCCGATCATTCGCCGGCAGCGATTGCACCACGCATCGCGGAGCGCATCCCCAACTCCACCTTCGTCGAATGGCCTGATCTGGGTCATTTTGGGCCGCTCGAAGACCCTGCGCGGTTCGCCGAGTTCGTTGCGCACGTGGCCCGTACCGCGCGACGAACGTAGCGGCACGACGCTCGTCGCACATTGCCACGCCGCACCACACCGCACGCCTACGCTGGCGAGCACATGCCTGCACCAAAGTCCAAATTGCCGCGACTCTCACCGTCACGTATCAACACCTTCCTTGGTTGTGCAATGAAATACCGCTTCCAATACGTGGAGTCGGTGCCCGGATTGCCGAGCGAAGCGATGGTGCGCGGATCATTCGTCCACCGTGTGCTCGAGCTGCTGCTCGCACGCGAGCGTGACGATCGCACGATTGAAGCCTCGCGTAGCGACTTCGAGACCGCCAAACAGGAGTTCCTCATTCGCGACGACTTCCGACTACTGCTCCTCAGCGGAGATGACGAAGCAGCGTTCTGGGAATCATCCCGCGAGTGCCTGCGCGCGTACTACCGAATCGAACGACCAACCGAAGCCAACATCGTGGAGTTGGAGAAGTGGGTTACCACGCCCTTCGGTGAGTTCGAAATCGGCGGCTTCATCGATCGCCTCGAACGCGACGCGCACGGTCTCGTGGTGAGCGACTACAAGACCAGCCGACCCAAACCGGCGCACTACTCCACCGACAACTTCCGGCAACTCACCTACTACGCGCTGATGTGCGAGACACAGCTCAACGAGACTCCCCACTCGGTGCGCGTGTACTACCTCGGCGGCGGCAAGGACGAATTCCCCCGCGATCAGCGCGTGGTGTCGCAGGCCGTCACGCCGACCACCCTCAACGAGGTTCGCGACACCGCGCGCAGAGTATTTGGCGGCATCACCAGCGCCGAGTCCACCGGCGAGTTTTCCACCAACGTCACCAAGTTGTGCGAGTGGTGCGACTACAAGGAATGGTGCCCGGCTCACGGCGGTGAGCTCGCGCGCGCCCGCGAAGGGGGCACGGCTCGGGTCAACGTTCGTCGTCGCGAAGCCGGATTGCCCGTCGCGCCATGAGCTCGTTCGTCGCCCGCATCGACCAGCTCGACGAGCGCCTCGACGGCTACTTCGAGCCGATTCGTAATTCACGCCCACTGGTGTACGTCTTCAACACCTCGAGCGCCGTCGGCGACTTCGGCGCCATTTGGCACGTGATCGGGGTGGTTGGCGCGCTCAATGGCACCCTCACGTGGCCCCAGGCCGTAGCGCTCGCACTATTGATGGGTGGCGAGAGCTTGCTTCTCAATCAAGGCATCAAGCGGGTGTTCCGACGAAAGCGCCCCACTGCTGCAGGCGACGATCGCTTCACGGTACGTCGGCCGCTCACCAGCAGTTTTCCGAGCGGTCATGCATCGTCGGCCTTCTTTGCCGCCGTGGTGCTGAGCGGTTGGGTGGGCTCCATGTGGACCGCGGTTTTCTTCGCGTTTGCGGTCATCATCGCTCTCAGCCGCGTGGTGGTTCGAATTCATCACGTGAGCGACATCGTCGTAGGCTCAGTCGTCGGTTCACTCCTCGGCGCCATTGCCGCGCAGTTCACCACGACCATCACGTGACCACCGACTCCAGCACCGCCACTTCGTTGCCGCGGTTCAACACGCGCATGACCGATGCCGAAGGACTCATGTGGCGCTTGGAGAAGGACCCGTATCTCGCCTCCACGTTCGGCAACGTCACCATCCTTGATCGTCCGATCAACTTTGCGCTGTTTCGCGAACGACTCGAGCGAGCAACCATTGCAGTTCCGCGTTTGCGTCAAAAAGTACGACCGAGCCCGGCGGCACTCGGCGCCCCCAGATGGATCGACGATGCCGAATTCAACATCGACTACCACGTGCGACGAGTTTCGCTTCCGGAACCGGGCTCGCTTCGTCAACTCCTCGATCTCGCCACGCTGATCGTCAACGATCCATTCGAACGAACCCGGCCGCTGTGGCAGTTCACCGTGGTGGACGGACTGTCGGGTGGACGCAGCGCACTCATCGTCAAGTTGCATCACACGGTGGCCGACGGTGAGGGCAGCATCATGTTGTCGCTGCAGTTCATCGACCTGGTTCGCAACGCTCCACTTCCGCCACCACTCCCCACGCCACCACAACCAGAACCATCGATCACCGACGACGATGACCCCGCCGACTTGTTGCGTTCGTCGGTGAGCGACGCGTTGCGCGTACCGATCGGACTGCTGAAGCAGGTACGCGACGTCCTCGCCGATCCGACACGATTGCCTTCACTTGCCACGCAAGCCAACGACTCGCTCCGTGGACTCGTTGCACAGATGGGCGAGGTCGATGCGGCCCGCTCGCCGCTGTGGAAGAAGCGTTCGCTGCAACGGCGACTGGAGACGGTTCGTGTGCCGTATCGCGAACTGTTGGAGGCAAGCCGTGCGTTGGGCGGCAAACTCAACACGGCCTTCGTCACCGCTGTCGCCGATGGCGCCGGGGCCTACCATCGCGAACTTGGTGCACCGGTGGAGTCGCTGCGAACGTCCATTGCCGTGAGCACCCGCACCGAATCGTCGGGCGGTAATGCATTCTCACTCGCCAAACTGCTCGTGCCCACCAGCGACATGCCGATCACCGAGCGATTCGCCGCAATTCATGAAGTACTCAATCAGGCTCGCGAAGGCGCAAAGAGCGCATCGCTCGACACGCTTGCATCACTCTCCACCACACTGCCAACATCCGTGCTCACACGAATCGCGCGCACGCAAAGCCAGTCGATCGACTTCGCAACGTCAAACGTGCGCAGCGGCGGCGTCCCGCTGTACATCGCAGGTGGGCTCATTTTGGAGAACTATCCGGTTGGTCCACTCGGTGGCGTCGCATTCAACGCCACCCTGCTGTCGTACAACCACTCCCTGGACATCGGCATTCACGTGGACACCGAGGCGGTGGAACGGCCCGAGTTGCTAAGGGATCACATCGAGCGAGCGCTCAACCGATTGATTCACGCTGCTGCACCCAAAGTGCAAGCGGCGAATGATGCCGCCTCGAACCGGGCGGCTGGCGAAACTACTTCGCGACCGAAGTGGTGGGCTCGGCTTTTTCGCTGAGCAACTGACGCACGTCCAAGAGCAAGTCCGCCACTTCCGTCGTGGTCACCAACTGACGTTGACCGATCTCCGAAAGCGCCTTGTCGATGACTTCGATCGCCTCGGCAAGGACGACGAGATCGTGTGATGCGCTGCGCTGAATGGTCTCGGTCATCGGGATGGTTTCCTTCCGTTGGTCTTCTGGCGAGAGGCTATCTCTGTCGAGCCCCCATGATGATGGATACGCACGTACGACATAACATCGTGCTGTGAAATTCGCTGGTGCCGTCGCCGTTGTCACAGGGGCGGCTGGTGGAATCGGTTCGGCACTTGGTGAACGATTTCACGACGCCGGTGCCACCGTGGTGCTCAGCGACCGCGCCGGTACCGACGTGCATACCGTTGTCGAACGACTCAATGCTCGACGCGCCAACTCTGCCCACGTGGTGCTCGCGGATGTCTCCCGCGAAGCAGAGAACGAACGGCTGGTGCGAGAAGCACGCCAACTCGCCGGACCAATCGACTTGTTCTTCGCCAACGCCGGCGTCGGCATGGGAACCGACCTCTCCTCCACCGAAGCCGACTGGAACACATCGTTCGATGTCAACGTGCATGCCCACCGCTGGGCTGCAAAGTTCCTCTTGCCAGAGTGGCTGGCGGCTGGACGGGGTTACTTCGCAAGTACGGCGAGCGCTGCCGGCGTCCTTGCTCAGATTGGTTCGGCTCCGTATTCGGTGACGAAACACGCCGCCGTCGCGTTCGCTGAATGGTTGTCGATCACCTACGGCTCGCGCGGTATCAGCGTGAGTTGCTTGTGCCCGCAGGGCGTGAATACCGCAATGCTGCGTGGCGGCGATCGACCTGGAATCGACACCAACGCCGGCAACGTGGTTCGGGCGGCAGGCGTGGTGCTCGAGCCGGCGGCCGTGGCGGACATCGTGCACGATGCCCTCGTCAACGAACGGTTCTTCATCTACCCGCATGCCGAAGTTGCCGAGTACGTGAAGGTGAAGGCCAACGAGCACGATCGTTGGCTCGGCGGCATGCGCAAACTCCAGCGACGAGTCTTCGGCGTCTGAGCGTCCCGTCAGCCGCGTGGCTGGCGTTTAGAGGTGCTTCGTCGCCGCAGCCAACTCGCGCCACTGCGCCATGGGAAGCGCCGCAACGTCGGCATCCAACACTTGAATGCTGACATGGGAGGCACCCGCATCGAAGTGCGCCTTCACCCGCGCCACGGCATCGTCGATGGTTCCCCATGCAACGATGGCATCCACCATGCGATCGCTCGGCGGATTGTTCTTGTCACCGATGTCCGCATCCGTGTAGCCGAGTCGACGCAGATTGTTCGCGTAGTTCGGTAGGCGGATGTAGGTGGCCATGTGCTTGCGTGCCACATCACGCGCTTTGGTCGGATCGGTTTCCAAGAGCACCGCTTGCTCCGGCGCGAGGAGTGGACCATCCCCCAACACGTCGCGCGCGATCTTGGTGTGTTCCGGTGGGACGAAGTACGGATGCGCGCCAAGGCCACGCTCGGCTGACAGTGCCAACATGCGCGGACCCAACGCTGCGAGTACGCGACGCGGCGTGGTGGTGGGTGCGGCGGCGGCGAACAACCCGTTGTCCATCTGGTCGAGATATGCCACCATCGCGGAGTAGGGCTTCTCGTACGAACTCTTGTGCAACTTGGTTGCCATGTGTTCGTGGCTTGCACCGATGCCCAAGGTGAAGCGGTCGCCGAATGCTTCAGCGAGCGTGCGCCAGCCGGCCTGCATGGTGATTGCCGACCGGGCGTACATGGAAGCAATTCCCGTCGCAACGCCGATGCGCTTGGTTCCCGACAACAACAACGAGCACGATGCAAAGGGTTCTCGACCCACGGCCTCCGGCACCCAAATGCAGCCGTAGCCCAGCTCCTCCAACTCGCGTGCGGCTTCCTGTGCCTTGCTCATTGGCTGCAAGTCCAGTGCGAAGGTCCAAACGCCGATGCGACCAAGGCCGAAGTTGTTGTGCGGTGTCGTAGCCATACGACCACCGTACTTGTGCGGCCGCACACAGCAGGTTGATGAACACGTTTGGCAAGCTTCGGCGTGGTCGCGCGTACGTACACGCACGGTCATTCGCCGGTTGGAGCGTGTTGCTCCTCATCGTCGGATGCGGCACACCCACGTCCACGACGACCGCATCCGTACCGAACGCACCCAGCGACCATGTCACTACTGCGGTGGTGGACGGCGTCATCGATGGCGACACCGTTCGACTGCGCATCGGAGGGAAGTCGGAAACCGTTCGGTTGATCGCCATCGACACACCCGAGACCAAGCACCCCACCAAACGCGTGGAGTGCTTCGGTCCGGAGGCCAGCGCCTTTCTCTCCGGTCTCCTCACCGTCAATGCCACCGTACGCATCGAGCGCGACGTCGAGGCACGTGATGCCTACGGACGACTCCTCCTGTACGTGTTCCTTCGCATCGATTCGGGAGAGATCATGGTGAATCGTGAATTGGTATCGCGTGGTTTTGCCCGACCACTCTCCATCGAACCGAACACTCGTTACCAACGCCAGATCGTGGCGGCATCATTCGACGCACAGCAACACTCGCGCGGACTGTGGAAACACTGCAAGTAGCGTCACATCGTGGATTCGTACGTGCGCCACTCGCTGAATGAGGCACTCGGCTACTCGAATGACGCAAAGCTCGTCGTTCTGAGTTGCGACGACCTTGGTGCTTTTCACGCCTCCAACGAGGGTGTATTGCGTGCAATCCACGAAGGATCCGCCACCTGCGCCTCGCTGATGGTGCCGGCACCATGGGCGCGCCATGCCGTGCAACACCTCCATCCCAACGACGACATCGGTGTGCACATCACCTTGGTATCGGAGCACACCGCATACCGCTGGGGACCGCTCACCTACGCGCCATCGCTGCAGTCGGGTGATGGCGGGTTCCCCTCCACGCTCGACGACTTGTGGGAACACGCCGATCCCGAAGAGGTCCGTCGCGAGTGTCGCGCCCAAGTGGAGCGTGCCATGCAGTGGGGAGTCGACGTCACCCACCTGGCGCCGCACTTGACGGCAATCACCTTGCGTCCCGAGTTCTTCGGCGTGTACCTCGATGTTGCAGTGGAGTATCAACTGCCGATTCGCTTGCCATCATCCATCACCGCCAACGACGCCGGTTTCGACTTCCGTGGGCTGGCGCGCGAGGAAGGCGTGTTCTTCCCAGATCATTTCGACCACGACTGGTCGTCGGGCAGTCGCACGCGCGTTCTGAAGTCAATCGGTGCACTACAAGCAGGAGTCACCGAGATTCACGTGCAACCCGTGATCGACTCCCCCGAGGTGCGCGCCATCGGCGAGGTGTGCCAAGGCTGGATCGACGACTTCACTTTCGTGACGAGCGCCGAATTGCGTGATGCGCTCCGCGACGCGGGCGCAACGCTGATCGGCTATCGCGATATCAGGAACGCGATGCGAGCCGCTGCAACACGGCGCTAACGCCACCCGAGCGCAACACCTCGAACAACGCTCCGGTGCTACCGGTCGCTTTGAGTTTTCCCTGCATGTACAGCGACGTTGGATCGCCGTGCGCGTCTGCGGCTGCGACGGTGATGACGACTGCGGCATCGTCCGGACCTTCCACCACTTCGTCCTTCTTGCCGAATGCCACTCGGTATTGCACCGTCGTCATGACTGGTGAACCGGGGTGCGAATGCCGTCGAAGAGATCTCCCTCGAGTTCCCCTTCGCGACGCGTCGAGGGCACCAGTGTTCGCGCCAAAACCCAGTCTTCGTAGGGAAACACCTCGGCCAACTCCTCGTCGCTCAACCCAAACCAGAACGGTTCGTTCTCGTCGACTTGAGTCTTGTGCGCGCGCAATGCACCGGATCGCGCCCAGAGAAAATCACCGATGCGCAATCGCGTGGTGATGCGGTGATCCAAGTCGGGGCGCTCGAACCACTTCTCGTCGTACGGCGACGAACCCCGCAATCGCAAGAGTGCTTCGTGCACGGCCGTGAGTCGTGCACGCGACCACACGGAGTAGTACATCTTCAGTGGTTGCCAAGCTGGACCAGCCTCGGGATACCACTCGTCATCGCCCGCACGATCGAAGGCCAGCACGCTGATGTCGTGCACCTTGAGATGGTCGGGATGCGGGTAGCCACGTTGATCGTCTCCGTACGTGATCATCACCTGCGGACGGTGTTCACGAATGAGCCTCACCAGCCGTCCCGTTGCTTCGTCGATGTTCGCCATGTGAAAGCACTCGGGATTCGAATTTGTCGGCGAATCGGCCATGCCCGAGTCGCGGTAACCGAGCATCTCCACCCGGGAAAATCCGATCACCTTGGCCGAATCCGCCAATTCGTGGGGTCGCATCGATGCAAGCAACCGCTTCGTTGCCGCATCGTCGAGGCCGTGAAACGGCTGGCCTGGCTCCTTCAGCGCCGGATTGTTGAGATCGCCTTCTTCCCCACCCGTACAACACACCAATACGGTGTGCACACCCTCACGCGAGTATCTCGCGAGCGTTGGTGCACCCTTGGATGCCTCATCATCGGGATGAGCGTGCACGGTCAACAGGCTGAGACGCTGATTCATTCGCTGACGCACGCTAGTACTCGGCACCTCGTACTCTCGTAGGCGACGATGTTGTACTTCTCCAACCGCCGCACTGCATTCGGTGTGCGCGCTGCAGTGATGGCCACGGCAGTGCTGATTCTCGCGGGTTGCTCTCGTGACGGTCGCACGTTGGCACCGGCTCTCCCCGAACAGACGGAAACCATCGCCATCGCGCCCAGCGACTCCGCCGCATCGCTCGAGCCAAGCGAAAGTTTCACCGTGAGTGGGCCGTGGACGGAGGGCGCCGATATCGATCCTGCGTACACGTGCTACGGGCGCAGCGTGTCACCACCACTGCAGATTGCCGGACAGCCTGCTGGCACGGCGTCGTTGGCGGTGCTGCTGCACGACGTGGAAACCCCGGAGAAGTTGTTGTGGACGATGGCCAATCTTTCTGGCGGCACCGTCGCCATCGGCGAAGGCGCGACACCACCCGAAGTGGCGGTCGCCACGAACAGTGACGGCAACGTCGGGTATTCGGCTCCATGTCCGGCAAGCGGCGAGCGACGCCAGTACCTCCTCACCGTGTTTGCACTCGACAAGGTGATCGATGTGGCGGCGCTCACGAGCGCCGAGGGTGGCATCGACGCAGAACTCCTGCTCACCGAGGTGGAGATGAGTACCTTCGACCTCGCCGAGAGCACGTTCTACGCGCAGGCACCTTGACGGGTCGTCGCACGTTCCCGCATCCGCACGATGAAACCTGAGAGACTTGGCGCATCGATCGCGCGCTCGCTCTGCTCCCCATCGCCATGTGCGAAACCGACGTTGATGGTCGACTGACCTCGGCCAACGACGCCTTTCGTGCGCTCGCGTTGGGTGGCGCTCCACTCACGCTCGGTGTTGCTCCATGGTCGCACGCGGTTCCTGCGGTACGTGCCGAGATGGAAGCACGTTGGCTTTCGGCACGCTCCTCAGGCACGACGTTTGCCGCAACCTTCGCCGTGAGCGCACTCGACGGGAGTGAAACGGTGGTTGCACTGACGGTCGCACCCGTTCGCGACACGTCAGGTGCAGTGCAGCGATACGTCGGAACCGCCCAGGACATCACCGCGGTAGCCACGCACGACCGCCTCAACGAGCAGCTCGTCGGCGCACTCGATGCCGCTCGGGATGCCATCGTGGTGTACGACGCCAATCTGCGGCTGCTGTTTGCAAACCGCGGAGCCAACGACGTACTTGGAATCGCAGATACCCAGAACGACGACAACGAAGCTGCCGCCACCTTCTTCGACGCCGTACGAAATCAAGTACCACGCGATGTGTTGTCGGGCACCGCCCACAACTCGTGGACCGGCGAACTCGGGCATCGCAGTCCGGACGGCTTCATGCGCACGCTGCTACTTACTCTCCACGTGGTGCGCGGCGCCGACTCCACCGTCGACCACTATTCGGTGATCGCTCGTGACATCACGGAACACAAACAACTACAAACCGAATTGCAACGCCAAGCCACCCACGACGAATTGACAGGACTCCCCAACCGAACGCTCTTCCTTCGCCGAGTGGCCGAGGCCCTCGATCGAAGCCGAACGCTGCGGCGTGGCGTCACGGTGCTGTTCCTCGACTTCGATGGCCTCAAGCATGTGAACGACACCGTTGGGCACCGATTCGGTGATCAACTCATCGTGAGCGTCGGTAAGCGCCTGGTGAATGCCACTCGCCCCTCCGACGTGGTGGCACGGCTCAGCGGTGACGAGTTCGCCGTCCTTGCCGAGGGCGTGGGCGACGAATCACTTGCATTGGAGATTGCGGAGCGACTTCGCGCAAGCGTGACGGGCCAACACGTGATTCACGGAGTCGAAGTCACGTCCGGTGCAAGCGTTGGCGTTGCCATCGCAACGACCGCGTTGCTCGACGAACAGTCACCCACCGATGCCGCTCTCACCCTGCTGGTGAATGCCGACACGGCGATGTACCGCGCAAAACAACGTGGCAAGGGACGCTGCGAGATGTACAGCGAGGCCATGCGCACGCAGGCACGCGATCGTCTCACCTTGGCCTCGCAACTCGAACGTGCGTTGGCCGGCAACGAACTTGAAGTGGCATATCAGCCAATAGTTTCTTTGCACACCGGGCGCGTCGTTGCCGTCGAGGCATTGTTGCGCTGGAATCATCCGCAACGCGGATTGCTGACTCCTCCGGAATTTCTGGAGGTGGCCGAGGAAACCGGCGCAATCGGCCCCATTGGTGATTGGGTCATCGCACAATCGGCCCGTACATTCCGAGATTTGCTCGCCGACGGCACCCTCGAGCGCTCCACCACGGTGCATGTCAACGTGTCGCCTCGACAGTTGAGCGACGCCGGCTTCGTCGAACGCACGACGAACGCGGTTGCCGCCGCCGACCTCGACTTGCGTCAGCTGGTGTTGGAGTTCACCGAATCCACGGCACTTGCCAAGAACTCCGCAATTACCCGCAGTCTCAACGCCCTGTCACGTCTCGACGTTCGACTCTCCATCGACGACTTCGGAACGGGATACTCCTCATTGGCACACCTGCGGGATTTCCGTGCCGCACAACTCAAGCTCGACGGAACGTTCATTCGCAACGTGGGTCGCGAGAGTACCGACGACCCGATCGTGCGGTCGATCGTGCAGCTCGCACACTCACTCGACATGACCGTGGTGGCCGAATGGGTCCAGTCAGGCGAGCAATTGCAACGCTTGCGCTTGCTCGGCTGCGATCATGCACAGGGCAACCACGTGTGCGAACCGACCACACCGGCAGGCATCCGCGAGTTCGTTCGCGGAAGTGCCGGTGACGTCGCCCAACGCGCCCGTTACTCGGGTGACACGGGCGCTGGACCGTTGCCCGCGTAGAACGCCAGCACCGGTCCTGCCGACTCTGCGAGTCGCAACACGGAATTGCCGCGCACGGTGTCGCCGTACGTGTCGAGGGCGAATCTTCGCAACTTCCCCGTGGCAGCCGGTCGCATCGTTCGAGCAAACTCGAGCACGTCCAACCGTTCATCCACCAGGAGTGCCGAGGTGGCTCCGCGCATGACCGTGCCGGCCCGGAATGGATCGCTCAGTGTTCGATTCACGGCGGTCTGCATGAGTAGTGCCATGAACAGACGCTGACGCTTGCCGCGACCAATGTCCGACGTTCCGTCGACCTTCCATTCGCCGTCGATTCGTTCCTCGAAGTACCTGCTTCGCGCATAGGCAAGCGAGTCCACCCCGTCGAGATTCTTGCAACCAGGCTTGATGTACAGCCCCGTGTTGCGGTCGCGCGTTGGATACTCCACGCACACCGTGACGCCACCCACCGCATCGACGAGTTGCTTGAAGCCCTGGAAGTCGATCTCCAAGTAGTGATGAATCGGGACTCCCAGGGCCCGATTGACCGTGCGCACCACCACGGCGGCACCCTCGCGATAGGCAACGTTGATGCGCTCGGTGTTCTCGGAATCGCCGATGGTCACCCAAAGATCACGCGGAATCGACATCAGCGAGATGATGCCCGTCGACTTCTCCACGTTCACCACCATCAACGTGTCGCTGCGCCGACCCTGCACCTCCGCCTCGCCACCAACGTTGCCGAAATCCGGATCATTGGGGTCCGCCCCGGCCCGCGAATCGGAACCCACGACGAGAAAGTTCACGAATCGATCATCGGGAGCACTGAGCACGGAGGTGAGCGACAACTCGCGACGCACATCCACGAGACCTTGGTCGAGGGCCCTACCGACACCAACGAAGCCAGCCAGGCTGAGAGCAATCACGATGACGGCGGCCACCAACCAGTTCTGCTGACGCTCACGAACGTGTCGCGGTTGTCGCGTATTGACCCGATTCATTCTTCAACGAAGGTAGCGGGATTACTCCGTGCGTAGGTGTATGACATCACCGACATCGATCACGTGCGTCACACCTTCGTCGTCGCACACCTCGAGGCGCGACGACGCATCCACGTCGCGGGCATGACCCACCAACACATCGCCCACTCTCTGTTCAACGCGAACCCGCCGACCGAGTGTGGAGAGTGAGGCGCGATGCTCGATGTGCAGGTGTTCATCGGAGAGCAGCGAGCGATTGTCGATCGCACTCAACATCGCCGACAGCAAACGGAGCGGAGTCGGAATCGACACCTGCTCCGTCGTGGTGGACTCGGGCAGCAGTTTTGCCGCACCATCCGGCGCCCAACCGACGTTCACCCCGATACCCACCACCACGAAACCATCTTGTGGCGACGCCACGGCCAACAGTCCGCCCAACTTTGCATCACCCACCACGAGGTCGTTGGGCCACTTCAGTTGCGGAGTCACCCCAGCCACCGACGTGCATGCTGCACGCGCAGCCAACGACACCACTCGCGACCAACGCGGTGCGTCCTCGATAGCGCACCGAAACAACAGCGAGCACAGCAGGTTCGCTCCGCGGGTGGCTTCCCACGTTCGATCAAGTCTTCCCTTTCCCGCGGTTTGGTAATCGGCAACCAGCACGCTGCGATGGGGTGCTCCGGCGCGTGCGGCCGCAAAGAGATCGTCATTGGTGGATCCGGTTTCGCTCACATGGCGAACGGCCCAACCGATCGGCCAATTCGGCTGCGAACTAGGATTTAGCGAAGTCACTGCCCCAAGAAGATAGGTCTTCGTGCCCAAGAAAATCCTGATAGCAAATCGCGGCGAAATTGCGGTGCGAGTCATTCGGACGGCCCGCGAAATGGGCATCGCCACGGTGGCGGTGTATTCGGAGCTCGACCGCAACGCCCTCCACGTGCGACTCGCCGACGAGGCGTACGCACTTGGTGGCGAAACTGCCGCACAGAGTTACCTCAATACCGAGGCCATCCTGGATGTCATCCGCAAGAGCGGCGCCGATGCCGTACACCCCGGTTACGGCTTTTTCTCCGAGAACGCCGACTTCGCCCAGGCCATCACCGACATGGGGGTGGCATTCATCGGTCCTCCACCTGCTGCCATCGTCGAGATGGGCGACAAAGTGTCGTCGCGCAAGGCCGCGTTGCGTGGAGGTGCACCGATCGTTCCGGGCACCACCGAGTTCGTGCACACCGCGGACGAGATCGTGGCGTTCGGAAGAGAAAATGGTTGGCCGGTAGCGATCAAAGCGGCGTTCGGCGGCGGTGGCCGCGGCATGAAGGTGGTGAAGGACGCTGCTTCCGTGCAGGAAGCAATGGACTCCGCCAAGCGCGAGTCCAAGGCATTCTTCGGGCGTGACGAAATCTACGTCGAGCGTTACCTCACCTGGCCGCGCCACGTTGAAGTGCAATTGGTCGGCGACAAACACGGCAACGTGGTGTGGGTTTCCACGCGTGACTGCTCGGCGCAACGACGACACCAAAAACTCATCGAAGAAGCTCCAGCTCCCGCATTGCCCGCCGGCGTCGAAGATGCCATGGGTGAAGCCGCGGTGAAGGCTGCGCGTGCAGTTGGTTACTACAACGCCGGCACCGTCGAGTTCATCTACCAGGACGGTGAGTTCTTCTTCCTGGAGATGAACACCCGCCTCCAAGTGGAACATCCGGTGAGCGAAGCAATCACCGGTATCGATCTTGTCGAGTGGCAGATCCGCGTGGCTGATGGCGAGAAGTTGCCGATGACTCAGGCCGAGGTCAATGCACTTCGCCGTGGGCACGCGATCGAAATCCGTATCAACGCCGAGAATCCCGCCGGCGGCAAGTTCCTCCCATCACCCGGCACCATCACCGCACTGAAGACGCCCGACGGTTTCGGTGTTCGCTTCGATGGCGGTTACGAAGCCGGTGACACCATCAGCCAGTACTACGACAATCTGGTCGGCAAGTTGATCGTGTGGGGCAAGGATCGTTCGACTGCCATCGCCCGCACCATTCGCGCTCTCGAGGAACTGAAGGTGGAGGGTGTGCACACCACGATTCCCGCCGATCTCGCCATCCTGCGCCATCCGGACTTTGCCGCCATGCAACACAGCACCAAATGGGTGGAAGAAAAGCTCGACCTCTCCAACGTGTCGTCGAACGTTGCAGCCGGCGAGCCACCCGCTGCCGGTCTCGTGGAGAAGTCCACCACGGTGGAAGTGAATGGCAAGCGTTTTGAAGTTCGCGTATGGGTGCCCGAGTCGGGCGGTACGGCTGCAACTCCGCGCCGGGCGACGCGTGCGTCGGCTGCCGCAACCAGCGGTGCTGCAACGGGAGACGTGGTGGCGCCAATGCAGGGCACCATCGTGAAGGTGCTCGTCGAAGTTGGTCAGGAAGTCAAGGTGGGCGATGCAGTGGTGGTCCTTGAAGCCATGAAGATGGAGAACCAATTGCAGGCCGACAAGGCAGGCACGGTGAGCGCCGTCAAGGTGAAGGCCGGCGACAAAGTGGGCTCCGGCGATGTGCTCGTCGTTATTTCATGAGCGACAACACTCCCACGGAGACCGACGGCACGAGTCTTCCCACGGACGCCGACGGCACGAACCTCGAAACCTTTCGTGAGCGGCGTCTGGCCGAGATTGCCGAACTGCGCGCCAACGGGGTGAACCCCTACCCATACCGCTTCGATCGCACGCACACACTCGGAGAAATTCGCGCCACGCACGGCGCGCTCGAAGCCGGCACCGAAACCACCGAGGTGGTGGCCATCACCGGTCGAGTGATGCTCAAGCGCAATCAGGGCAAGTTGATGTTCCTCACGGTGCGTGATCGCTCGGACGAGATTCAACTCTTCGTCAGCAAGTCCGTGGTGGGTGACTCCGCATTCGAGGGCATTGCAGCGTTGGACCTCGGCGACTGGGTTGGCGCCAAGGGCGCGGTCATGACCACCCGCAAGGGCGAGCTGTCGGTCAAGACCACCGACGTGCAATTGCTCGCGAAAGCATTGCGTCCGATGCCCGACAAGTGGCACGGTCTCTCGGATGTAGACACACGATTCCGTCAGCGATACGCCGACCTCATCGTCAATGCCGATGCCCGACGAACGTTCGAGGTTCGCCACGCCATCATCTCCAGCGTTCGCAAGACTCTGGGTTCGCGCGGATACGTTGAGGTGGAAACCCCGGTACTCCACGTGGAGGCAGGTGGCGCACACGCCCGACCGTTCATCACCCATCACAATGCGCTCGACATGCAGCTGTATCTGCGAATCGCGCTGGAATTGCACCTGAAGCGGCTGATCGTTGGCGGCATGGAGCGTGTGTACGAGATCGGCCGTGTGTTCCGCAACGAAGGTATCTCCACTCGCCACAATCCCGAGTTCACGATGCTCGAGTCGTACCAGGCATTCGCCGACTACTCCGACATCATGGAATTGACACAGGACATCATCGTGAATGCCGCACGTGATGCGCTGGGCACCACCACCCTGGACATCGGCGGAGTCGCATGCGACTTGAGTGCCCCGTGGCCGCGCCTGCGAATGGTCGACCTCGCGAGTGCGAAAGTTGGACGCGAGCTCCATCCTTCACAGCCCGTTGCCGACCTGCGAAAGATCGCCGACGACCACGGCGTGAAATGGGAGCAGCGCTGGGGTTCGGGGCGCATCATCGAGGAAATCTTCGCCGAGAAGGCCGAAGGCGAACTCCACATGCCCACCTTCGTCACCGGTCACCCGGTGGAGATTTCACCTCTTGCGCGAATCGACCGCAACGATCCGCACCTCACCGAGCGATTCGAGTTGTTCGTGCAAGCTCGTGAACTGGCGAATGGCTTCAGCGAATTGAACGATCCCGTCGAACAACGTGAACGCTTCGAAGCCGAACAGCGCGCCAAGGAAGCAGGCGATATCACCGCAGGCACCGTGGACGAGGACTACCTACGTGCTCTCGAATTCGGCATGCCGCCAACGGGTGGTCTCGGTATCGGCATCGATCGCCTCACGATGTTGCTGGCGGGTGTCTCCACCATTCGCGAGGTCATCCTCTTCCCCACGTTGCGACCCGAGGTAACCGAATGACCACCAGTTCCACCGCTGCTTCGGGCCGCGGAGAGCATTCGACGCGTGCCTGGGGTGTGGGTAGTGCGACGATGTCCTCGAGCGGTGTGGTGCTCGACGCACATTTCCGCCGGCTTGGTTGGGGTGACTCGTGTCCAGCCACCGAACGCGACTCGACTCCCCCACGCGCGGTGGACGCCCGACGTGGTGTCGAAATCGTGCCGATCGTCGTCGAGATCGATACTGCTGCAGCACCCCGCGACGCCTCCGACGTGTACTTGCGTCTGCACTTGCTCTCGCACCGCCTCGCCACACCGCGCACGTTGAACCTCGACGGCGCATTTGGATTGCTCGCCAATGTTGCATGGACCAGCATCGGCCCAGTCGCACTCGACGTACTGGATGAAGTTCGCGATGCGCTGCGTCGCAAGGGTGAGCACCTCACGGTGAACGGTGTCGACAAGTTCCCGCGAATGACCGATTATGTCGTTCCCGCTGGTGTGCGAATCGCCGACGCCAGTCGCGTGCGTCTCGGTGCGCATCTCGCCGAAGGCACCACCGTGATGCACGAAGGATTCTGCAACTTCAACGCCGGCACACTCGGTGCATCGATGGTGGAAGGCCGCATCTCTGCCGGGGTCATCGTCGGCAACGGCAGCGACATCGGCGGTGGCGCGTCCATCATGGGAACGCTCTCGGGCGGTGGCAAGGAAATGATCACCGTTGGCGAGCGTTGTCTGCTCGGGGCCAACAGCGGCCTTGGCATCAGTCTGGGCGACGACTGCGTGCTCGAGGCAGGTTTGTACGTCACCGCTGGCACGCTGGTGCGCCTCCCCGATGGCAGCGTGGTGAAGGCTCGTGAGATGTCGGGGGTTTCCAACATGTTGTTCCGTCGCAACAGCACGAACGGCGCGGTGGAGGCCGTCGTGCGTACGGGAAGCTGGGGCGGACTCAACACCGCCCTGCACAAGAACTGATGTCGCGCACTTGCAAGCCCGTGTTCGGATGAACTTCAACGACTTTGCCGCACTCGTGCGCGCCCGACGCACCAATTTGATGATCGACCGCGAACGTGACGTCGATGCCGGAATCGTGCAGCAATTGTGCGAGCTCGCCACGTGGGCACCCAACCACAAGCTCACGTGGCCATGGGTATTTGCCGAGGTCCGTGGTGACGCCCGCTTGCAACTCGGCGGTGTGTGTGCCGATGTGATGGCTGCACAGGGCGAGCCCGAACCACGCGTCGCCAAAACTCGGGGCAAGTTTGCCCGTACACCCGTCGTGCTCGTCGTTGGCTCGGAGGTGGGCGACAGTCAACTTCGCACTGACGAGAACCGTGATGCGGTTGCTGCAGCCGTCCAGACCTTGCTCCTCGGCGCTACGGCACTTGGCATGGCCAGTTTCTGGTCGTCATGCCCGAAGGGCGCCAACGATGCTGTGGCGTCCTTTTGCAGTTTCCCCACCGACACCGCGGTGGTGGCAATGGTGTATCTCGGATGGCCGACGGACACTCCGAAGGGATTCGAGCGTCCCGCTCCGCGAATCAACCGTCTCGGTTGATCAGCCGGGGCGATGCACGCCGAAGACGTCACGCAACGCGTCGCTGACTTCGCCCAATGTGGCGTGCGCCTTGAGAGCGCCCTTCATTGGATACAGCAAATTGTCACTACCCCGCGCTGCTGCGCGTACGTCGTCCAAACGCGCGGCGACCTGCGCCGCATCGCGTGCTGCCTTGAACTGCTTCAACCGTTCCACCTGATTTCGCTCGCGCTCGGCATCCACTTTGAGCACCGGTACGTCGGTTGCTTCTTCACTGGTGAACTTGTTGACGCCAACGATCGTGCGGCTCGAGTCGTCGATGCTCTTGGTGTAGGCGTAGGCGGCCTCGTCGATTTCCTCCATCTGAAAACCGGCTTCGATCGCATTGACCGCACCGCCCATGTCATCGATTCGTTTGATGTACTCCCACGCCAAGCGTTCCACTTCGTTGGTGAGTGATTCCACGTAGTACGAACCTGCCAGCGGATCGGGGGTATCGGTGATGCCACTTTCGTAGCCGATGATCTGCTGCGTTCGCAGGGCAATGCGCGCCGCTTCCTCGGTGGGCAAGCCGAGTGCTTCGTCGTATCCGTTGGTGTGCAGGCTCTGGGTTCCGCCCAGGACTGCCGCCATGCTTTGCACCGCAACGCGCACCACGTTGTTGAGCGGCTGCTGAGCAGTCAGGGTGGCGCCACCGGTTTGCGTGTGGAAGCGCATCAAGTGGCTCGCTGGATTCTTGGCGGCGAATCGCTCCGTCATGATTCGATACCACATGCGTCGACTGGCCCGGAACTTTGCCACTTCTTCGAAGAAGTTGTTGTGACCGTTCCAGAAGAAACTCAATCGTGGCGCAAAGGCGTCGACATCCAGGCCAGCGTCCACCGCCGCCTGCACGTAGGCGATGGCGTTGGCAAGGGTGAATGCCAACTCTTGCACCGCAGTACTGCCGGCTTCACGAATGTGGTAACCGGAAATGGAGATGGTGTTCCACTTCGGAACGTTCGTGGCGCAGTAGGCGAAGATGTCGGTGATGATCCGCATCGACGGACGCGGCGGGTACACGTATGTGCCGCGCGCGATGTACTCCTTCAACAAGTCGTTTTGGATGGTGCCGCTGATCGCGCTTGCCGGCACGCCACGCTCTTCTGCAACCAACTCGTACAGCAGCAGCAGGATTCCCGCCGTGGAATTGATGGTCATCGACGTGGTGACCTTGTCGAGCGGCAGGTCGGCGAGCAACGTGCGCATGTCGTCGATGGAGTCGATTGCAACACCGACCTTGCCCACTTCGCCTGCGGCGCGGGGGTGATCGCTGTCATACCCCATCTGGGTGGGGAGATCGAATGCGCACGACAACCCGGTCTGTCCCGCGTTCAGGAGGAACTTGAACCGCGCATTGGTGTCGGCTGCCGTACCGAATCCGGCGTATTGACGCATGGTCCACAGGCGATCGCGGTGCATGGTGGGATAGATGCCACGCGTGTAAGGTGCCGTCCCTGGTGCACCGATGCTGGCAGCTACGTCACTGCCACGCAACGATGACTCGTCGTACAGTGGGGCGATCTCGATACCCGAGTCCGTGCGCTTCTCGCTGGGCGTATTCACCATGCTCGTTCCAGACTATGAGCGCTACGGCACTCGACCCGCGGCGACACGTCCGTGCGCCGACCGCACGCCTAACCTTGGGATATGGCCATTACCGAAAACCCCGCCATCACCAAGTCCATCGACGGGATTCCACTCACCCCGAAGGAACTCATCGACATCGGTCCGCAGCCGACTCGATCGATCGAGGAAGAGCGTTTGGAGCGCAAACAGAAACTCGCCGGTGCCTTGCGCATTTTTGGTCGACTCGGTTTCGGCGAGGGCGTGGCCGGGCACATCACGGCGCGCGATCCGGAGTTCCCCGATCATTTTTGGGTGAACCCGTTCGCTCGCAGCTTCCGCCTCATGCGTGTGAGCGATCTCATCCTCGTGAACCACGACGGCGATGTGGTGTACGGCAATGCTCCGGTGAATCGCGCGGCGTTCTGTATTCACGCCGCCATCCACCAAGCACGCCCCGACGTGATCTCTGCCGCCCATGCGCACACCGTGTACGGCAAGGCGTGGGCATCGCTGGGTCGCAAGCTCGACCCCATTACGCAGGACAGTTGCTACTTCTATGACGATCACGTGGTGATCGCCGAACAAGGTGGTGCAGTGGTGTTCGAGCCAGCGGCTGGTCAGGAAATTGCCGCGAAGTTTCCCACGGGCAAGGCGGCGATTCACCAAAACCACGGGCTCTTCACCGTTGCCCCAACCGTTGATGCGGCCGCCTACTGGTTCTTGTCGATGGAACGGACGTGCATGGCTCAGATCATGGCGGAAACCGTGGGCACTCCAAAATTGATTCCCCACGAGATGGCCACCTACACGCGCGATCTCACCGCTCATCCGATGGCGGGCTGGTTGAACTTCCAGCCGTTGTGGCAGGAAATCTGCCGCACTGATCCGGATTTGTTCGACTGAACACCTCGCGCAACCCACTCAACACCGCGCCACCTGAGGCGCTGTTCGTTCTCTCGGGTATCAGCCAGTACGTCGGCGCTGTCATTGCCGTTCGGCTGTTTGAGCAGCTGGCACCTGCACCTTCGGCGTGGTTTCGAGTAATCGGCGCCGCATTCTGGCTGCTGCTCTTTTCGGCAGGAAACCTGCGTCGCGGTGGGAGATTCACCCGTGAGCAATTGAAAGCAGCGGCCCTCTTCGGCGTCGCCACTGCGTTCATGAACCTGACGTTTTATCTGGCGATCAATCGTCTGGATCTCGGCAAGGGTGTGGCAATCGAATTCATCGGCCCGATCACGGTGGCAGCTCTCACCACTCGCACGAAACGTAATGCACTCGCGCTGGCCTTGGCTGCCGTCGGAGTGGTGGTGTTGTCGGGAATCGAGATTGACAACGAACCGCTCGGCTTGCTGTTCATCTTCTTGGCCGCATTCTGCTGGGCGATCTACATCGTGCTTGGTGCCCGTGTGGCGCAATACGACCGCGGGGTTGCCGGATTGGGAATTGGTCTCGCCATCGGTGCGGTAGTGCTCACACCCATCGGTCTTCCCCAAAGCGGCCCAGCGTGGAGTGATCCCACGTTGCTCGTCTGGTGCCTGCTGATCGGTTTGTTTTCCAACGCAGTCGCCTATGGAATCGATCAATACACGTTGCGACGTATTCCGGTGCGTCGTTTCTCCGTGCTGCTCGCGTTGTTGCCCGTTACCGCCACCGTGTTCGGATTCCTCTTTCTCGATCAAACTCCATCGACTCTCGATTTCATCGGTATAGCGCTCGTGCTCACAGGTGTGATTGTGCAACAGCGCGACACGCTCAAAGCCGCGGATACGTCGCGCGACTAACACAACGTCGTCATTTAGGTCGCGCGAGCAACACGACGTTCTGCCGTAGACTGCTCGTCAAGCGGGCGAAGGAGTGTTCTACTTCACCATGCGTTCCCCCCAATTGCGACGTCTCGTCGCCGTCGGCATCATTGCCGCCATCATCACGTCGCTCTCGCCTGCCCCGACACCGGTGCAGGCCGCTGACGGCCAGTTGCCCGCCAGTTACGTGATCTACGGTCGCGGTTTCGGGCACGGACGAGGGCTCAGCCAGTACGGCTCCTACGGGTGGGCCACGGCACACGGTTGGTCGTGGCAACAGATTCTCGACTTCTATTACGGCGGTGCCACCGGCAACGTCGTGGCTCCGATCGACAACCCCAACGACACCATCCGCGTGTGGTTGAGTGCCATGGGCACTTACCAAACGGGTGTGGTGGCCGACGTACAGAATGCCCTCTTTCTCGAGGATCCGGTTCCGGGTCGCGTATGGACATCGCTGGTTGCACGTGAGGTGAGCGAGAAGGTATATCGCGTCTGGGGCTCCACCTCGCGTCGCTGCACCTTGCCGAGCCAGGATCCGGTCACCGTCGGGTTCGAACTCATCGGTGACGTCGCGAACGCAGCATCGTTCACCACACAAGTTGGGCAGGACCCCGCGGCAGCACCGACACAAACCATCGGACTTTGCGAGCCAAAATCGGATCGGGCGCATCGGGTGCGCTACTACCGGGGCATCATCCGTGCCGTCAACAATTCGCGCAACGAAAATCGCACCATCAACGTGACCACGATGGAGAGCTATCTCCGTGGTGTGGTACCTCGTGAATCCCCCGCTTCGTGGGGTGATGTCGCAGGTGGTGCAGGCATGAATGCACTTCGCGCTCAGTCCGTTGCGGCACGAAGCTATGCATCCACCGAAAATCGCTACGCAGGTTTGGCCAACACCTGCGACACCCAGGATTGTCAGGTGTACATGGGGGCGGCAGTTCGCGAAGGCGTGAGCGAGCAGCCATACAGCCTCGAAGATCCGCGCACCGACGCTGCGATTGCCGAAACTGCGGGCATCGTCATACGCGGTCGCAATGGTGCAGTTGTCCGAACGGAGTTTTCGTCGAGCAACGGAGGACGCACGGCAGGTGGAATCTTCACCGCCCAAGCGGATCCCGGTGATCTCGCGGCCAACTCATCGCTCATGGTGTGGACTCGCAGCGTGAGCGCGGCCCAACTGCAACAGCGATATCCGCAGATCGGCACGCTCACTTCCCTCATCACCTCGCACGACGGTCTTGGTGGCGACTGGAACGGCTATACCACCGAAGTCACCGTCACTGGCACGACCGGCAGCGTGAAAATGTCGGGTTGGGCGTTTCGAACGGCGTTCGATCTGCCAGCTCCCTGGTATGGCGTCACACCGGTGTATCCGGCAGAGTTCGAAGCTGCACCCGTTGGTCGCATACTGCTGATCGGCGACTCGATTGGTGCCAGCATCACCACGGAGTTTGCCGGAATCGTGGCCCCTGCCTACACCAACGTGGATTTTCAAGCGGTGCCGAATCGTTGTCTGGTTGGTTCAGCGTGCGTGCAACCCTCGGTTGGACTGCCCGATGCACCCGCGATCATCAGCACGCTCACCTCCGACACCATGCCCACCGTTGCAGTGCTGCAATTGGGCTACAACGACAGTCCGAGCACGTTTGCCCAGGACATCGATCAGGTGGTTTCTGCGCTCAACGCGCGCGCGGTGCAACGAATCGTGTTCGTGAATCTCTCCACTCGCCGTGCCTCGGTGGACTACGGCGCTTCCAATGCCGCACTTGCCGCGGCAACCCAGCGCTACCCCAACGTGTCGGTGCTGGATTGGAACTCGCACAGTTCTGGTCCGGACAAGAACCGTTGGTTCAGCGACTCCGTCCATCTCACCAGCACGGGCCGTGTCGAATTCGCCCTGTTCCTGCGCAATCAGCTGGATGAACTTCGTCGGGCCGGCCTCATCACCGTGGGTAATGGCGGAATCATTCCCATGGCCGTACCAATGATTGCCGGCGAGCGTGGCGAGCCCATCAAGGCGCTGCAAGTGGCGCTCAATACCGCGCTGGGCTTGAAGAAACGACAGCGAATCGCCACTGACGGGGTGTTCGGCAAGGGCACCGTTTCCGCAGTGACGAAGTTCGAGGAAACGGCCGGCCTGCCCATCGACGGCATCGCAGATGAGCAAGTCATTGCCGCACTCGGTATCGACCCCAACACGTTCACGCTCACACGCGGCGCGAAGCAATCATCGGTGGTATCGATTCAGAAGGCGCTGGCCAACGTGCTCAACGTGAAGCTTCGACCCGACGGAAACTACGGAAGTGGTACCGCCCGGACGGTGTCTCGCTTCCAGAAGTCGGTGGGCTTGAAGACCACGGGCGTGGTGGATCGCACCACGTGGATGGCGTTGCTCAGCGCTTCGGCGCAGCGCTAACGCCGTCGAACCGGCGCTGCCACGCCTGGTCACTCACCAACACCCGATACGCGGCACGGTACTCCCGCTTCAATCGACCGTAGTTGCGTGCAAGTTCGAACAGCACGCCGAATACGTCACGCCACAACGCACGGAACCTTGCGCCATCGCGCGAACACACGAATCCCTCCGGCAAACGATCGTGGCGGTACAGGATCTGCTCGTGACGCAGAGCCAAGCCCACGGCTCGCGAGTCGATGGGTGCGGTTCGCAACTCGCGACTGCGAATCGACTTGGGCAGGAGGAATCCTCCGACGAGAGGTAGCGACAACACGAATCCGATGAGTCGCACCGGCTTCGGCAACGGCGTAGAAATGTCGATCGCCGCGTGCTCCGGCGACAGCGGTGCGGGTTTCTCCTCGGTCACCTGACGCAACTCGTCGTGCAATGCGGTGTGGTCGACTTCGGCCAGGGCTTGTGGCCCGGCCAGGTACGCACGCATTCCACGAATCATGTACTCCGCGCTTGCATAGCGGAATCCGAACAAATTGCGGAAACTCAACGCGAGGAAACGCTGACCCAGGTGCCACCAACGATGACGGTCGAACACCAGCGTGTCGATCGTGGCGAAGTTGCGCATCTCGTAGAACAGCGACGATGGATTGTTCTTCAGGTGGAAGTCGGCGTGCCACACCGCGATGCCGTTCAGCGTCACCGTATGGCGACCCGTATGCATCAGCCCGAATGCAACGTCGTCGCCACGCACGAACACCGGCAAGGGATTGTCCTGGGTGATGCCAATGGGGAATGCCGTGTACCACCAAGCGGAGTAGGCGAATCGCTTCTCCTTGGCGTCCCGCAACACCAACGAGCGGTCACGAAGGTCGTCTTCTTGCCCGAGCGCGCGCAACGGGTAGAGCGAACGCCACAGGTACTTGCTCCCCGCTTCGAACTGCATCCATTGACGTTCCTCGCTCAACATGGCGCCATGAATACACAACTGTCGGTCTCGCGCATAGGAGAACATGGCCACGGTTCGCACCAGCGATTCGGATTCCAAGCTGATGTCGTCGTCCATGAACAACACGTGCGTTGCCCAACGCTGCTCGCGCAGCCACATGAGTCCGCGGGCAAATCCGCCTGCACCGCCGAGATTTCGATTCGGCACCACGGTCAGGTCGTCGCTTGGTGGCTCGTCGAAGTTCACGTTGTTGGCATTGTCCACCACCAACACGCGTACCCTCCCCTGCAGATCCGGGAGCGACCGCACCAAGGCGAGCACCCGCTTCACGGTGGGGATCACGTACGCCTGGCGGTTGAACGTGGTGATCGACAAATTCAGTCGAACATCGTGTGGTGCCGGCGAATCCGTACGCCACTCCACCCGTTGTACTTCGCACGGACCGGTGGCAACGATGCGAACGTACAACATGCCGAATCGCGTGTCGCGCAGCGATCCAACCGCGAGGTCGACCGGATGAGTCCCGAGGCTGGCGGTCGCAACCACCTGCTCGCGATTGCGATGCACCGACACCAATTCGGCACGTCCGTTGCCGGTGGCAATCACGCGCGCAACGACGGACTGCACGGAGGTGAGTCGCCGCCAACGTCCGGCGTGAAATGCACCGAACGACGTGTCGAAGGACAACTCCGCACCAGCAACGAGCGTTGCGGTCTCGTCGCCCCGAGTGACGCCGCCACGCTCGCGAACGTACAGCGTCGGCTCGGCCATGTCGCGAACGGGCAACATCGAGCGCTGCAGAAGAAACTGCGTCATCGCCTGCTCATCCGAGCGGATCGACCACGAACGCCGGCGCGGGGGACGCTGCTGCGAGTGCAGCTTGTACGGCTCGTGCGGTCTTCAATGCTTCGTGAATCGTCACATCCATGTCCAGATAACGGTAGGTGCCGAGACGACCGAGAAAGGTGACTCCAGTTTCCGCACGAGCCAAACGCACGTATTCCAACAGTTGCGCCTTTTCCTTCACGAGTCGCACCGGGTAGTACGGCGTGTCGGCTTCACCGCACAAGCGACTGAACTCCCGATAGATCACCGATGATGCATGCGTCTCCCACGGCGCAAAGTGCTTGTGCTCGGTGATGCGGGTGTACGGCACCTCGGCATCGCAGTAGTTCACCACCGGGCAGCCCTGGAAGTCGCCAGCCACCACCTCTGGTTCGAAGTCGAGGGTGCGATATGCCAATCTGCCGTGCCCGAAGTCGAAGTACGCATCGATCGGACCGCTCCAAAACGCATGGTCGTAACTCTGCAACTCTTGTCGTGAGCAACGGGTCGACAAGTGCACGGTCACGTTGGGATGATCGAGGATGGCTTCCACGATCGGGGTGTATCCATGTTCGGGAATTCCCTGATACGGATGATTGAAGTACGAGTCATCGTCGGTGAATCGCAGTGGCAAGCGAGCCAGGATGCTCGCCGGCAACTCCGTGGGGTCGACACCCCACTGCTTGCGGGTGTACCCGGCAAAGAACGCTTCGTACAGCTCACGACCAACCAGCTTGAGCGCCTGGTCCTCGAACGACGTTGGATTCGTGATGGTTGCATCGGCGCGACCGGCAACGAATTGCTCTGCCTCCACCGAGTCCATGTCGGTACCGAAGAACGAATTGATCAGTCCGAGGTTCATCGGCATTTGATACGCCTTGTCCCCCACCATTGCGCGAACGCGGTGGCGATACGACTTGAACGTTCCGAAGCGCCGAACGTAGTTCCACACCTCTTCATGCTGGGTATGGAAGATGTGTGGGCCGTACACGTGCACCATCACACCGGAGTCGTGACGCTGGGTGTGGCAGTTACCGGCTACGTGGTCACGAGCCTCGAAAACATCCACGTGGTTGCCCGCCTCGGCGAATTCACGTGCAACGACGGCACCCGAGAATCCGGCGCCGACGACGGCAATGCTCAACGGCACGCGCTCAATGCTACGAGTTTCGATGATGCGAGGGCGACTTGCTCGGAGACGTGGAGGGCTTGCGTGTTCAGCTCATCCACGGCGCACAGACGCCGTCGAGATCACGCAACTGAATTCGCTCACGATTCTCGTATGTCACCACGTTCTTGGGGTCTTTGCGCAGATTGAAGGTGCGGAAGGTCATCTCCGTGGTGTCGATGGCCAGGATTCGACCGATCAACGAGTCACCGAGATCGAGCAGCAACTTGATGGTTTCCAATGCCTGAATCGAACCGACGATTCCCGGCAACACTCCAAGCACACCGGCCTCCGCACAACTCGGCGCCATCTCAGCAGGCGGTGGCTCGGCAACCATGTCGCGATAGGTCGGCCCACGCAGCGGATGGAACACGCTCACCATTCCCTCGAATCGGAAGATCGAGCCGTGCACCACGGGGATGCCGAGCTTCACGCTGGCGTCGTTCAACAAGTACCGCGACGGGAAGTTGTCGGCGCCATCCACGAT
>JBBANV010000007.1:35928-37729 GCA_040401775.1 Ilumatobacteraceae bacterium
GAACCCAAACCACCGGCGCCGAGCAACAACACCTTGCTGGAGAGCAGCTTGGCTTGACCCGCCACGCCAACCTCGGGCAACAGGATGTGTCGCTGGTAGCGATTGCGCTGCTCGGCACTCAAGGCGACCGGTGTCAGCCACGTGCGACCCTCGTCCTTCCACTTGCCGAAACCGCCGGCCATGCTCACCACGTTGGAGTAACCGAGTTCCTGCAGCGTCTTTGCGGCGAATGCGCTGCGCACTCCGCCGGCGCAGTACACCACCACCGGCGTCGACTTGTCGATGATTCGGGTCTCCACTTGCGCTTCCAGGTGTCCGCGCGGAATGTGGATCACTTCGGGCAATGCACCCTGTTCGAACTCATCGGGCTCGCGAACATCGAGGACCACCACGTTGCCCGCAGCAATCTTGTCGGCAGCCGCAGCCGTGTCTACTTCGGTGATTTGCGCCTTGGCGGCAGAAAGCAGGTCGCGAAACGTTGCCACGGTCAAAATGCTACCTGCGAGGTCGGCTTTTCAGTACAGCCATGCCCATCAGGCACGCCAGAAAGCGTGCTGTCGTTTACTCGGGCCGAACGCCACACAGTCTCGGCAACACGGTGTTGATGTCACCGGTCACGAACTCGTCGGCGAGCGAATCCATCTCCGTGGGTCCCCCGTTCACGATCACGATTCGCGCACCTGCTTCCTTTGCCCGTGGCACGCAATAGGCCGCCGGATACACACCGAGGGTCGAGCCGACCGCCAACAACACGTCACAGTTTTCGCTTGCAGAATATGCCGCTTCAATCACCTCGGGAACCAGCGGCTCTTCGAACAAGATGGTGTCGCTCTTCAGAATTCCGCCACAGAGCAAACACCGAGGGTCTGGATCGCCATCGATCACCCGCTGCACGGCTTCAGCCATGGGTCGGCGGTCATCGCACTCCCAACAACGTGAGCGGTGCAGGTTGCCGTGTACTTCGTGCACCAAATGTGGCTCAATTCCCGAGCGCTGGTGCAACCCATCCACGTTCTGGGTGACGATGGCACGAAGTTGGCCACGTTCGTGCAGTTTCACCAGGGCTTTGTGTCCATCATTCGGCAAAGGATCATTACCGAGCCATCGCACGCGGTTCTGCCATGACCGTTTGCGGAGATCTTCATCATTCAGATAGTGGCTGAGCGTTGCCGCGCGCTGAGCGTCGGGGTCGCGAGTCCACAGACCGTTTGGTCCGCGAAAGTCCGGAATTCCCGACGCCGTGGAGATTCCCGCACCGGTCAGCACCGTGACCCGACGGGCGGCAGCAATCAACACCTCCACCCGAGCCACGGAGTTGGTGTCGTCGTTCAACATGTACGAAAAATAGTGTGCCACTTCCACCGACTCGTGCACACACCTAGGTGTGAACACGCATCAACTCAACCTCACCGTCGTGCCCTGGCACGACTCCACCGTGGAATCCGTCGGATTTGCCGCACGTTCGGCGTACGTGGAGTGGTTCTGGCTCCCCGTTCTGGGGCCGTCCGCCACGTGGCTACTCAGGCGCATCGACTTCGGCTTCGACGACTTCCCAAATGGCTATGTACTCGACACCCGCGCCACCGCAATATCGCTGGGGGTGGCGGCACGAGAGGACACGGGCACCATCTTTGCCCGCGCGGTCTCACGATTGCAGATGTTCGGGGTTGCACAAACTGCACGCACGGGGCTTGCGGTGCGCCGGGTACTTCCACCCGTTCCGCAACGACATCTTCAGCGAATGCCACCGCATTTGCGATCGGCGCACGATGACTGGTTACGCGACCGACCCGCTGCTTAG
>JBBANV010000008.1:0-17596 GCA_040401775.1 Ilumatobacteraceae bacterium
CTAGACGACGGCTGCTTTCAGCTCTGCCACCAGTGCAGCGAACTCTCCACGCTCGGGCGCGGTGAGCGCTCGCTCATAAACATCGGCCATGCGCTCCGAAGTGACTTCTTCTGCCTTCGCTCGACGAGCTGCAAGATGCGATACGTCGGGATACGGTTCCTGATAGCCGTGGATCTTGGCAAAGAACGTGCCGTTCTCCGATGCCAACACCGCTTCGATTCCCGATAGACCCTCTGCAACAACCGCATTGATGTGGATGCATCCTCGCAATTCGCGCAGATACGTCACCAGGCGGTAGGTACGGGACACGGGGTCGCTCGGCAATGGTTCGGCGCGAAGACCGGCGAACAACGACAATCCGCCTACATCCAACGAGTGGATCACCTTCTCGGCGAGTTCGTTGAACCGCTTTGCGTTGGCGTATCCCGAGAGATGCGCCTTGCCCCAGGCGTCGGCTGCTCCGGCGTAGCGAGTGCCCGCCTTTCGTGCACCTTCCACGGCCACTCCGCGCTCCCACATTTTTCGAACGATGGCTTTGTCGAAGAACATGAACGCCGAATACACCACGTCGGCATCCACATCGCCGAGTACCCCGCCACGACCTGCCATGTAGAACGAGAAGCCATCCGAGTACCCGGCTGCCTTGCCGATTTCCGCCGTGGCGGGGTCCAACATGTACTTGCTGCCGAGATCCCCGAAGAAGGGACTCACTGCATCGGAAAGGGCTTGGGCCGTGATCGGTGCTGATGTCATGGAGGTCACACTAGGCGCCGACCCGAGATCGAACACCACTCGCAACCCCCTTGCGTCACCCTCGGCACGTTGCCGCAAACTACGCTGACGGTTGCCATAGTCGCCTCGGGAGAGTGAAGTGCACCGCCAGTGCACCATCACACCGAAGGAGCAACCACCCCGGAACCTCTCAGGTACCCGAACCGAGTCGACTCGCAACGCTGGAAAGCGAGGAGACCGACCTCTCCTCCACCGACGGGGAAAGGCGATTCGTCGCCGAAACTCTCAGGTACCACAGACAGCGGGGGTGCTGATGCGGCTGTGTATCGGCACGCCAATGGTCGGCAGCGAGGCACCGTGAGTTTTGAATCCCGCCACATCGGCCCGAGCGCTCAGGAGCGCACCGACATTGCTCGCGAACTGGGCTTTGATTCGAACGAGTCGATCATCGAGGCCGTGGTGCCCGCGAGCATCCTCTCGAAGCAACCGCTCAACCTTCCATCCGCGATCAGCGAATCCGCCGTGCTGGCCGAGCTCCGAAACATTGCGCGACGAAACGTCGTTCGTCGCTGTGCGATTGGCGCTGGCTACTACCCCACCATTACGCCTCCGGTCATCCTGCGAAACGTGCTGGAGAATCCCGCGTGGTACACGGCGTACACGCCGTATCAACCCGAAATCAGTCAAGGTCGCCTCGAGGGTTTGCTGAACTTCCAGACACTCATCACCGAATTGACCGGTCTCGATATTGCCAACGCATCACTTCTGGACGAAGCCACCGCAATCGCCGAAGCCGTCACCATGGCTCGACGCACCACCAAGAGTGAGAGCCGAGTCGTCGCAGTTCACGACGACACCCATGTCCAGAACGTTTCGGTACTGCGAGCACGCTGCGAACCCGTGGGCATCATCGTGCAATTGGCACCGCTGGAAGAGCTGACCAGGATCGATGCATTCTGCGTGGTGGTATCACGACCAGCCTCGAGTGGCCTCGTCGCGAATGACGACGACGTACGGGCCATCACTGCTTCTGTGCACGCACGAGGGGCAGTTGCCGTCTGCGTCACCGATCCGTTGGCGAGCACACTGATCACCACGCCGGCGTCGCTCGGTTTCGACATCGCAGTCGGCAGCGCACAACGATTCGGCGTACCCATGGGTTACGGCGGACCCCACGCGGCGTTCCTTGCCGCCACCGAAGTCTTCGCTCGTTCGCTCCCGGGACGCCTCGTGGGAGTGAGTACCGACACGCAGGGTCGCCCTGCGTTGCGACTCGCACTGCAAACGCGCGAACAGCACATTCGCCGGGAGAAGGCAACGAGCAACATCTGCACTGCGCAGGCGCTCTTGGCCAACATCGCGGGGTTCTACGCCGCGTGGCACGGTCGTGAGGGTTTGCAAGCAATCGCCCGTCGCGTGAGTTCGTTCGCCAATACCGCTCAGGCCATTCTGCGGGATCACCAGGTTGGACTGATCGAATCAGGATCGCGATTCGACACGGTGACGGTGTCCAACGTCGATGCCAACGCGGTACATCACCGCGCAGAATCGCACAACATCGCCTTACGACGCATCGACTCCACCACGGTGGGATTCAGCTGCGACGAAACCACCGATGCGACGATGATCGTCGACATTCTGGACTGTTTCAGCGTCTCCGTCACCACGGACCAGGTTCACGAACGCTCGGTGCAACTCGCGCTCGACGACCACCACCTACGAAACGATCGATTCCTGCATCAGGCGTCCTTCCGTCGCTATCAGACCGAGACCGAAATGCTCCGCTACCTACGTCGTCTCGCCGACAAGGACTTGGCGCTCGATCGAACGATGATCCCGCTCGGCTCGTGCACCATGAAGTTGAACGCCACGACGGAAATGATTCCCGTTACATGGCCTGAATTCGCCAACATCCACCCACACGCGCCAGCCAGCGACACACGGGGCTACGCCCAACTCATCAGCGAACTCGAGCGCATGATGTGCGAAGTCACCGGCTACGACGCGGTGAGCCTGCAGCCCAACGCCGGCAGTCAGGGTGAGTTCGCCGGCCTCCTTGCGATTCGTGGCTACCACTCGAGCCGAGGCGACACGCAGCGAACGGTGTGCCTCATTCCATCGAGCGCGCACGGAACCAACGCCGCAAGCGCGGTGATGGCTGGCATGAGCGTGGTCGTGGTGTCGTGCGACGATGACGGGAACGTCGACCTCGCCGACCTCACTTCAAAATGCGAGAAGGCCGGTGATCGCCTGGCGGCACTCATGATCACCTATCCCTCCACCCATGGCGTGTTCGAGTCGCACGTTCGCGACATTTGTGATGTGGTGCACGCCCACGGCGGCCAGGTGTACGTTGACGGCGCAAATCTCAATGCGTTGGTTGGAGTTGCAAAACCGGGTCACTTCGGCGCCGACGTCAGCCACCTCAATTTGCACAAGACGTTCTGCATTCCGCACGGTGGCGGCGGACCAGGGGTTGGTCCCGTCGGTGTGCGAGCCCATCTGGCGCCGTTCCTCCCCGGCAATCCACTCACCTCCTCGAACACATCGGTTGGACCGGTCTCTGCGGCTCCGTTCGGTTCGGCCAGCATCCTTCCCATCTCCTGGGTGTACGTACGTCTCATGGGTCCGGATGGACTGCGCCGCGCGACACATCAAGCCATTGCGAGCGCCAACTACATCGCACATCGACTTCGCGATCACTACCCAACGCTGTACACCGGCGCCCGTAATCTCATCGCCCATGAATGCATTCTCGATATCCGAGACATCACCAAACGCACGGGGGTAACCGTCGACGACATCGCCAAGCGACTCATGGACTTCTCGTTCCATGCGCCCACCATGAGCTTCCCGGTTGGGGGCACACTCATGGTGGAGCCAACCGAGAGCGAATCACTCGCGGAACTCGACCGCTTCTGTGATGCAATGATCGCCATTCGATCGGAGATTGCACGAGTCGAGTCCGGTGAATGGTCGGTCGACGACTCGCCACTACGCAACGCACCACACACCGTGGAGGATGTGACGGGCGACTGGAGTCGACCGTATTCGCGCTCGTACGCACTGTTTCCACTCGGTTCATTGCGGACGCGTGGCTACTTTCCGCCGGTATCTCGAATCGATGCCGCGCACGGCGATCGCAACTTGGTGTGTTCGTGCGAACCACTCGAGGCGCTCGCGAGCAACGACTACCGTTGAGTGCGTGACCACCGTCCAGCGACTCGGCTTCGCATGAACGACGTTCCTCCTCCGCAGTTCGACCTGCAAAAACTGGTGAACGACCTCTTGGCAGTGATGCGCACGATCGACCCGGTAACCGAGGGCGTCAAATTGGCCGAACAAGGTCGTCGTACGGTCGAGGCGCTCATCGTGGCATTGGAGAACGTCGGTGCGACGATGGACAACCTCAATCAGGCTGCATCGCGAGTGAACCGTCTGCTGGACGACGTCGAGGACCCCATTCGTCGAATCGCCGGAATGGCCGACCAAGCCGGTTCCCTCGTCGGGTTCTTGCCCTCGCTGGCCAGCAAAGCGATGTCCAACCTGGCACCACGACCCACCACCCCATCCACGAACGTCGCGACGAGCTCGACTGCGTCGTCGACGAGTGCTACTTCGGAGAAACCACAAACGGCGTAGTCGCCACGCGACCAACCAATGCACTGTCGCGCACCTGCACGGTGACCTGGCGTCCAACGTTCGTCATCGCTGGCGTCAACAAGGCGAACGCAATGCCGCAACCCAACACGGGTGAGAAGTTTCCACTCGTCACCACGCCCACATCGACTCCCCCCGTCAGTACCCGCGCGCCATCTCGCGGAGGGCGACGACCTTCGGTGCGTAGGCCGCAGAGCAAGCGCTCCACCCCGAGTTCGCGTTGCTTGGCCAGCGCCTCTCTCCCGCGAAATTCGGACTTTTCCCAGCCAATGACCCATCCCAAATTGGCCTCCAACGTGGTGATGTCTCCCGATAGTTCGTGCCCATGCAACGGCAGTCCGGCCTCCAGACGAAGGGTGTCACGCGCACCCAGACCGGCCATCGTTGCGCCGGATTCGACGAGGGCTCGAGCGATCCGTTGCGCATGATCGATCGGTACGGCGAGTTCGACACCATCCTCGCCCGTGTACCCGGTGCCGGCAACGACGCACTCGACTCCGAGTATCTCCACACGAGCAACGCGAAATCTCTTCACGCCCGCTGCTTCCGGGGACACCGTGGCCAATCGCTGACGAGCGCGGGGGCCCTGCACCGCCAAGATGGCGCGATCGTTCGTAACGTCGGTGCCCCCGATGACGGAACGAATGCGTTCGGTATTCGAGGCATTCGGCATCACGTCGAACGTGTTCTCATCCAGCCACCAAACGATGATGTCGTCGGCAACTCCTCCTCGGTCATTGCACGCATGCGTGTACTGGGCGCGACCGGGCGCAATCTTTCGAAGATCGTTCGTGAGTTCGCGCTGTAGGAGATCGAAGGCATTCGCTCCCGCCAATCGAACGGTTCCCAGGTGCGAAACGTCGAAGATTGCAGTATCGGTTCGACACGCCATGTGTTCGGCGATGGTGCCCGTGGGATACGACAACGGCATCTCCCATCCTCCGAACGGGACCATTTTTGCGCCGAGTTCCCGATGCAGTGCATCGAGCGGCGATCGACGAACTTCGGTCATTGTGTTTCCGCAAAGCGACGGTTGCCCGTCATCCCATTACCGCGCGATGCGGCGTGTCGTCTGCGTGGACGCTGCAACCTTGGCGAGTCGGGAATTGTGAGCTTGTTGGCTCGCCACGTACTCATCGCGTTCCTTCTTCTTCAGGTTGGTGATGCTCGCGTCGAGCTCCTGCTTCACGTTCGCGAGTGGCAACACATTGAGTACACCCTGTCCGTTGCGAACTGCGTCGATCAGATGCTCCCCGTCGCAGAGGACCACGCTCTGACCGCTGATCACCACGTGCGCTGCGGCGACGTCGGTGGAGACGTGACGTCGTAGGTAGTTGAATACCGTGCGCACCGACTCCAGCTTGATGCCTGCGTCGAGAAGATTCTTGATGACCTTCAGTTCCAACAAGTCGCGGTACACGTACTCGCGCCGCGAACCGCTACCTGAAGCATCGTGGGCCGAAGGACGAACCAAATCGGTTCGTGCCCAGTAGTCCAACTGACGGTAGGTGATGCCGACGATCTTGGCTGCATGAGTGCCACTGAACGTGCGCATGGAATCGAATGGTGAGACCCGCTCCGCTGCCATAAGGACTGTCACGCTACGGCTGACCGGACCCTGCTGCCAACCGGACTTGCTGCCAACCGGACTTGCCGCCAACCGGACTTGCCGCCAACTCCCCCAACCCCTGTGGGACTATTTCTCTTGGAAGTCCTCCGGATTGATGTTGTCGATGAAATCTCGGAACTCCACCAGGATTTCCTCGGAGTCGTCATCGTCCGACACTTCGATGATGCCGACCTCATCCATGAGATCGCGGCTTGCCGTGATGGGTATGGCGGCTCGCACGGCGATGGCTATCGCGTCTGACGGTCGGCACGAGATGGCATGCGTCTGACCCTGATGCAACAGCTGGATCTCTGCGAAATACGTGTGCTCGCGCATCTCGGTGATGACGACACGCCGCAAGTGGGCGCCGAGGTCTTCGAACACGTTCACCAACAGGTCGTGAGTGAGTGGACGCATCGGCACACGACCCTCCAGAGCATGCTCGATGGCCATGTACTCGGACGCGCCGATGTAGATGCTCAGGGATCGACGTTCGCCATCGTTCTCACGCAACTGCATGAGAGGCTGGTTCGCGGGCGCTTCGATTCGCACACCGACCAGTTCGAGGTCGACGGAATCGCTGGCGCTCATGGCGTCAGCGTAGCAATGCGTCAGGCTTCGTTGCGTAGCCCTTTGGTGACGTTGCGCAACAAGGCGGTACGCAACTCCTCACCCAGCACGATGAGATCATCCAAGAGCTTCATCGCATCGTCCCGCGTACTCACCGTCGGCCCACCAGTGCCGTTGCCACCCGAGTCGGCTCCGCGCCGAGACATGGCCGCACGTACGAGTGGCTCGAACACATCCGCTTCGCGTTCCGCAGAGAGTCGCCACGCCATGAGCAAACGCGGATCGATCCCGAACGACGCAAGGCGACCGGCAAGGTGCACGATGTCGCGGTCCGTCTCGTCGTAATACGGCTCACTTCCCACCATGAGTGGCCGAACGAACTTCATCTTCTCCAGTGATGCAAGCATCTCACTCGATACACCGGTTGCCTCGAGCATGTCGCTGTGCGTGAGACGTTCGGGACGTTTGCGTGCACTGAGTTTGCCACCCGCCTTGCCTTGGCTCGACCCACCCCGATCGGGCCCCGTGCGATGCGATGCAAGCCGATGGGTGGGGTGACCGGCCGACGGAACCCGAATTCCTCGCGGCATGCTCGGATCCGTAACGTCATCGGGTCGCAACAAGCCGTCACTGGTTTCACCCTCGAGTCGATCACGAATGACACGAAGTGGCAAAAAGTTGTCCTTTTGTTCCCGCAGGATGAATCGCAGGCGATCCACCTCGGTTTTCGTGAACTTTCGGTAGCCCGCACTGGTCCGTTCGGGATTGATGAGTCCCTGACTTTCGAGAAACCGGATCTTGGAGATGGTGACGTCGGGAAACTCCTCGGACAACATCGCGAGCACTTCTCCGATGGAGTACGAGCTTTCGGGCATGCCGCTTACCCGAAAAAGGCAATGAGATGGAAGCGCCCGATCTGGAGCGCGTCTCCGTGCTCCACCACGGATTCATCGACACGTTCGTTGTTCACGTACGTCCCGTTGAGCGAGCCGAGATCGCGCACCAGCCACGCAGCGCCCTGCTTGACGAACACCGCATGTTGCCGCGAGACGGTGAAGTCGTCCAGCTGAATGTCATTGTCGGGCACTCGCCCCACGCTCACTTGATCGCCCACCAAGGAATAACGGGTGCCGATCTCCGGCCCTTGGCGAACCACCAACATCACCTCTCCGGGGGCAACGTCTCCTTCACGCACGATGGCATTGTCATCGTCGTAGATTCCATCGAGGAGCGGGTCGGTCTTGGGGAGCACACCCGTACGCAAACTCGGTTTGTCCAGCACCGCTCCGCACGCCGAGCAGAACGTCGACGTCGGCGGATTCCGATGACCGCATTGGTTGCAATAGACGTACTGCACGACTACCCGGCAAGCAGCGCTTCGTACGCCGTGGCGTCCATCAAGGAGGGTGCCTCGCCTTGGAGCGTGATCTCACAGATCCAACCGGCTCCGTAGGGGTCTTGGTTCAACAGTTCGGGCTGACTGGCAAGAGCGTCGTTGACTGCGGTGATGGTGCCGGCAACGGGCGCATAGATATCCGAAACACTCTTCGTGCTCTCCACCTCGGTGAATGATTCGTCTGCTTCCACCGTGGTACCGACGGCTGGCACTCCCACGAAGACGACGTCGCCCAAGGCGTCCTGTGCGTAATCGGTGATGCCCACGCGGGCAACACCACCGGTGATCCTTACCCACTCGTGTTGCGGCGTGTACGACAAATCGCGAGGTATCAACATGCCCTCAACCGTAGCCTCAGGCTGACACCGAGTGGGACGTTGATTCACTCGAACGTTTGGATCGTTCGGTGCGTTCGGTGCGTGCGATTCGTGCGTTGCGTACGCCGCGCACCACCTGCGGCACGTACACCATTGCCGTCAGATAGCTGATGATGAGACCCGGTACGCCGATGGCCCACCCTGCATTCCTTGCACCAAGCGCCCATCCCGCATTGCTTGCCCCGAGCAGCATCAACGGGAAGGCAATCATCAATGCAAAGGTGTAGTTCTTTCCCCACTGATTGACCGGGAATCGCGCCATGCCAAGTGCGGTGCCGCCAAGCATCAAGAGACCGATGAACACTTCGCGTGCAACCACGGCCCAGCCGAACCATCCGGGGACTGCACCGTCGAGCACGATCGACCCCACTCCAACGATGAAGAGCAACCGATCCACCGCCGGGTCGAAGACCGCCCCAAACTCGCTGCGTTGATCGAGCCGGCGAGCCAGCCACCCGTCGATCCAATCGGTGGTACCCAGCAGCCCGAGGAGATACGCGGCCGCCTCGCGATTGTCCCGTGCAAAAAGCAACCAGAGAAAAAGCGGCAGACACCCCAGACGTGCCAGCGTTACCGCATTCGGCCACGTTGCAAGCTTGCGCGCCATCACCGCGAGGCTACTTCTTTGCCACCATCGCGATGGCTACTTCCTCGCTAATCGTGCTGGACTATCGTCGCTCGGCATGACGTCACTCTTTTCCAGAATCATCGCAGGCGAACTTCCCGGACACTTTGCATTGAAGGACGACCACTGCGTGGTGTTCATGACCATCTCCCCGATCCGAACGGGTCACGCGTTGGTGGTTCCACGTGAGCCGATAAATCATTGGATGGACATGCCGGCCGACCTCAATGCGCACGTCTTCGATATCGGTCGTCGCGTGGCGCTGGCACAACGCGTTGCGTTCGGCTCCGACCGAGTGGGACTCGTCATCGCGGGTTTCGAAGTCAACCATGTTCATCTGCATTGCATCCCAGCCGACGAAATGTCGCACCTCAACTTTGCCAACCAACAGCAGAATGTGCCGGCAGCAGCGTTGGCCGAGGCGGCCACTCGCCTTGCCACACAGTTGCGAGCCGACGGAGTTCCTGGAGCACTGTAGGGCCACGCGGGCCGCAGTGCACTGGAGTTAGAACAGTGTCGTCGTAGTCGGCTCGATGAGTTCGGCACCCTTGTTGCGCACGTTGTTCACTGCAGTGCTCACCGTTACTGCCACGAGCCGCTCGTCTGGTGCAGTCCGTAGAAGTTGCAGTGGTGGTTCGGTGGCGCTCAGCCATTCCTCCACGTCGTCCCCGTCGAGAATGCACGGCATGCGATCATGAATTGCCGCCAACGTGGCGTTCGGCGCCGTCGTGATCAAACTGCAACTGCGCACTTCTTGTCCACCGCGCATCGGGTCGCGCCACGTGGTCCACAAGCCCGCGAGGGCAAGCGGACGGGCGTCATGTGAACGAATGAAATACGGCTGCTTGGGCTGCTTTGCCTTGGGGTCCACACCGGTGGTTCGCCATTCGTAGTAGCCATCCACCGGGATGACGCAACGGTGCGACGCGAGCAACGGTCGGAAACTTGGTTTCTCGGTGAGCGTCTCGCTGCGAGCATTGATCATGCTTGCCGCCCTACTGCGATCCTTCGACCACGACGGCAGGAGCCCCCAGTGCGCGCGCTGCAACACTCGCCGGTCCTCGCCATCATTCTTTCGTGTCGTGAGATACAGAATTTGCGTGGTGGGCGCGACGTTGTAATTGGCCGACCACGTCGCCGCGAGCGGATCGTCAAGAACTGCGTCGAACAACAATGCGAGTTGTTCCGGTGCAGTGGTGGCAACAAAGCGCCCGCACATCGTCGGGCTGGGGAGATTTGAACTCCCGACCTCTTGTCCCCCAGACAAGCGCGCTAACCAAGCTGCGCCACAGCCCGTAGCTACGGCTCGGTCAGTCTACAAACGGTGCAATGATCCGCCAGCCGAGATACAACACGAGTGCCGTCATGAGCAACTTGAAGTGCCAGGGTGCCTTCTCACCACTCATCTCCGACAATTCACGAAGTGTCGGCGCATCACCGGAGGTCAGTCGCGGTGGTGCGGCAATGGGCTTGCCGCACGCAGGACACGAGCCATCAGCGGTCATGGCCGAGGGAGCAAAGTAGCGCGAACACGGTTCACACCACGGCATGAATCAACCCTGTTCGGATCGCGTTCGGACGCGCAACTTGATCGGCGTCGAACCAAACTCAAAGGCTTCACGTATCGAACGCTCGAGATACCGCAAATACGTTTGCGGCAACTCGCGATTCACGAACAACGTGAACGTCGGCGGGTCGATCGCACCCTGCAATGCGTACAGCACACGTGCACCCTGACCTGCCGGCTGTTGCTGCTGCGCCGCAGCAAGCACTCGGTTCACGTCACGAGTCGGCACACGTTTGTGGTAGCTGGTGATCGCCTCGGTGAGCAGGGGCTGCAATCGGTGGACGTTCTTGCCCGTGAGTGCCGACAGTCGAACGATTGGCGAGTCGCCGATGAAGTACAGACGGCGGCGAAGTTCGATCTCCACCTGTTCGCGCCGCTCGGCCTCGAGCATCTCCCATTTGTTGAGCACCAGGACGATGGGGCAACCACTGGCATCGATGCGCTCGGCGAGCCGCTGATCTTGACTGGTGACGCCCTCGGTGGCGTCGATGACGAGCAGCGCGATGTCACTTTCGTCCACCGCACGCAACGCCCTGATGATGCTGTAGTACTCCGTACCCGGTTCCACCTTGCTGCGTCGACGCATACCTGCGGTATCGACGAACACCACGGGACCGTCGGACGTCTCCACTCGCGTATCGACGGCATCGCGGGTGGTGCCGGCCATGTCGTGAACGATGGAACGTTCTTCACCAACCAGCCGATTGAACAACGTGCTCTTGCCGACGTTCGGTCGCCCGACGATGGCAACTCGAGGCTCCTTCGTCTCCGGATTTCGCACGAACGTAGCCGCGGCGGTGGGATCATCGGCTTCGATCTCCAACTGGTCGACGATGACGTCCAGCAAGTCGCCGGACTTGCGCCCATGGATCGCCGAGACCGGAACTGCATCACCCAATCCGAGGCTGAGGAACTGCCATAAGTCGGTTTCTGCGTTCGGGCCGTCGACTTTGTTGGCAACGAGCAGGATCGGCCGACCCGTGGCTCGCAACCATGCAGCGATCGATTCGTCATCGTCGTTGAGTCCGACGGTGGCGTCCACGACGAAGAGCACGATGTCTGCGGTACGCGCCGCAGCTTCCACCTGCCGACTCACCTTGGAGTCCAGCGCACTTCCTCCGGGCATCCAACCACCCGTATCCACGACGTTGAAGTAGTACCCGCACCACTCCACTTCGCGAGTGTGGCGATCGCGCGTCACTCCCGGGTGATCCTCGACGATCGCAGCCTGTTCACCGACGAACCGGTTGAAGAGCGTGCTCTTGCCCACGTTGGGGCGGCCAACGATGACGACGCTTTTGCGGGCGTCTCTGTTCGTCACTTCGTTCACGCTACCCACGTCTCGGTGCAGCACCGTGCTCACGTCGCGCGTCGCTGAGCGGTACCGTGGTGCTGGCGCATGACTGTCGACAACGTCCTACTTGCTGCTCCACGCGGATTTTGCGCGGGAGTGGAAATGGCGATCAAGGCATTGGCGTGGATGGTTCGCACCTTCGATGCACCGGTGTACTGCTACCACGAAATCGTCCACAATCGCATCGTGGTGGATCGTTTCGTCAAGCGCGGTGTGGTGTTCGTGGATGACATCAGCGAAGTGCCCGTTGGTCGACCGATCATGTTGTCCGCGCACGGTTCGGCACCCGCGGTCGTCACCGCCGCCCGCGGTCGAGGTAGCTACATGGTGGATTCGGTGTGTCCGCTCGTCACCAAAGTGCACCACGAAGTGCGTACACGGGCCGGCAAGGGATATCGAATCGTCTATGTCGGACACGAAGGACACGAAGAAGCCGTGGGCACCATGGCGGTTGCTCCCGAGGCCATCTCCCGAGTGGAAACCCTGGCCGAAGTTGCCGCTTTGCCCGAGTTCACCGAGCCGGTCGCGTTGTTGGCGCAAACCACGCTGTCGCATCGAGAGTGGGAAGGTGTGGCCAGCGCGGTGAAGGAACGCTTCCCCCAGGTATGGACTCCTGGTCGTAGCGACCTCTGCTTTGCCACCACCAACCGACAGGCCTCGCTCACCAAGATCGCCAGCGAGGTAGATGCAATGGTGGTCATCGGTTCGGCGAACTCGAGCAACACGCTCGCCCTCGAGCGATTGGCAAGAGAAATCGGTTGTCCGCGAGTGCTACGCATCAACGAAGCAAGCGAACTCCCCGATGACCTCCACGGAACGGTGGGTGTCACCGCCGGCGCCTCGGCACCGGAAGAGTTGGTGGTGGCAGTCATCGAGCGCCTTGCCCCGGCAGGCGGCTACACGCAGGTACGCGCCACCGAAGAGGACGAGTACTTTCCACCTCCGCGGCACATCCGCGAGCTGCAAAGTGCGATGGAAACTGCCATCACGTCGATGCTCGGTGGAGTTGCGGCTACACGACGTGCCTACGACGACCGCAGCATCAGTGCCAGTGCGGTGCTTGCCGCACTCGCCAACTGACCCCTCGTCACCGACTCAGTTGCGTGGTACCTGACTCCACGGCTTGTCGCGATCGACGCGCGCGTCACCCGGCAATCCAAGCACACGCTCTCCGAGGATGTTGCGCATCACTTCGCTCGTGCCACCTTCGATACTGTTCGCCCGGCTTCTCAGGAACGACTTCTGCAAACCGTCGGTTGGACCCATGGCGGTATTCGGTCGCACCATCGAATAGTCCCCGTACAACATTCCATCGGCACCCATCAGACCGACACAAAATGCGTACGTGTCCTTGTTGAGGTCCGCACTGGCCATCTTGCCGATCGACCCTTCCGGTCCCGGGGCGCCAACCTTGCGCATCTGACCGGCGCGAATGTTGGTGAGTCGCAAAACCTCGGCACGAATGTACAGACGCATGAGATCATCACGAGTTGCAGCGGTCTTGCGGTCGGGAGACAACTTCTCCCACAGCTTCAGCGCCTCACGAATCGGTCCCGAGGCTTTCGGTGGAATGACGCCTCCGATGGCAACGCGTTCGTTCATCAACGTGGTGAGCGAGACACGCCAACCATCACCGGGCTTGCCCAGCGTCTCTGCCACCGGCACACGAGCGTCGGTGAAGAACACTTCGTTGAATTCGGCTTCGCCGGTCATCTGACGCAACGGGCGCGTCTCCACTCCAGGTGCGTGCATGTCCACCACCATGGCCGTGAGTCCCGCGTGCTTCACTGCTTCGGGGTCCGTGCGCACCACGAGCAATCCGAACTTCGACACGTGAGCGAGCGTGGTCCACACCTTTTGTGAGTTCACGATCCACTCGTCACCGTCGCGTACCGCCTTGCCACTCAAGCCCGCAAAGTCCGAGCCCGATCCCGGCTCGGAGAACAACTGACACCACACCTCTTCACCCGTGAACAGTGGTCGGAGGTAACGCTTCTTTTGCTCTTCGCTGCCCCACTCCACCACGGTCGGACCGCACATGCCATAGCCGATGGGGTTTCGGTAGTACGCATTTGGACCACCGGCAGCGGCGACTCGCTCGTTGACGATGCGCTGATACTTCGGCGACAGCCCGAGCCCACCATGTCCCTCAGGAAAATTCACCCAGGCCAAGCCGCGGTCGAACTGCGCTCCGAGGAAGGTGACGGCGTCGGTGGACGCCGGGGGAAGGTCGTTCAGTAGTTCTTCGACGAGGTCGATGACGTGCTTTTCATCGGCTGAGGTGGGTAGGACGTTTGCGGACATAGAGCGAGGGTAGCGGCTGCGCTACCTTCGGTGTCACCATGTTCCCCGGAAAAGTCGCCGAAACCACCCCTGATCAGCTCGCCATCGTGATGGCCGGTTCGGGGGCGTCACTCACCTACCGACAGCTCGACGAGGGCGCCAACCGAGTGAGCCAATTGCTTGCAAGCCACGGTCTCAAACCGGGCGACCACGTGGCGATTTGCCTGGAGAACCATCCGCGTTTTTTCGAAGTGGTGTGGGGTTGCCACTATGCGGGCCTGGTCTACACCTGCTGCTCGAGTCGACTCACCACGGACGAACTGTCGTACATCATCAACGACTGTGGCGCGAAGGTCTTCATCACTTCGAAGTACAAAGCCGACCAAGCGGAATCGGTGGTGGCAACCACCCCCAACGTCATCGCGCGTTACATGCTGGATGGCACCACCAGCAACTACGACGGCTATGAGAGCGCGGTGGCAGCGCAGTCGAACGAACCACTTGCCGAACGTTTCGAAGGCACCGACATGTTGTACTCCAGCGGAACGACCGGCCGCCCGAAGGGTGTTGCATTCGTCTACAAACCCGAACCGCTGGGAACCCCACCGAGCTTGCTGATGCTCGCACAATTCGTGTTCGGATTCGACGGCAACACCAGGTATCTCTCGCCAGCCCCGCTGTATCACGCCGCACCGCTGCGCTTCAACATGGCGGTGCACCGCCTCGGCGGCACCACCGTGATCATGGAGCACTTCGATGCCGAGGAGTACCTCGCATGCATCCCCAAGTACTCGATCACGCACTCTCAAGTGGTTCCCACCATGTTCGTTCGCATGCTGAAGCTCACCGACGCGCAACGACGGGCTCATGACGTATCCAGCTTGAAGACCGTCATCCACGCTGCGGCTCCATGTCCGGTGGAAGTGAAGCGCAAGATGATCGAGTGGTGGGGACCGATCATCCACGAGTATTACGCCGGCACCGAAGGCAACGGTTTCGTGTACTGCAACTCCGACCAGTGGCTGGCCCATCCGGGCACGGTCGGACAAGCAATCTCCGGAGTGTTGCACATCCTCGACGAGGATGGCAACGAGCTTCCCGCCGGCGAAACCGGAACGGTATTTTTCGAATCACCCGCCGTGTTCGAATACCACAACGATCCGGAGAAGACGAAATCATCCCGCGACCCCAAGGGTCGCGGCTGGAGCACGCTCGGCGATATCGGCTACATGGACGCCGACAAATTCCTGTACCTCACCGATCGAAAAGCATTCATGATCATCTCGGGTGGCGTCAACATCTATCCGCAGGAGGCCGAGAACGTGCTCATCAACCATCCCGAAGTGGTGGACGTCGCGGTGTTCGGAGTGCCCAACGACGAATTCGGCGAAGAGGTCAAGGCCGTGGTGCAACCGGCACGCATGCCCGCGACACCCGAGGAGTCCGCCGCGCTGGGCAAGGAACTCATCGCGTTCTGTCGATCACAATTGGCCGACGTGAAGTGTCCGCGCACCGTGGACTTCCGCCCCGACCTCCCGCGTCATCCCACTGGCAAGCTCTACAAGCGATTGCTGAAGGACGAGTACTGGCAGAACGCCGGTCGTTCGATCTGACCCTCGGTACCGTCGTACACGGGCAACCCAGCACATGACTCCGGCACACCCGTATCTCGACGGTCCGCGACCCATCGCATTCGCACACCAAGGTGGCGCGAGCGAGCACCCGGAGAACACGTTGCCGGCGTTCGCGCACGCGTACGAACTCGGATATCGCTACATGGAAACCGACGTTCACGCGTCGAGTGATGGCGTACTGTTCGCCTTCCACGACCCCGACCTCCAGCGCACCTGTGGTCGACCCGGACTCATTCGCGAGATGACCGCCGCCGAGGTGTCAACGGCACGTGTCGCAGGTCGCGAACCCATACCGCGACTGGATGAACTGCTTTCAAGTTGGCCCGAGGCCAAGTTCAATATCGACTGCAAGAGTGATCACGCACTCCCGCACCTACTTTCGCGTCTCGACCGGGGTGACGTCTTCGACCGTGTCTGCATCGGAGCATTCAGCGACGCCCGTCTCGATACCGTTCGAGAGCGATACGGAACGAAGGTCTGCACATCGATGGGACCCCGCGATGTGGCGAAGGTTCGTTTGGGTACTTGGGTCGGTCGTGCGCCGCGATTTCGCGGCGAGGCCGTGCCATTGGCTGCGCAGGTACCGGTGAAGCAAGGGCCGCTCCCGATCGTGACACCATCGTTCGTCGACGGTGCCCATGCTGCGGGATTGCAGGTGCACGTGTGGACCATCGACGATCCGGTCGAAATGTCCCGACTCCTCGATCTTGGTGTCGACGGAATCATGACCGACCGTGTCACCACGTTGCGCGATGTGATTCGGTCGCGTGGACAATGGCAGTGAGCGCCGACACGATCGCACGACTCAGCGGCATCCACCATCACTTTGATGGTGCACCCGTGCTCGGCGCAGTTGACATCGAGCTGGGGGCCGGTGAGATCGTTGCCATCGTTGGACCGAGCGGCTGCGGCAAGACCACATTGCTTCGGATCGCCGCCGGACTCCTCTCACCCACACGTGGCGATGTGTCACGTCCCCGAAACGAGATTGGATTCGTGTTCCAAGAGCCCGCCCTCCTGCCATGGCGACGCGTCGGTGCCAATGCTCAACTTCTCGCCGACCGGACCGACGGTCGGCTCGTCGAACACTTGCTCTCCATAAGTGGACTGGCCGAGCATCGAGACAAGTGGCCCCACCAGCTCTCGGGTGGCATGAAGATGCGTTTGTCCTTGGTTCGCGCTTTGGCTGCACGACCACGGCTGTTGTTGATGGACGAGCCCTTCGGCGCGCTCGATCAGATCACCCGGAATCACTTGCACGATGAGTTCGCTTCGCTCCACGCTTCGCAGAAGTTCTCTGCATTGCTCGTCACCCATGCCATCGACGAGGCCGTCTACCTGGCTGACCGCGTGCTGGTGATGTCCGGGGCGCCCGGGCGCATCGTGCAGGAGTTCACCATTGGCCTGACGAGTCCGCGGACGACAGACGTTCGGTACTCGTCGGAATTTGCCTCCCTGTGCGGCACGATTGCGCAGTCACTGCAACGGCATGCAGGTGGCGGATGAAACACGTTCACTCACGCACCTCCGAGCGACTGCAGAAAGTGCTGCCGCCGCTCTGCGTGTTCGTCGTCATCGTTGCGGGGTGGTACGTTCTCGCCTACTCACTCGACAACAACTTCGCGTCGGGCGACGGCTCGGCGCTCATCGTGCCGCCGCCGCATCAACTCTTCGTCGGACTCAACGACGCCACCATCGACCGCATCGCCGCAGCCACGTGGATTTCCCTCACCACTGCTCTGGTCGGGTTCCTCCTGGCAATCGTCGTTGGCGTGGCATTGGGCGTTTC
>JBBANV010000008.1:17696-35081 GCA_040401775.1 Ilumatobacteraceae bacterium
GCCATCGTTGGCGACTTCTTCTTCACTCGTGGCACCCCGGGGCTCGGACGTCTCATCACGTTCTTTTTCCAGGACACTCGTTCGGGTCCGATGTTCGTCACGGCACTCATCGCCGCATTCATCGGACTTGGGTTCTTCGTGGTGGTGTCGATGTTGCGTAGGCTTCTCGTCTCACCATGGCATCGCCCCTAAAGCCCCGAGTCACGTTCCGTTCTCTCGCCATCACACTCGTGGTGGTGCTCGCCGCGTGCGGCAACACCCCTTCGGGTGAAACCACCGTCAGCTCCCCCACGGACACCACCGACGAGACCACGCCCATCGTCGACACCAACGATCTCAGCGATGCGTGCGTGTCGCCGGTTGTCGTGCAGACCGACTGGTATCCACAAGCAGAACACGGTGGAATCTACGAGTTGCTCGGCTCCGACTACACGGTCGATGCGCAGCGTGGTGCCACCACGGGTTCGCTCGTGTTTCAAGGCACCGACACGGGCGTCGACCTGGAGATTCGCGCTGGAGGTCCGTTCATCGAGTCGCCCGTGGTGACCGAGCTCTTCTTGGACGACGCAATCATGTTCGGTTACGTCGGCAGCGACGTTGCCCTGTCGCGCTATGGCGAAGCGCCAACGCTCGCCGTGTTCAATGCACTCACCATCAATCCACAAGTCATCCTGTGGAACGCATCCGAGCATCCTGGAGTTACCACCATCGCAGAGATCGCCAACGAAGTACCGGCCGTCAGCGTTTTTGGTGATCGCCCCTACATGCGCTATCTCGTGTCGGAAGGCGTCGTGCCCAACGAAAAGGTGGACACCAACTACAAGGGCTCCCTCATGTTGGCCACCGACGACATCGCCCATCAGGGATTCGCCACCAGCGAACCGTTCCGATACGCAAACTTAGAGTCGGGGTCGATCGAGACCGCGTACCAGTTGGTGCATGACGCTGGGTGGACCTCGTACCCGCAGAACTTGGCCATCAACAAGCTGCGTCTCGAAACGTTGCGACCTTGCCTGGCCAAGCTGGTGCCAATGATGCAGCAGGCACAGATCGACTTCGTCGCATCACCAGATCGCACGGTGGCGACGATTCTCGATGTCGTAGAGCAGTTCGACACCACATGGAGCCAAAGTGCCGAGCTCGCCAACTATGCCATCGCCACCATGAAGGAACTCGGCATCGTGGGCAACGGTGATACGACAACCTTCGGCGACTTCGAATCACCTCGACTGGACGACTTCATCGTTCGTGCAACGCCCATCCTGCGTGAGCAAGGCTTGACCATCCCGGATCTCACCGCGAGCGATATCGCGACGAACGAATTCCTGAACCCCGACATCACATTGCCCTAGATCTTCACTACTCGCCGCCCGAGGGCGGGCTTGTCGCCGCCTAGGCGTCCTTCACGCTCCACTCGCGCTTGGCGACGGGGTCCTTGTCGCTCCACGGGAAGTTGATCCACTCGTCCGTGCGCTTCCACACGTAGTCGCACTTCACGATGGAAGCGGACTTCTCGTACAGCACGGCGATTCTGGATTCCTTTACCTGGCCGGCGCAGAAGTCGTTCACCAGTTTGAGCGTGTGGCCCGTATCGGCCACGTCATCAACGATGAGCACACGAGAGTCCTTGAGATCGATCATCGAGGGTACGGGCGGCAGCATGATGGGAATCGCCAATCGCTCGTTGACTCCGGTGTAGAACTCCACGTTCAGGGTGTACGTATTCTTCACCGACAAGGCGTACCCGAGTGCACCTGCCGCAAGCAATCCTCCGCGCGCAATCGCCAGGATGATGTCTGGCTCGTAGCCGGACTTTGCGATGTGAACTGCGAGTTCTCGACTTGCCGTTCCGAAGATATCCCAGGTCATGATTTCGCGTGCTGACACTTACTTCTCCCGTCGTGCGATGCGACGAATCTAGTACCCGGCACTCATGCCGTGCGGTATCGCCACGGGATCAATCCATGGTGACGTAACACCGTTCACGTACCGTCGTACGTATTCCGCATCACACCTACGACCTCGCACTGTTGCGCAACGGCAGCTTCGACCCCACCACCCGTGTGACACTCAGTTCAGTCATCGGAAGTCAGAACGCCCACATCGAACGGGCCACGCTCACTCCCGACGGTCCGGGCACGATCTCCATCCACGTTCATCAAGACGGCGAACACGAAGTGCGCACCTGGGGTGAGGGTGGCGCATGGCTCGCCGCCCGACACTGCCGTCTCAGCGCGCGCGCAACGGCAACCCCACAAGTGCACAGTCATCACCCTGCGGTCAGCGCAGCACTTCGCACGGTTGGGCAACTGCATCTCCCCGCCACCGACACTCCGTATCACGAGTTGCTACCTGCGGTCCTCGGCCAGCGAATCACGGCTCCCCAGGCCTACGCACAGTGGGCATCCCTGTGTCGTCGTTACGGCGAACCCGCACCGGGACCGCTCTCCCTGCACCTTCCGCCAACTCCCGAACGTTTGCTGACTATCGCCTCGTGGGAGTTTCATCGCCTTGGCATCGAGCAACAACGAGCGCGCGCGCTCGTCACCGTTGCGCGCCATGCGCACTTCGTTCAACGCACCACCGAGCTTTCAGGTGCGGAGGCTCGCCGTGCACTCATGCAGTTGCCCGGAATCGGCGTGTGGACCGCTGCAGTTGCAGTTGGAGTGTCGCATGGCGATGCCGACGCGCTACCCATAGGCGACTTTCATGTGAAGAACACCGTTGCTTGGGCGTTGACCGGCTCTCCACGAGGCACCGACGATGACATGCTCGTCACCTTGGCGCCGTATGCGGGTCACCGATGGCAGGTGGTGCGCCTCTTGGAGAAGCACGGCTTGGGTGCACCCAAGTTCGCCCCCAAGCGCCGCGTTCTGGACATCTCTCGCCTGTAGTCGAGAAGCAGACCACTCCGCTAACCGAGAGTCAAACCACTCCGCATTGCCGCCCAGTAGGACGGCCACGACTTGGCGACCACATCGGCATCATCGATCACGATTCCACCTTGACGCAGCGACAGCAGCGCAATCGACATCGCGAGGCGGTGATCATGGTGCGGATACACCACAGCCGAACGCAGTGCTCCACCACGGATGGTGAGACCATCGTCTTCCACCGACACATCGACACCGCACTTGTTGAGCTCGTTCGCCAAATCACCTAGACGATCACTTTCCTTGGCGCGAATGAATCCAACGCCCCGAATCCGTGTGACTCCTTCGGCGCACGCGCCAAGCACCGCCAACGTTGGTACGAGGTCGCTGATCTCCGACATGTCCACATCCACTCCACGCAATGCGTGAGTCGACTCACGCGACAAGCGCACACCTTCTGCATCGGTGTGAACCTTGCATCCCATTTGCTCCAACACCCCGGCAAATGCAACTTCCGGTTGCGACGAATCCGTGCGCAAACCTCTTACGAGCACTTCGCCACCGGTCAGAGCGACGGCTGCAAATGGATAGCTTGCCGATGACCAATCTGCATCCACCCGATACTGCGTGCCCCGATATTCGCCGGGCGAAACGAAGACACCGAGACCACGCGCACCCTCATCGACCCGCACGGCTGCACCGAAACTGCGCATCACACTGGCCGTCATCTCGATATAGCCCGCACTCACCACCGAGCCGGTGAGAAGTAGTTCCACTCCGCCACACAACGGCGCAATCATCATGACGCCAGAGACGAACTGGCTCGATACATCGCCGCGCGCCTCCAACTGGTGCATGTCAGCCGTTCGCATCGCACCACGCGACACCGTTACCGGCAGGTAGCCCTCCCGTTCGCTGGCCACGTTTGCACCCATGGCGCGAAGCAGGTCGTGCAATTCACCCATCGGGCGTCGCTGCAACGACGCAGCACCGGTGACGACGGTATCCCGCTCACACACTGCGGCAACTGCGGTGAGAAAGCGCGACGTGGTGCCGGCCAATCCGGCATCGATGGTGGCGTCGACACCCGAGTTTCGATGCACCCCGGAACCAACGTGCACCGAGGTGCCGACGAGTTCGATTTGGGCACCCAACGTGCCGAGGCCTGCAACCATGCGCATGGTGTCGTCGCCCTCGGCTACTCCCTCCACCGTGCAGGGCTGGGAGGCCAATGCCGCACACACGAGTGCCCGATTGCTGACCGACTTCGACCCTGGAACCGACACGGTGCCACGTATCGGTGCGTGGACAGTTGGAAACGATTGTCGAGACACGGGCTCAGACGACTCGCGTCGTTGCAGGTTTGAACCCTCGTGCGATGAGGCCGCCTCGGAACATGTCGACCGACGATGCATCAACGACCATCACCAGCACGCCACGGTCGCCCTCCACGGAGTGCGCCACTTCGAAGTTGGCGGTATTGACACCGAGTTCGGCCGCCAAGGTGAACACCTCCGCCGCGGCACCCGCACGATCGGGAATGGGAATTCGCACCTCGCACACGTCGTTGAACTCACGCACACGTCCGGGAAGGTTGGCGCGAACCGAACGAGCATCGTTCAAGCGCTGCAACAGGGTGTCGGAATCGGTTTCGCTCACGATTCTTCGCATATCGGTGAGTCCAACGATCATCGCGTCGATGGCCTCCACGATGGCGGGTTGATTCTCGCGACAGATGTCCAACCAGATTGCAGGATGTCCGCTCGCTACGCGAGTCATGTCGCGAAAGCCGCCTGCCGCCAAACGCATGACCGCTGCATGATCGTCGGCACGAGCACGGGCAAGCGAGAGCAGCGTGGCTGCCGCCAGATGCGGTAGGTGGCTGGTAACCGCCACGAGTTGGTCGTGTCGCATGGCCGGTAGCGCCAGCACATCGCCGCCCAATTGACGAACCACCTCTGCCACCAACTCGAACGTGTCGTCGCTCGTAGTGACGGTCGGCGTCAGCACCCACACGGCGCCGCGAAACATCTCGGCGTCGGCGCCATCGAGACCCTGCAGTTCGCTACCCGCCATCGGGTGCCCGCCGATGAATCGCGGATCGGAAATCGCCCGCACGATCGGAGCCTTCACCGAACCAACGTCGGTCACCACGCCGGTCGTTGCCGAAAGCATCTGCAGCACTCCGGTTGCAACGTGTGAAACTGGGGTGGCCACGAATGACAATTCGGCGTTGGCGTCGATGCCCACCGCATCAATCAACTGTTTTTCCTGCGCCTGCCGTTCACGGTCGGGGTCGTCATCGGATCCGGTGACATGCCAACCGTTCAGACGCAGCGCTGCGGCAACCGAACCGCCAATGAGGCCCATTCCGAGCACGTTTGCGCGTCGCGTCACGGCTCTTCAGCGTACGGCGAGCAACTCTTCAGCGCTCGCTGACTGCTCGCACCTCGGCTGTGGTGAGATGACGCCACTCTCCGGGCTTCAACGTCGTGTCGGTGATGGGTCCGATCCGTGTGCGAACCAAACGATTCACCTCATGCCCCACCGCATCGCACATTCGACGTACTTGGCGATGGCGTCCTTCGTGAATCACGATGCGCAACACCCCCGGTTGTACCTGTCCAACCTTGGCCGGTGACGTCACCCCATCGTCCAGCGGCACTCCATTGCGCAGCTTGTTGAGTGCCGATTCCGGAACCCCTTCGGACCCGCAACGCACGTGCACCAGGTACTCCTTTTCCACACCGAAACTCGGGTGCGTCAGATGATGCGTCAACTCACCATCGTTCGTCAGGAGGATGAGACCCTCCGAGTCCAGATCCAAACGGCCGACGGGATGTACGCGCGGTTCGCTCGGCACCAGGTCCACCACGGTTACCCGATCGTGCGTATCTTTTGCGGTGGTGATCACGTTGTACGGCTTGTGCAGCAGGTAGTACACCAAGTCGGGTCGCACGCCCACCGGGTTGCCATCCACTGCAACGATGTCGACGTCGACGTTCACGCGTCGCCCCAACACTGCGACTTCGCCGTTCACCGTGACGCGACCCTCCGCGATGATCTCCTCGCACACGCGTCGGCTGCCGAACCCGCGCTGGGCCAGTACCTTTTGCAGCCGTTCGCCCGAATCGTCGTGGGACGTATTCACGTCGCCGTGTCGGGCACCACGCGCAAACCGGCTTCCAGCGCTTCGACAACGCCGGCGTCCGGAACGAAGTCGCTGATTGGCGGCATGTCATCCAACGAGTTCAGGCCCAACCGCTCGAGAAAGAGCGGCGTTGTCCCGTACATTACGGCGAGGCCCGGACCGTCGTCACGCGCCATTTCCGAGATGTAGCCGCGTGCCTGCAACGTGCGAATCACCGACTCCGGATCGACTCCACGAATTGCCGAGATCTGCGTGCGGGAAATCGGCTGCTTGTACGCGATGATTGCCAGGGTCTCGAGCGCAGCCGACGAGATTCGGGCTTGTTGCCCATCAAGGATGAAGCGCTCCACATACGGCGACACCTCCGGTCGACTCTGCAGTCGGAATCCGCCGGCGACTCGCACCAATTGGAATCCGTGACCGGCTTCGTCGTAGGTCGCAGCCAAACGATTGCACAGCACCTCCACCACCGAAGCCGGCTGCTCCAACACTTGCGCCAGCAACTTCACCGTGACCGGCTCCACCGCCACGAGCAGAATCGCCTCGAGCGCCTTCACGATTTCCGGGTCGATGTCCCCTTCCGTTACGCGTGTCATGGTTTACCTTTCAGCCGTCATAGTTGTCGATTGCCCCGAGCTCGTCGGCGAGCGCATCCGGGTTCCACACCACCGCGATGTCACCGAACCGTTCCGCCTGCACCAAGTCGACACGTCCCTGCTTGAACAGCTCCAACAATGCAAGGAACCGCACCACCACCTCGATGCGATCGGTGATACCGGCAATCAACGTTCGAAACGACGTGGGTCCGCTCGTCGGCAGGATCCCCACCAGTTCCTCCAACGCATCGGCAACGCTGGCACGAATCGGAGCCACATGGAAGAGGTCGATCGATACGGGCGCCTTGGGTTCGGTGGCGCGAAAGAAGGCTCGCTGCAAACGCAGCGGAGTGACACCCTCCAGCAAATCGGGCATCAAGGTTTCGAAACGCTCGTCGGGTCCCGCCAAGCGTGGCTGCGACAGCTCGGCACGTTGGATGAGGTCGTGCATCACCGTTGCGACGTCCTTGAACGTCTTGCAATCGAGGAGTCGGGCCAGCAGGATGTCTCGCTCCTCCCACAACGCGAGTTCTTCGTCGAGATCGCCATCGTCGCCGGTGGGTAACAGCCGGCGAGTCTTCAAGTCGATCAATGTCGCGGCGATCAATACGAATTCCGTTGCCACTTCCAGGTCGAGTGACTTCATCTTCTCCAATTCCAGCAAGTACGCCTCGACGATGCGGCTGAGCGACACCTCGTGAATGTCCACCTCCTCCTGCAGGATCAGGTGGAGGAGCAAGTCGAAGGGGCCCTCGAAGACGGGGGTGGACACCGCGTACGGCATTCATACGAGAGTACCGCTGCGCGCGCGAGTAACTTGGGATTGTGGCTCGTGTTCTGTCGTGCATTCAACCGACGGGTGAAGTGCACTTGGGCAACTACCTCGGGGCGTTGCGCAACTGGGTAAGTGGCCAGCACCAAAACGACGTGTTCCACGGAATCGTCGACCTGCATGCACTCACCGTTACGGAAACCCCGAAGGTCCTCGGCGACAACACGCTCTCGTTGGCAGCGATGCTCTTTGCCGTGGGTCTCGACCCCGAAGTTGCCACGGTGTTCGTGCAGAGCCACCTTCCGCAGCATTCTCAGCTCGCGTGGATCATGGAATGCACCGTGTCGTACGGCGAGCTGAGCCGCATGACGCAGTTCAAGGACAAGGCCGCCAAGCGCGAGGCCGACTTCGTTTCTGCGGGCCTCTTCACCTACCCCGCACTGCAGGCCGCCGACATTCTGTTGTACGACGCGCAGGAGGTTCCCGTCGGCGACGACCAACGGCAACACATCGAGATCACGCGTGACATTGCCATTCGCTTCAACCATCGATTCGGCGAAACCTTCGTCTTGCCCAAGGCCGTCACACCGAAGGCTGGCGCACGAGTGATGGACCTGCAGAATCCCGACAACAAGATGTCCAAGTCGGCGAGTGCCGAGAGCGGAATCGTGTACGTGCTGGATGAACCAGCCGTCATCGAGCGCAAATTCAAGCGCGCCGTTACCGATAGCGGCAGCGACGTGGTGTACGACCGTACGAACAAACCAGGGGTTGCCAACCTCCTGGAGATCCTCGCTGCCGCCACCGATACCACGCCCGAACGTGCGGCATCGCAGTTCACCCAGTACGGAGCACTGAAGGCAGCCACCGGTGCCGCAGTGGTGGAAATGCTCGCGCCGATTCGGTCGCGCTACCACGAGCTCATGAACGATCGCGGAGAATTGGCCCGTCTGGTCCGCCGTGGCGATGAACGCGCCGAAGTGGTGGCTGCTGCCACGCTTGCTCGCGCACATGCCGCAATCGGCATGCTCCCCCGCTAGCCGCCGCTAGACCTCGTCGGCACGTGCCAGTGCTTCACGCCACGGCGAACTCGAGTCCGGCGTCAACACTTCCAAGGTGAGTGAATCGCTGCCCGCCTCGCGCAACAACCGAAGACCATGCACCTCGTGTTGGTGGTAACGGCGGAATGCCGGTGTCCGTGGACCCACCACGGTGGCAACGACCCGCCGAAGCGTGCCGAGCTGCGCATCCACCTTGCCGATGTCGTGCAACAACGCGGCACGTCGTGCGAAAACGGGTGCACCCGGTGCGAAGGAATCGAATCGCCGCAGTACGTGCAGCGCATGACGTTGATCGGCCACGGAAAATTGCTCGAACAATCGATGCTCGGTCGGCAACAACACCGCGGCCACCTCGGTGCGCTCGACATCGGTCAGCGGCGCCGCGGTGACGCTGCCCACGAACCGCTTCACCAGATGCCATGGAGCGCCCAAGAGCGTCATCGTCGTACCGCACGAGGGTGCGACTCGCGATACACGCTCACCAGCAGTTCGTCGTCCACCTTGGTATACACCTGCGTGGTGCTCACGGACGCATGTCCGAGCAGTTCTTGCACGATGCGAAGATCGGCACCGTGCACCAGCATGTGGGTTGCACAGGAGTGACGCAGTGTGTGCGGTGACACATCTTCCTTGATACCTGCCAGACCCGCGTACTTGCGAACGATATGGAATGCGGCCTGACGCGTGAGCCGCGTACCACGAACACCAAGGAACACCGCGTCGGCATGATCACGCGTCTTCCAGCGCTTCGGCACCAACATGCCACGGCCACCTTCCTCCAAGTAGTCCTGCATGGCGCGATGTGCGCTGCGACCAAACGGCACGATGCGCTCCTTGCTTCCTTTGCCCATCAAACGAACGAGTGAGTCGTCCATGTCGAGGTCTCCCATCGACATGCCGCAGGCCTCGGAGATTCGAGCACCGGTGGCGTACAAGAACTCCACCAACGCACGATCGCGACGCGCAAACGAATCGTCCCCCGTGATCGATGCAATCAATCGCTCGACATCATCCTCGTGCAATGGATGGGGCAAGCCGCTCGGAACCTTGACACCGTCCACCAACCCGGCGGGGTCATCGGGCCGCTCCCCTTCAACAACCAGGTATTTGTGCAGCATGCGCACTGCCGCAAATTGTCGAGCTACCGAGCGAGGAGCCTTGCCGTGTTTCCGCAAGTAGTGAACGAAGGCCTCCACGTCGGCGCTCCCCGCGGTGTGCGCCGACTTCCCGCGCGTACTCAACCATTCTTCGTAGTCGCGAAGATCGCGACGATACGCCTCGATGGTCTTGCCCGCACGACCCTGCTCGATCTGCAGCCACGCCAAGAACCGCTCGGCAACCTCGAGCGCCATACGTTCAGCTCGTTCGCAGTAGGCGCTCGGTCAGCAGCAATCCGATCACCGTCTTGGCGTCATCGATTCGCCCATCGGTCACCATCGCGAGGGCCTCCTCGAAAGGAATGCGTTCGATGGTCATGTGCTTTTCTTCCGGACCATGCCGGTCGTGGTCGACCTCACGTAGATCGCGCGCCAGGAAGATCTCCACTCGCGAATCGGAAATCCCCGGGGCCGAGACGTGACGACCGAGGCGAGTCCATCGGGTTGCCTCCACCCCAACTTCCTCCTTCAATTCGCGCTGAGCAGTGACGAGTGGTTCCTCACCCTCGAGATCACGCATCCCTGCCGGCAACTCCAGCGTGAGGCGGTGAAGCGCGGGTCGATACTGGCGAACCAACACCACGTGGGGCTGCGACGGTTCGGAATTCGACTCGCCGAGCGCCACCACACCCACCGCCCCGGGCGACGTAACGAAGCTGCGAACGAACGTTGCCCCGTCGGGATCCGTGAACTCACCACGCACCAACGACCACATCGCCCACGAGTGCACCGTGGAAACGGGGGCGGAAACGAAACCCCCGACTGGACCGGATACTCGCTCGGGCATTGCGCCGCGCGTTATCGCGCGTGCTCCACCGCGCCACCGCGGGCTTGCGCAGCCTCACGCTGAGCGCGGTGCGTCAGCGCTGCACCAATCAACTCGCGGAACAAGGGGTGTGGGCGATCCGGACGGCTCTTGAACTCGGGGTGGGCCTGCGTGGCCACCCAGAACGGGTGATCGCTCAACTCGATGAATTCGACCAGCCGCTTGTCGGGTGAGGTACCGCTGCAGATGAAACCCGTTTCCTCGAATCGAGCACGGTAAGCCGAGTTGAACTCGTAACGATGGCGATGCCGTTCGCTCACCACCGGTTCGTTGTACGCCTTCGACACTTTGGTGCCTGGTTGCAACACTGCGTAGTACGCCCCGAGTCGCATGGTGCCGCCCTTGTCGGTGACTTCACGTTGATCGTGCATGAGATCGATCACCGGATGCGGAGTGGCTGGATTGAATTCGGTGGAGTTTGCATCGGTGAGACCAAGCACGTGACGGGCGTATTCCACGGTCATCACCTGCATGCCAAGACACAACCCCAGGCATGGCACGAGGTGCTCTCGCGCAAACTCCGCTGCTCGGATCTTGCCCTCGATTCCGCGCGGCCCGAAGCCACCGGGAATCACGATGCCATCCAAACTCGTCATGCGATCGTCGGCCAGAAGCCCCTCGACTTCCTCTGCCTGAACCCACACGATCTCCACCTTGGCGCCGTGATGGAAGCCGGCGTGACGCAATGACTCGGCCACCGACAAGTACGCGTCGTGCAAGTCAACGTACTTGCCTATCAATCCGATTCGCACCGGTTTGATTGCTGCCTCCACTCGCGCCACCAACGTCTGCCACGGACTCAGGTCGATATCGCGCTCGATGCGCAACGTTTCGCACACCACGGTGTCGAGTCCCTCGTCGTGCAGGATGAGCGGCAGTTCGTAGATGTTGCCGACGTCGGCAGCGTTGATGACGTTACGCACCGGCACGTCGCACTGGCCCGAAATCTTGCGCTTGAGCCCGTCGGACAACGGCTGATCGCTACGACACACGATGACATCGGGCTGAATACCCCGACTACGGAGCTCCGTCACGCTGTGTTGGGTGGGCTTGGTCTTCTGCTCGCCGCTCGGACCGATGAACGGCACCAGCGTGACGTGCACGTAACACACGTTGTCTCGGCCCACTTCATTTCGCCACTGACGAATGGACTCCAAGAACGGCAAAATCTCGATGTCACCCACGGTTCCGCCCACTTCGGTGATGACCACATCGACATCGTCGGTGGTGAGCCGTTGGACTCGACGCTTGATTTCGTCGGTGACGTGCGGAATCACCTGAACGGTACGGCCCAGGTAGTCGCCACGCCGTTCGGCCGCCAAAACCGACTGATAAATGGAGCCCGTCGTGGCATTCGATGCTCGAGTGAGGTTTTCGTCGATGAATCGCTCGTAGTGACCGAGGTCGAGATCGGTTTCTCCCCCGTCGTCCGTGACGAACACTTCACCGTGTTCGAAAGGATTCATCGTTCCCGGATCGACGTTGATGTACGGATCCAGTTTTTGCATCGTGACGCGCAAACCGCGCATCTTCAGAAGTCGCCCAAGCGACGAAGCAGTGAGTCCTTTGCCAAGTGCGCTTGCCACGCCACCTGTTACGAACACATGCTTTGGCACTTTGCTTCTCCCGTTCACTTCACCAGACGGGAGTTCCGCCAGGTGCAACCTTGACGGAAGGTCAGCCTACCCTCACCGACGAGGGGCGCGTGACTTCCTGCGGGTTTTCAGCATGTTCCTCGCATGTTCCACGCCCGATTCCACGGCCAAGCTGCCTGACAGGAGCCGAGCAATCTCCTCGGGACGCTCGGAGTCGCCGAGCGTGCGGGCCGTAGCGAACGTGATTCCCTTGCGCACCTCCTTGCTCACCAACACCTGATGCGAGGCATACGCGGCAACCTGCGGTAGATGCGTCACGACCAAGACTTGGTGACGTTCACCAAGGTCGGCAAGCGAGTCCGCCACCGCCACGGCTGCATCTCCGCCGATTCCGGCATCGACTTCGTCGAATACCAACGTGCCTGGTGCTTGGGTGAGCACCAAACGCAGCGCCAACATGGCCCGCGCCAACTCTCCTCCGGATGCCACCTTGGCAAGTGGCGCAGGTTCGCTACCCGGATTGGCCGCAAAGAGAAACGTCACGTCGTCGCCAGCCACATCATCGGCGCGAGTACCGCCAACTGCGATCTCCACCCGAGCTCCGGCCAACGCCAACCGTGCCAAATGCTTCTCGACGGCCTTGGCCAGCTTGGGTGCCGCAGCCTCACGCCGCTCACGAACCTTGCGTGCCTCGCGATCGAGGTCCGCCAATGCTTCGACACGGCGACGATCAAGTTCGCCGGCTCGCTGCTCCCACGACTCCAGTTCCTCGAGCCGTGCCGAGGTCTCGGCACCATAAGCGATGACTGCCGCAATCGTGTCGCCGTACTTGCGGCGTAGGTCGAACAAGGTTTGTCGCCGCTCCACCAACTTGGCCAAGCGTTTCGGGTCCTGTTCGACACCGTCCAACACTCGACGCATGTCATCGGCGGCATCACCGATGAGTGACTGCAGTTCGCGGATGCGTTCGACATGTTGGCGCATGGCGTCCCCGCGGCCCAACACGCCCGCGGCACTCCCCAAACGATCGAGTGCTCCGTCATCGTCGGCCAGAGCGGCAATTGCAGCTGCGAGTGCCTCACGGTGAGATTCGGCATCCTGCAGAAGATCGATTTGTTGCTCCAATGTGGCATCCTCCTCTGGGTCGTCCAGAGCAGCTCGCGAAATCTCCTCAACTTGGAATCGCAGCAGATCGATCTCACGTGCCCGTGCCCGCTCGTCGCCACCCATGGTGGCGAGTGCTGCATCGATCTCGGTGAGCCTTGCTCGTACTTCGCGCAGCGGTTCCAGATTGGTCTCGGCAAACGTGTCGAGTGCAACTCGTTGCGCTGCGGCACCGAGCAAACTTTGGTGCTCGTGTTGACCGTGGAGGTCGACGAGTTCAGCACCCAACTCGCTCAGGGTGCCGACGGTGGCCAGCCGACCATCGACGTACGCCCGTGAACGACCGTCGCGTGGCACCACTCGGCACATCACACGTTCCGTTCCGTCGGGCAGGACGAAACGACCTTCGACGCGAAGTTCGTCCGCACCCGGCCGCACCATCCCGGCGTCGGCTCGCTGTCCCACCAGCAGGTTGATGGCTTCAACCACCATGGTCTTGCCTGCGCCGGTTTCGCCGGTGAGTGCGGTGAGACCCTCGTTCAACACGATGGTGGCTTGTTCGATCACACCGAGATTTTCGATGTGCAGTTCTACGAGCACGCCTACTCCGACAGCCCGAATTTCGAACGCAGAATTTGGTGAAACTTCGGCGGAGTGAATCGGATGAAGTGGGCCGTGCAGGAATCGGGCGCAAAGCTCACGACGTCACCGGTGGTCAGGCTGACCACTCTCCGGCCATCGATCGATACGTCAACCGGTCGGGTACCCGCCACCGTCATCGATAGGTGTTCGTCGGGTCCAAGAACGAGCGAGCGGTCGAAGTTCATGTGCGGCGATACCGGCGTAACGATCACCGCGCGATGACGCGGCGACACCACCGGTCCGCGAGCTGACATCGAATAGGCGGTCGACCCCGTGGGCGTAGCCACGATCACGCCGTCGGCCGAGTAACGCTCGAACAACTCGTGGTTGACCGCAACGTCGATCCACACCGTGTGACCTGATTGTTGTTTTTCCAGCACCGCTTCATTGAGTGCACGCCAAACGGTGGATGGTTGGTCTTTTTTCGACACACTCACCTGCAACAACATTCGTTGGTCGATGATGAAGTCCTGGTCAGCCTTGCCTGTGAGGCTTTTTTGTACCGACGCGATAGCTGCGTCGACACCCACCTCGGTGAGATAGCCGAGCACACCCACGTTCACCCCAAGAACGGGCACCGGCGCACCATTCAACATGCTGATGGCCCGCAACACCGTGCCGTCGCCTCCGAGCACCACCACCAAGTCGGCATCCGACGCATCGCGGTCGCTGGAGAGATCGGTCATGGAATGTGCTTGGGCATCCGCGGAGCACAACCACATGTGGTGACCGTCACGAGTCAGCGCATCGCGCAACTGGGCCAAGAGCGGCGGCACCTCGCTACGGGTGTGGTGCGCAACCACCAGCACATTGGCCATGTGCTTCAGGCTATTGAGCCGCCACCTGCAGCCAATGCTCGCGGTTTCCCGCCGGACCAGGTACCGCACATTCCACATCGGCCACATATCGAGCACCCAGCCGCTCCAGCGAGTCTCGAACCGTACGGATGCATCGCTGACGGACTGCATCGTCAGCAATCACCCCCGACCCCCTGTCCACCTCTTCCTTCGTGGCTTCGAACTGTGGCTTCACCAAGAGCAGCAACGTTCCACCAGCTCGGGCGGCATCCATCAAACTTTTCGCGACCGTGGTCAAAGAAATGAACGAGAGGTCCGCAACCACCACATCGAACCCGCCCGACAGCCGACCATCGCGCACCATGTCCCCGATGTCTCGCGCGTTCACCTCGTCGCGAACCTCCACCCGTGGATCGTTGGCCACCTTCGGATGCAAGAGCCCTCGACCTACATCGCACGCCACGACGTGGGCGGCTCCACGCTGCAGGAGACAGTCCACAAAACCTCCCGTCGATGCTCCTGCATCCAGGACTCTGGCACCCGACACGGACACGCCGAGAGCGTCGAGTGCCGCTTCCAACTTGAGGCCGCCCCTGCTGACGAACTTGGCGACCTCCACCACCGCGACATGGTCGCGCGCCGACACCTGTCGCGCCGCATTCATTACCGGTGCCCCGTTCACCGTGACCCGGTCGTCAGCGATGAGTTCGTGTGCTTCTTCGATCGAGCGCGCCAAGCCCGCCGACACCAACGCGCGATCGATTCGCTGCGGGTGCGTCACGTGTTATGGGTTCGAGTCCGTGCCGAGCACGTTGTCGGCAAGTGCCGCAAGATTCTCGAACACGCCATCCGGGGCAACGGTGCGATCATCGGGTGTCTCGCTCACACCCGAGAGCATGAGCCCAAACTTCGCGCCAACGAGTCGGGCAAACGCGCCATCCGTGGAGTCGCGGTCGCCGGCCATCCACGCAACGCTCAGGTCGTCGATGCCGAGTCGTTTGCGCACGAGTTGACCCATCGGCGCGAACGGCTTCCCGGCGATGATCGGACGAACCCCGCCAGCTTTGGCAATTGCCGCCAGAATCGCTCCACCACCCGGGATGAGCCCGGCTGGTGTCGGGTAGGTCGGATCGTCGTTGGTGCCGACCAGGCGCGCACCGGCCAGGATTGGTGTGACCGCTCGTGTGAGCCCGCGATAGTTGAACGACGAGTGGTATCCCACCATCACGGTGTCGACCTTGCTTGCCTTCGCAGCGAATTCTGCTTCGGTGATGTCGTCGTCGGTACGTGCCACCACCACGGCACCCACGCGTTCAATCGCTTCTACGATTCCCGGCCCTCCAGCTACCAGTACTCGCTCCCCCTCGGTGAGAAGAAGTGCCGCGGCTTGAGCCGATGTGCACACATCACCCTCGGCGGGAATCCCAATCTTTCCCAGCGCCGCTTCTTGCGTGGCCACTGTCGCCGAAGAATTGTTGGTAACGAACAGCACGCGATGGCTCGCCGCCCGTAGGCGCGCAATCGCGTCGACCGAACCCGGTATTGGTTGGTGCATCAACCACACAACGCCGTCGAGATCGCAGAGAATTGGTGCTTTCACGCACATCCGACGCTACTTGGAATACCCGTGTCGACCTGCCAATCTTGTTCGGTGCCGATCTTCGCTCCCTTCCGCGCGTTGAGATACCGAGCCGACCACGATTTGTCATTGGTGACCGCACCGCCATACGACGTACTCAGCAACAACGATCGAAGCAAGTTGATGTCCTTGCACCCACACAACGTGGTGGCAGTGGACCTCCCAGTTGGCGACAACCCGTATGCAACTGCCGCCGCCACTCTGGCGACGTGGCGTAGCGACGGTGTTCTGCAGTTGGATGCACGACCCTCATTCACGCTGTACCGAATGAGCTTCGTTGATACACGCGGTGATCGCCGCAACACCGTGGGTGTGATCGGTGCACTGGAAGTAGTGGATGAAGGCGCCGACGGCGTACTACCCCACGAGCGCACCACGCCAAAGGCCAAGACCGACCGGCTCGATCTCACGCGTGCCACTCGGGCGAACTTGTCACCCGTGTGGGGTTTGTCGTTGCGCGAACAGCTCACCGACGCGTTCATTGCCGCAGGCGAATTGCTTGGTGAATTCGTCGACGATCATGGGGTTACGCACCGCGTCGAGCGAGTGGACGAACCGATGCGCGTGCGATCAATAGCTTCCCTCGTATCGTCGGCCCCCGTACTCATTGCCGATGGGCATCATCGTTACGCAATTGCCCGCACCTATCGCGACGAGATGCGTGGCACTCCCCTTGCCGAAGCAGCAACCACCACCATGACTTACGTTGGCGAACTGGTCGAGCAACAGTTGAGCATCGCAGCAATTCACCGTTTGTACCGAGGAATCACCGCCGACGAACTACGCAGTGTGGTGAGCACGAAGTTCCACGTCGAACCCGTCAACGGCAGTGTCACCAAACGAATCATCCCCGAAATGTCGGAGCGCGGTTCGTTGTGCATGGTCGACGGCTCTGGCGCGGGCTGGTGGCTCACACCAAAGCCCGATGCCTTCCCTGGTTTGCGAGATCTCGATAGCGATCGCCTCGAAGCTGCGCTACGAACCGTAAATCATGAGGTGGCGTATCAGCATGGTTTTGACGAGGTCATCGCCCAACTCAACGCCGGCCACGCACAGGTTGCAGTATTCATTCGTCCGACGAGCATTGCCGAGATTCGACGGACCGCCGACGAGCGTTTGCTGATGCCACCGAAGTCGACGTTCTTCACGCCCAAGCTGCGAACCGGCTTGGT
>JBBANV010000009.1:0-5767 GCA_040401775.1 Ilumatobacteraceae bacterium
CCGGCGCCGTCGCCAGAAATGGCGTCGATATCGCTCATGAGGCTCCTTTCGCGGGTGATGCCGAAGCATGCAACGCTGCTCCACCGACTGCAGAACGCCGAGCAGCAAGCAACGTTGCTGCCACCAGTGTGGCAGTTTCGGCGCGCAGGATCGTGTCACCCAGACTTACTCGCGGAACGTTGGCAGGGATTTCGTCGTCATCGAAGCCGCCCTCGGGGCCCACGACGATGAGTGCAGGGGAAGCACGATTCGGCGCGGCGGGCGACGAGTCGAGCGGCGCAGACCATGCGGGAGACGACGCGGCCGGGTCGGCCACTGCGGCGCCCGGCATGGCAAGAGCGTCGACCAGCGACACGAGCCCCGACACCGCGGGCAACCACACCCGACGCGATTGCATGGCGGCCTCACGTGCCACCACGCGCAATTTGCGAAGTTGCTTGTCGGCATCCGACCAACGCACCACGGAGTGGCGAGTTGGGGCCAACAGGATGATGTCGTCCACACCAATCTCGGTGAGTTTCTGCACCGACCACTCGTTGCGATCACCCTTCACCGGCACGAACGCCACACCAATCCGCTGTGCAGGTGCTGCAACGGTGACGACGTCACCCGAAGCGCGAAGTGTGCCATCTGCCCACACGCACGAACGCCACCCACCGCGACCATCGCTGGCCGTCACACTTTCGCCATCGCGCAAGCGCAACACCCGCGAAAGATGATGCTCGTCGTTGTCGCTGAGTGACGGCGTCTCGAGATGGTCGACGAACACGTGCGCAACCGAATTGCGCAAGGCATCAATCACGAAAACGCCGACTTGATTTTCGACACGATGCCGTCATCGCCCACCTGCTCGCCACGCGATTCGGCGAAACGGCGCAAGAGATCGCGCTCCTGGGACGACAACTTGGTCGGCACCTCCACCACCACGCGAGCACGCAAATTGCCACGACCACGGGTTCGGCCGCCCTGTCCGAGACGCGGCACACCACGACCACGCAGGACGAACTCGTGACCATGCTGCACGCCGGCGGGGATCACCAAATGCTCCGTACCGTCGAGCGTTTCGAGATCGAATTCGGTTCCGAGCGCCGCCTGGGCAATCGATACCGGAACGTCGGTAACCAGATCGTCGTCTTCACGACGCCAACGGTCGTGCGCTGCCACTCGCATGTGCACGTACAAGTCGCCGGCTGCTCCCCCGCGTGGCCCGACTGCGCCACGGCCGGTGAGGCGCAGGGTTTGACCCGTATCGACGCCAGCCGGAACCTCCACATTGAGCGACACTTCCTTCACCACGCGACCCTCGCCGCGACATGAAGCGCAAGGATTCGCAATCATCTGGCCTGCGCCGTTACAACGCGGACACGCACTGGTGGTGACCATTTGGCCGAGCACACTCTGACGCACACGACGCACCTGCCCCGCACCGCGACATTCGCTGCAGGTGGTGGGTTGCGTACCCTTCGCTGCGCCGCTGCCCTCGCAGTCGTCGCATGCCACCGCACTTCGCACCTTGACTTCCTGTTGCGAACCAAACACGGCATCGACGAAGGAGATGTCAGCGATGACTTCGAGATCTTGTCCACGTGGCGGACCACTCGGCCCCGAGCGTCCACCGAACGGCGAACCGCCACCAAAGAATGCATCGATGATGTCGCCAAAGCCGCCACCGCCGAACGGATCCCCACCGCCGCCCCCGTTCATACCCGCTTCACCGAAGCGGTCGTAACGCGCACGCGATTCGTCGTCGCTCAACACTTCGTAGGCACGAGACACTTGCTTGAACTTTTCTTCGGCCTCTTTGTTGCCCGGGTTCTTGTCGGGATGCAACTCACGCGCCAACTTGCGATAGGCGCGCTTGATTTCATCGGCCGATGCGGTGCGCGCTACTCCGAGCAGTTCGTAAAAGTCAGTCGACATTGCTCAAGGAACCTTCGTGGCGCTGCATCGTGGAATCAGCCTTCGGTGAGACGGCGGCCGAGGCGATCGCTCACCACTTCCACCGTTGCGAGAGCTGCCGGATAATTCATGCGCGTAGGGCCCAACACACCAACACTGCCGATGGTCTCACCATCACGCACCACCGGAGCGAGCACCACGGAGCACACGCTCAACGGTTCCACACCGGTTTCGGCTCCGATGGCCACGCTCACACCACGACTCAGCATGTCGCGAACCAGCGACACCACCACGTACTGCTGTTCGAGCGTTTCGAGCACCGAACGCACCACTTCCACCGCGTCGAATGCTGTGGTGAGGCTTGCAGTGCCACCCACGAACACGCTGTCGCGACGCTTGCCTTCGGTAACCGCCGCCACGGCGCGTCCGACCAGCGATTCGACATCGGCATCGACACCGTCGGTTCGACTCGATTGGTTCGTGCGCGCCGACTCGCCGTGCTGGGACACACGCGAAGTGAAGGTGGCATCGCCGAGGGTCTTGCCGACGAGGGTTTCGTTCAGTCGCGAATTGGCGAGCGCAATCTGCATGTCGCTTGGCCGCGTGGCGAACTCGATTTGTTCGCTTTCGATATCGCCGTTGGACAACACCGCCACCACCGTGCCGAGTCGATCGTTGAGCGCCACGACATGGGCGGAGCGAACCACGGCCTCCGACACCGACGGCCCCGTCACCACGGCGGTGTAGTTGGTGAGTTGCGCCAACAACAGCGAGGTGCGATGGAGCGTTTCCTCCAGGCGGAAGTGGGCCGAGTCGAAGAAATCGCCGAGACGCTGGCGGCTCACCGTGTCGAGACGGCCCGCCTTCGCCACGTCGGTGGTGGTGAGATGATCCACGTATACGCGGTAGCCCTTGTCGGTCGGCACACGACCGGCCGATGTATGGGGCTGGGCGAGATAGCCATCGGCTTCGAGCGCGGCCATGTCGTTGCGAATGGTGGCTGCCGACACGGAAACCCCGGGCATCGACGCAATGTGGTTGGAACCGACGGGTTGACCGGTGGTGACGTAGTGCTCAATCACCTTGCGGAGAATGGCGATTCTGCGGTCGTCTACACCACTTGCGGCCATGATCGTGACTTTCAGGCTACTGAGCGCAAGGGTGCCAGTCGCGCCGAGCGTGGCGCATGTCGCGCCACCGTTGGCGTATGTCGCGCCACCGCAGGCGTCGATAGCGCCGTGCTACTTGCCCGTGACCAATTTGTATCGACGAAGTGCCTCATCGCGCTCGTGACCATGATCGACCATCGGCGCCACATAGCCCTTCGGAAGGCCTGCCGGATTTTCCGCCGGTGTGTGCACGAACTTGTCGGGCACCTCCTGCAACTCGGGAATCCACGTTCGCACGTACGCACCCGTTGGGTCGAACTTTTCCGCCTGCATCGCCGGATTGAAGATGCGAAAGTACGGCGCAGCGTCGGTGCCCGTGCCGGCGGTCCACTGCCAGCCGTGATTGTTGGACGCAATGTCGCCGTCCACCAAATGCATCATGAAGAACTTCGCACCCCACTGCCACGGCAAGTGCAGGTCCTTCACCAAGAAACTCGCCACGATCATGCGCACGCGATTGTGCATCCAGCCGGTGGCCAACATCTGTCGCATACCCGCGTCGACGATCGGATACCCCGTGCGACCCTCGCACCACAATGCGAAACGTTGCTTGGCTTTGGCGTCGGTGTCCACGGGCATCGCCGCCATCTTCGGTTGCAGGTTCTTCCACGTGGTGTGCGGTTGGTGGTGCAACACGTCGGCGTAAAACTCGCGCCAACCCAACTCGCTGCGGTAGTGATCGTGATTCTTGTCGGGCTTCAGCTCCGCCAACAGCTGACGCGGATGCAACACGCCGAAACGGAGATACGGCGACAACATGCTGCAACCGTCACGATCGGGATTGTTGCGCTCTTCCTTGTAACGACTGAGGGCGTCGGAGGCGAACAGCTCCCAGCGGGCCCACGCGGCGTCCTCACCCGCAGTAGGCAGTGCCACGCTGCCGCCTGCGGTTAGCGATGTAGGCAGCGTTGGCTCGGCCGGAATGCCATCGCACTTGATGTCGGGGGCGCCACGCAGATTCATGTTGGTGGGCACGGGCAGCGGCGCGTCCCAGCCGTGCGCTATCCAACCGCGGGAAAACGGCGTGAACACCGCATACGGCGTGCCGTCGGGCTTGCGAACGGTTCCCGGATTCACTGCGTACGGAGAGCCGACACGAACCAACTCCACGCTCATCGCTTGCAGTCGGGCGGCAACCTCGTTGTCGCGACTCGCCCCATACGGAGCGAAGTCGGCACTGACGAACACCTTGTCGGCGCCGACTTCCTTGACGAATCGTGGAACGATGTCGAGTGGATCGCCGTGGCGCACCACCACGGCGCGATTCATCGACGCATCGAGCGAACGGAGATTGCGCAACATGAACGCCATTCGCGCTGCGCCCGAGCGCTTGACGAACAACGGATCGAGAACGAACAGCGGCGTGGTGGTGCCGTGCGCGAGAGCCGCGTTCAGCGCAGGATGATCCGCGAGTCGCAAATCACGACGAAACCAGATGATCGACGTTCCCATTGCTGCCGAACCTACCTCCACCACCATGCGAGCAGTGCTACGCAGGCGAAACAGGTGACTCCGCCGTAGGCCATCGACCACTCGAGTGATACGTAGTCGGCAATCACCCCGGTGATGGGACCGCCGATTGGCGTGCTCCCGAGAAACGCCACGGCCGTGAGCGCAAGGAGGCGCCCGCGCATGTCGGGCGGTGACTCCTGTTGGCTGATGGCGTTGCCCGAGGCAATCATCGCTGCCCCACCGAAACCAAGCGGCACGCAGAGCAGGAACGCAATCAGAAGATTCGGCGAGAACGCCACACCGATGTTCGCTGCTCCCAGCACACCGACGTTGATCACCAACCAGCGCAACGACACCCGCGGGAATCGTGCGGTAACCAATGCGCCCGCGATGCTGCCAACACCTGTGATGGTGAGCAGCCAACCGAAAGCGTTGTCGCTCCCCCAGTTGACGTCGGCCAACTTCGGAAACACCACGCTGTAGTTGAACGCGAACGTGCTCACCACGATGTAGGCAAAGAACATCGACGACAGTCGACGATTCGAGCGAACGTACCGCAACACTTCGCGCACCGGCTGGCCACCAGCCGGACGCTTGACGGCGACGATCATCTCCGCCTTGCGCAGGCCGATGATGCCGTAGATCATCGCCGCATACGAAATGCCGTTGAAGACGAACAGCCAGCCCGTGCCAAGTGGGCCGACGAGGAGTGCCGCAAGTGCTGCACCAAACACTCGCGAACCGGTCATCACCGCGGTGTTCATCGACATCGCATTGCTGAGCTGCGAGATGGGAACCAACTCGGTGATCAACCCACGCCGAGCCGGATTGTCGAGCGCCAACAACACCCCATAGAAGAAGGACAACCCCCACACCACTTCCAGCGAGATGTTCCCCGTGAGATCGAGAATTCCCAACACCACCGCCTGCACGGCAAGCAACGACTGCGTAATGGTCATGATGGTGCGGCGATTGAAGCGATCGGCCAAGCCACCAGCCCACGTGCCGAGCACCAGCATCGGCAGGAACTGGAACGCCACGTTGTAACCCAGGTCCGATGCACGACCCGTGAGGCGATACACCAGGTAAGCCATCGCCGTGCCCTGCAGCCACGAACCGATGTTGCTGAGGAGCAACCCGGCGAAATACAGACGCGGGTTGAAGCCCTTCAGCGAACGGAACATGCCGGCCGATGACGCGTCGTGTGCCGGCGCGGCTGCGTTGACGGCGGAGTCGTGCGCCGGCGC
>JBBANV010000009.1:5867-24017 GCA_040401775.1 Ilumatobacteraceae bacterium
ATGACGCGTCGTGTGCCGGCGCGGCTGCGTTGACGGCGGAGTCGTGCGCCGGCGCCACGGGCGCGGCGTCAGTCATCGAGCTTGAGTGCAGAAATAAACACGTCGCCAGGCACTTCCACGCGACCGATGGCCTTCATCTTCTTCTTGCCTTCCTTCTGCTTGTCCAGCAGTTTTCGCTTGCGCGAAATGTCGCCGCCGTAACACTTGGCGAGCACGTCCTTGCGCTTGGCCTTCACGGTCTCGCGTGAAATGACCTTGCCGCCGATGGCCGCCTGGATCGGAATGTCGAACATCTGTCGTGGAATCAGCTTCTTCAACTTCTCGCACATTCGGTTGCCGTAGGCGTACGCCTTCTCGCGATGCACGATGGTGCTGAACGCATCGGCCGGAATGCCGTTGAGCAAAATATCGACACGCACCAAGTCGCTGCTGCGGTAGCCGTGCAACTCGTAGTCGAGGCTCGCGTACCCCTGCGACTTGCTCTTCAACTGATCGAAGAAGTCCACCACCACTTCGGCGAGCGGAAGCATGTACTGCATCTCCACACGTTCGGGCGAGAGATATTCGAGCTTGGTCATCTCGCCGCGACGCGTTTGGCACAACTCCATGAGCGCGCCCGTGTAGTCCTTCGGCGTGATGATGCTCACCTTGAAGAACGGTTCCTCGATCTCCTCGATGTTCACCGTGGCAGGAAGTTCGGCCGGGTTGTCCACCACTTCGATTTCGCCGTCGGTGCGCAACACGCGGTACTGCACCGACGGCGCAGTGGCGATGAGGGCAAGGTTGAACTCGCGCTCCAAACGCTCCTTCACGATTTCCATATGCAAGAGCCCGAGGAAGCCGCAACGGAAACCGAAGCCCAACGCCCCCGACGACTCGGGCAAGTACGAGATGGACGCATCGTTGAGCTTGAGCTTCTGCAAGCTCTCGCGCAACACCTCGAAGTCGTCGGCGTCGATCGGGAACAATCCGCAAAACACCATGGCCTTGGGGTCGCGATACCCCTCCAACGCCTTTTCCGCCGGATGCGCTACGTGAGTGACCGTTTCACCCGAACGGGCTTCGCCGACATCCTTCACGCCGGCGATGAGATACCCCACCTCACCCGTGCTGAGCTCGTCCACTTCCTGGGTGGTGGGGCGACGCGCACCGATTTCCAGCACTTCGTGCTCGGCGCCGGCCTGCATGAACAACACCTTGTCGCGCTTGCGCATGCGACCATTCATCACTCGCACGCTCGACACCACACCGCGGTACTGGTCGTATTGACTGTCGAAGATCAACGCCTGCAACGGCGCGTTCGGATCACCCTTCGGCGCCGGAATTCGCGCCACCACGGCGTCCAACAACTCCGGCACACCTTCGCCCGTCTTCGCCGAGATACGAAGGATGTCCTCGGCGGGAATGCCGAGCACCTTTTCGATTTCCATCGCGAAGCGATCCGGGTCGGCTGCAGGAAGATCGATCTTGTTCAACGCAGCAACGATCTCCAGGTTGCTCTCCAACGCGAGATAACAATTGGCCAGGGTTTGTGCTTCGATGCCCTGAGCGGCATCCACCACCAACACCACGCCTTCGCACGCAGCGAGGGAACGGCTCACTTCGTAACCGAAGTCCACGTGCCCAGGAGTGTCGATGAGGTGCAGCATGTGGTCTTTCCACGACACGCGCACGTTCTGTGCCTTGATGGTGATGCCGCGCTCACGCTCCAGATCCATGGAGTCCAGGTATTGCGCGCGCATGTCACGGGCATCGACGGCCTTGGTGAGCTCCAAAATACGGTCCGACAAGGTGGACTTGCCGTGGTCGATGTGCGCAATGATCGAGAAGTTGCGGATGCGGGACTGTTCCATGAGGGGCTGTTTCACCCCACGGAATTTCGGGCTGAAACCTGCGAAAATTCTACTCTTCATCGGTGCGCAGGCACCGACGATGCGCACCTCGGGTGGCGGGGCGTGTGGCCGTCAGGCACCGACGATGCGCTGGTAGCGTGAGTGAGCCATGGCAAACATCAAGAGTCAGAAAAAGCGCATCATCACCAACGCCAAGCGCACCGAGCGCAACAAGGCCGTGAAGAGCGAATTGCGCACCCGCGTGAAGGCCGTTCGTGAGACCAAGGGCACCCCGGAGAACGCAGAAGCACTCCGTTTGGCAGTGAAGCGCCTCGACATGGCGGCAGCCAAGCGCATCATTCATCCAAAGCAAGCGGCACGTCGCAAGAGCCGCTTGATGCGTCAAATCAACGCCGCGAAGTAGCGCCTTTTCGCGCCGCGTGCTGGCGCCTCTCTATCGTCGCGAAGTAGCGCCTTTTCGCGCCGGCTTGCGCGACGGCTTCGGTGGAAGCAAACGACTGAGTCGCGCCACCAACACTTCGAGCACTACTTCGTTCTCCAACCCCGTTCCCCCGCGCAGCGCACGGTCGGCTCGCGCGAGCAAGTGCACGGCATCGGTCACCTTGGTGGAACCGAGCGCACGCGACAACTCCAAATACTTGCGTCCCTGAAAATCGCTGCGTGATCCGATGAGGGTCATCGCTTGCACCGGGTCGGCCGCACCCGAACCATCGAGTCGCAACGCCTTCACATAGTGGTTGTGGAGCAACGACATGATCTGGAACGGATGGAACTCGCCACTGCGCAGCATGCGTCGCAACATGAAGAGCGCATTGGCGGTGTCGCCACCGTCGATGGCATCAGTGAGATCCCACGGCTGCACGTGACCGGCTTGCCCGAGGAACGGGCTCACGTCCTCGAACGACAGGCGCTGCTTTTCACCGAACGTGGAAACCAACACGTCGAGCAAACCAGGAAGACGTGCGGAGTCCTGCCCGAGCCACTCCACCACTTCTTCCAGTGCAACGGCGTCGATCTTGAGGCCGGCCTCGATGAACTTGGTCTTGTACCACTCCACCAACTCGCGACGCTTCGACGGCGGCGTGGTTTCGAACATGGCGGTGCCGGCCTTCTTCAGCGCATCGTTGAGCGCTTTCGGCAAGCGTCCCGAGGCAGTGAAAATGAGATGGCAGTGCTCCAACGGCGCGCGCAAGTAGTCGACGAGCGGAGCGTTATCAAGCGGCGTGGTATCGACGTTGCGCGCCACCACCACCTTGAAGTCGGCAAAGAGCGACTGCGTCTGTGCGGCATTCACCACTTGGGCCACCATCGCATCGCGATCGTCGGACTGCACCTCGGCAAAGTCGAATGACTCGTACACCGACGAGCGGTCGGCGTCCCCCACCAGCTGGTCGACCAAGTCGGAGAGCTGCGCCGAGATCAGCCGGACGTCGTCACCGGTGATGAGATAGGACGGCACCCTTCCAGCCTCGCACGGCGGTGTGCCGTGGTGCGAGTTCCGCGGTGGCGCTGGCTCAGGAGCGGCGCGCGCGCCAAACGAGACCCACCACCACCGCGCCCCATGCCACCCAGTTGGCCATTGCGGGCACCTGCACGCGAGCGCCAAGTTCGGCCACCCACCACACCCACCGCGTGGCTGCCACCACGGGCGCATTCACGACGGCGGCGATGGAATCAGGAACGAAGGCCGCAACCGCGAGCAAGGGTGGCCCCGTCATCATCACGAGCGATGCGACGGGAACGGCGAGCACGTTGGTGACGAGTGCGATGATCGGCATCGAGCCGAACCACAGCAACACGAACGGCATGACACCGAGCTGTGCCGCAGTGGTGGCCGAAAAGATGGAACTTCCCAGGTGCGGTGTTATCGCAATCAGTCCCGTCGTTGCCGCCACCGACAACACGAACCCCACCGACCACGTGGCGAGTGGATCTACAGAGACGATGCCGATCACCGTGAAGGCAAGCGCACGCAGCGGCAACACGTCGCGACCAATCGCATACCCCACCTGCACCACGCCGGCCATGACTGCTGCGCGAATCACGCTGGACTCCAGGCGCGTAATCACAGCAAACATCGCCACCACGCCGAGAGCAGCAGAGAGTCGCCACCAGCGTGTGAAGCGGCGAAACATCGGCGTGAGCGCAGCCAAGATGAGCACTACGTTCTGCCCCGACACCGCAAGGAGATGCCCCAGCCCGGCTCCGCGAAACGCCTCGGTCATGCGTGATGGCTGGCGTGATTCGTCACCCAACACCAATCCGCGCACGAGAGCGGCGTCGTTGGGTTGCATGGTGCGTGCGCCACGGTCGACGAGTTCGTGGATACGGTTCGCTGCGCGATGCCACAGTGTTGGCGCAGGTGCGGTGGCGTGCACCGTGATATTGCGTAACTCCCCTTGCACATGACGCCCCGCAGAAAAGCGCAATCTGCGCGAGTCGTACGCCACCCGCTCTGCATCGAGCAGCAGCCGGTCGCCCATCTTCACGGTGCGAATCGTGTTGCGGGCACTGCCGTGCAACGTGAGGCGAAAGTTTTCTCCATCGAGTTCCACGATGAGCGTGGTCGCAGTCGCCCGCGAGGACGATCCACCGACCTGGCCGGATCCACCGACCGGGCCGGATCCCCCAACCGAGGCGCCATAGCTCCTCGGCGCTGCGTCGGAGCGCGCAGTCGCAACTCCCGAGAACTCCCCCGTTCGGGGCGTTGCCAAGTGATGCCACTCCACGGCACCGTGCAACACGGTGAGAGTGACCATGACGGCGAGCCAGCCCCGTGGACCGAACAACACAGGTGGTCGACTGGGCGTTGCGTCGCGCGGAACGAGGGTTGCTGTAATCGTGGCGCCAATGAGCACCCACCACACCAATCGCCATGGCACCACAACGGCGCTCACACCAGCAAGCGAATCAATCATCGGTACACGTGACGCAGCTTCGCTTCCCATTCGCGCAGCAATACAGCACCACACGGCAACGACAACGAATCGCGCGTGCACCGAGCCTCCACGCAATGTCGCTACGTCAGTCGACGAACGAATAACATGGCGCACGTGGCGGTTCCAGGTGGCGTGGTCGCCTATCGCACCGAGTTGCGGCGCAAGGGCGGCATCTACGCTCTTGCCGGCAGCGCGATCGTCGCTGCGTTCGGCGGTGTGCTCTTGTTGTTGCCGGGACGTATCACGGGAGTTGCGGGCTTCGCGTTGATCATTGCCGCGTGTCCGCTGCTGGTGGCCTTCGGAGTGCCGATCACCACCGGAGTCAGCACCATTGCGATTGGCGTGGCGCTCAGCCTGGCGCTGTGGTTCGGGTTGGGTCAGTGGGCTGCGCATCGTGCCACCAAGCGACCCATCGCCGACTGGCGCGACTGGTGGTCGGTGATGTGGCCTCTCGCCCTGGCGATGACGGTCGGCGGATTCGCGGGCTTTGCGATGTTTGCGCTCAGCGTGCTGTAGCACGTCGTCAGCGCCACGCATCACACCGTGCGCGCCACGCATCACACCCGAACGAAGGGCTTCAGCTCTGCCAGTTTCGCGGGGCCAATCCCGCGCACGGCAAGCAAATCGTCCACCGATGCAAACGGTCCGTTACGCATGCGATGATCGACGATCGCGCGTGCAGTAGACGGCCCAACGCCAGGCAATTGATCGAGCTCTACCACCGTTGCACGGTTGAGGTCCACCAGACGCGACGTGGTGGGTGCCTCGTTGCCGGAGTCGCCACTCGGTCCGCTGTCGAATCCTCCACCCGACGGCGGCACCGTGGTGGCAAGCTGCTCACCCTTTCGTGGGATGACGAACTGTTGACCGTCAAAGAGCGTTGTAGCCAGATTCACTCGCCGTAAATCGGCATCGTTGGTGTGACCGCCGGCAGCACGCAGCGCATCGTCACCGCGAGCTCCGGCGTTGAAGTGATACACGCCCGGTTGCTGCACCGCGCCAACGACGTGCACGACAATGCGTGCTGGCGCGAGGGTGTCGAGCGGTGTGAGCACCTCGAGTTGTGTTGAATCGAGCGGTGTGAGCGAACCCGGCGAAAGCGTGGCCGCCGGCGTGTCAACACCCGGCGCCATCGGAATGAAGTTCTCCACCGGCGGTGCAGGCAGTCGCACCATCCACCACACCACCACTGCCGCAATGGGTGTTGCAATCGCCACGGCGACGACGCGACGCCAACCGAGCCAGCGCCACCATTCCCAGAAGATCTCCACGCCCTGCTGTGTGCACGGCGAGCCGAAATCGGAAGATTATGCGAAGAGCATTCCCGTCATCTTGCGACGGTACGTGGCGGTGCGCGGATCGCCCGGCCCCATCGTGTCGAGGATTTCGAGGAATCGCTTGCGGGCCTCCTCGTCGGCCTTCACCAGCGGCAACAGCGCATCGAGCTGCACTGCGTAGTTGTCCTCGGGAACGAACATGGCCTTGGCGCGCTCCACCAGCGCAGCCACCTTGGGGGTTTGCGGCACGCGTTGCAGGATTTCCAACGCATCGGTGACCGCGTTGTTCGACAACAGCAACGCACCGAGAGCCAACACCACCTGTTCGTTGGTGGGCTCCATCTTCAGTGCTTCACGCAAACTTGCTTCATCACCGCGCGCGAGCAAGGTGGCGACATCCACGATCTCGTCACCTGGTGCCAACTTGCCTACGAACGTTTTCACTTCATGCTCTGGCAAGGCGCCCATGAAGCCATCAACTACTTGGCCGTTCTTCAGCGCATAGACGGCTGGAATCGACTGCACTTGGAATGCCTGCGCAATCGCCGGGTTCTTGTCGACATCCACCTTGGCGAGCACCACCTTGCCGCCAGTGGCCGACACCACCTTTTCCAAGATGGGGCCGAGGGTCTTGCACGGCCCACACCAGGTGGCCCAGAGATCCACCACCACCGGAGTGGTTTTGGAACGCTCGATGACCTCTTTCTGAAAGGTTGCATCGCTGACATCGATGACGCCGACCGCGGAACTCACGCGCTCACGATACCGCTCGGCGAACCGTGCCGTACCAGCTTCGGCGAACCGTGCCCTACCAGCGCGTGAACGAGTAGTTTTGCCGCATGGTGGACGCGGCCCGCGACGGCATCGCAACCGCCACCGTCACCCCGTGGCTGGCTGAACACGTGGCGGGATTTACTCCACCGTTCACCTCCGAGGTGATCGCGGGCGGACACTCCAACCTCACGTTCAAGCTCACCGACGCCAAGGGCACAAAGTACGTATTGCGACGCCCGCCGTTGTCACACACGCTCGCGAGTGCGCACGACATGGGGCGCGAGCACCGCATCATCCACGCACTGCGCAATACCGACGTACCGGTTGCTCCGGCATTGGCGATGTGCAACGACCCCGCCGTCAACGGAGCGCCGTTCTACGTGATGGGTTTCGTGGACGGTCACGTGGTGCGTGACGCCACCATCGCCGAGCGCGTGCTCACCGAACAGGCTCGACGCACGGCGAGCGAGTCGCTCATCGACACGATGGCCGCAATCCACGCGGTCAACCTGGAAGAAGTGGGCCTCGCCGATCTTGCGCGCCACGAGGGTTACATCGCCCGACAACTCAAGCGTTGGTACGGGCAATTCAACGCACAGAAAACCCGCGACCTGCCTCTGCTCGACGAGATGCACGACGCGTTGGTCAAGCACATTCCCGAGCAAGGTCCCGCCACCATCGTGCATGGCGACTACCGACTCGACAATTGCATCGTCAACGACGACGGTCGCATCGTTGCCGTACTCGACTGGGAAATCTGCACGCTCGGCGACCCGCTCGCCGACCTCGGTCTGCTCATGGCGTATTACACCGGCCCCGACGACGAATCGTCGGCCTGGCAGGCACAGGCAAACCGCGTGAAAGGATTCCTCAACCGCGCCGACCTGGTGGAGCGGTACGCCCGCATCACCAAACGCGACGTTTCGCAGCTGGACTTCTATACCGCGTTCGCATTCTGGAAACTCGCCTGCATCATCGAAGGTGTGTACGCGCGCTACCTCGGCGGTGCACTCGGTGATCGTTCGGCCGACGAGTTGGCACCGTTTGCCGCCCAGGTTGAGGCAGCAGTCACAGCCGCACACCGGTCGCTCTCGCGCCTACACTGACGAGCCAGATGTCGTCGCCAGGTTCGACACCCGACTCGTACCGCCTGCACGAGAGCTATGCGAAAATGCCGACGCTGTCGTCACCGTTGCTGGTGGTGATGCTGCAGGGTTGGATCGATGCCAGTTCGGCCGCACATGCGGCAATGACACGACTCATCGACGTGTCGGGTGCAACCACGCTGGTCACCTTCAACGCCGACGAATACCTCGACTTTCGCGCCCGTCGCCCCACCATGGAGCTTCGCGAAGGCATCAACACCCGCCTGGATTGGCCGTCGACGGAGATCATGCTCGGACACGACATCAACGGCAAGGAGATTCTGCTGCTCACCGGTCACGAGCCCGACTCCAAATGGAATCAGTTCGCCGCCAGCGTCGGCGAACTCGCCACACAGCTCGGTGTTCGAAAGATGATCGGACTCGGCGCCTATCCGTTCGCCACACCGCACACGCGCGCTGTGAACTTGTCGTGCACTTCCCCATCGTCGGATGCAATCGTCTCGCTGCCCTACGTACGTAGTTCGGTGGACGTTCCCGCCGGTATCGAAGCGGTGCTGGAGCACGTGCTCACCGGACGTGGCATTCCATCCATCGGCATTTGGGCACAAGTACCGCACTACGCCACCACCATGCCGTATCCGGCAGCCACCGTGGCGCTGCTCGGCGCGGTGTGCGATACGGGTGGTATCTCGCTCGACGTCAGTGCGGCTCGCGCCGACGCCACCGCGCATCGCGAGCGACTCGACACCCTGGTTGCCTCCAACCCCGAACACGCACAACTGCTGTCACAACTGGAGTCGGCCTACGACGCGGCACATCAGCGCGATGACGACACCGCCGACATTCCGTCGGGTGACGAATTGGCCGCGCAGTTCGAGGCGTACCTGCGCGATCAGCGCAACGACTAACGCATCCAGCTGCCGTCGTCGCGCGACTAGGCGCCGAAACCCGTCAACCAGGCGTGCACGTTGCGTCCGAGCGCCTGCACGTCGTAGCCACCCTCTTGCAGCACCACGGTGGGCAAACCCAACTGCGCCAGCAACGCTCCGCTGCGAGCAAACCCTTCGGTGGTCACCGCCAGGTCGGCGATCGGGTCGGTGATGAACGTGTCGAGACCGAGCGACACGATCAACGCGGTGGGTTTGAACGCTGCAATCTTTTCTGCGCACGTCGACAGCGCGGAGATGTACGCGTCGTCGGCGGTGCGCTTGGCCAACGGCACGTTGAAGGTGGAACCCAAACCCTTGCCCGTGCCGGTTTCGTCGGCATGGCCGGTGAAGTACGGGTACGCGCGACGCGGATCGCCGTGCAACGACACGTACTGCACGTCATCGCGATCGTAGAAAATCTCCTGCGTGCCGTTGCCATGGTGGTAGTCCACGTCGAGCACGGTGACCTTTCCCCCGGTGCGCCGCACGATGTCGTGCGCGGCGATGGCGGCGTTGTTGAAGAAGCAGTAGCCGCCGTACAAGTCACGCGTGGCGTGGTGTCCCGGTGGGCGGCACAACCCGTACACCGCGCGCTCTCCACCCAACACGGCGTCGCTCGCGGTAAGTGCGGTGTCCACCGCGGCGCGTGCGGCTTCGTACGTGCCTTGCGTCAACGGTGTGGTGGTTTCGAAACACCACCAACCCAAGCGAGCCGTGATTGCCTCGGGCTCCTTGGTGGCACCCATCTGGTTGCGAATCTCGTCGCGATAAAAGAAGTCGGGCACCACTTCACGACGATCGCCGACGACCTTCTGGTATTCGGCCCACGCAACGGACAGAAAGTCGATCAAGCCCTCATCGTGAATTGCCTTGATCGGATCGGTGCCGTGGTCGGTGGGTTCGCGAAACGTGAAGCGCGGGTCGGCAGCGAGTGCCGATTTGATCGTTTCAGCGCGACCCGTGTGCTCGAAGGGCGAATGCGTGGTGCTCGCTTCGATTTCGGTGGCTGGATCGTGCAACAAGTGTTTGGGCGTGTAGACAACCTGCATGACGCCAGCGTAGGTCAGCGACGCTGACCGTGCGTCGGTGTGCGGATATGGGCGACGCGAGGCGTCAGTCGAATGATGGTGCGGCGCGCAACGAGCGCTTCAGCTCGGCCATGCCCGACGTGGTGGCGATCGTCTCCACGGCGTCCCACAGGCGAAGCGCCTCTGCCCCGCGTGGAATGGACGAAATGACCGGGCCAAAGAAGCTCGCCTGATTGGGCTTTTCCGGGTGGAACACCAAAATCGGTGTGCCGACGTCCTTGCCGGTGAGCTCCAGCGCTCGCGTGGTTTCGTACCGAATGACCTCGTCGTGCAACTCGTCGGTTGCACTATCGGCCCACTGCGGGTTCAACCCGGCTTCGCTCAACACGGTGCGGGCGAAGTCCTTCATCTCGGTGGAATCCTTCGGGCGGCGCTTCTCCGCGTGGATCGCCTTACCCAACGCGGTGTACACCGCGGCGACGGCTTCGTTCCCTGCAGCCGCGCGCGCAGCACTCGCTACACGCAAGCCGTGCAAGCCCGACATGTGACCATCGCGCCACGGCATGTTGCCTTCGTTGTAACCACGATCGTTGTTGATCATGAACAGCGAAATGAACTTCCACGACACGTCGTATCCGCGTTGCTGCTGTACTTCCACCACCCAGCGAGAGGTGATGTAGGCCCAGGGGCACACCGGATCAAAGTAGAACTGCAGGTCGGCCATCTCGATTAGACGCGCTCGATCTCGCGCAGATCGTAGGTTTCGATGATGTCACCCTGCTTCAAGTCCTGGAAGTCGGTAAGCGAGATACCGCACTCGAAGCCTTCGCGAACTTCCTTCACGTCGTCCTTGAACCGGCGCAACGTGTTGATGGCGCCCTTCCAGATGATGACACCTTCGCGCAAGAAGCGCACCTTCGAGCCGCGGGTGATGACACCCGAGCGAACGAAACAGCCCGCCACCGCGCCAACCTTCGGCGCACGGAACAGTTCCCGCACCTCGGCTTCGCCGGTGACCACTTCCTCGAACTCCGGCGCGAGCAAGCCCTTCATGGCCTTGTCGATGTCTTCGATCACCTTGTAGATCACTTCGTAGGTGCGGATCTCCACGTTCTCGGCTTCGGCGAGATCGCGAACCTTGCGATCCGGACGCACGTTGAAACCGATGATGGTGGCGTTCGTGGTAGCGGCAAGCGTGATGTCGTTCTCGGTGATGGAACCAACACCGCGGTGCACGAAAGCGGCCTTCACGTCGTCGCGCTCCAACTTGCGCAAGCTCTCGGTGACGGCTTCCAACGAGCCGTGCACGTCGGCCTTGATCAACAAGTTGAGCGTTGCGGTCTCACCGGCCTGAATCTGGGTGAAGATGTCCTCGAGCTTGACGCCCTTTTGCGTGCGCGCATCGCCACGCTGGGCCAACAAACGTTGACGCTGCGCACGCGAGTCGGCAACGGTGCGAGCCGTGCGGTCGTCGGGCGCGATTCGGAACTCGTCGCCGGCCTGCGGCACGGCGGAGAGACCCAACACCTGCACGGGTGCAGATGGGCCGGCTTCCTTGATCTGTTCGCCACGGTCGTTGATGATGGCGCGCACGCGGCCCCATGCCGCACCGGCCACCATCGGATCGCCCACCTTGAGCGTGCCCTTGTCCACCAACACGGTGGCAACCGGACCACGACCCACGTCGAGGCGCGCTTCGAGCACGAAGCCCTTGGCGCGGCCACTCGGGTTGGCGGTGAGTTCTTCCACTTCGGCGACCACCAGCAACTGCTCGAGCAAGTCGTCGATTCCCAAACCTTGTTGGGCGGACATTTCCACCATGATGGTGTCGCCACCCCACTGCTCGGGCACGAGCCCCTGCTCGGCCACTGCCGACATGGTGCGTTGCACGTCGGCATTTTCCTTGTCGATCTTGTTGATGGCAACGACGATCGGCACATCGGCAGCACGAGCGTGGCTGATGGCTTCGATGGTTTGTGGCATCACGCCGTCGTCGGCGGCAACCACCAGCACCACGATGTCGGTGACGCCGGCACCACGCGCACGCATCTTGCTGAACGCGGCGTGACCCGGCGTGTCGATAAAGGTGATGAGTTTGTCGTTCTTGGTCACCTGATACGCACCGATGTGCTGCGTGATACCGCCAGCCTCACCAGCAACCACGTTGGCGGAACGAATCTTGTCGAGCAACGTGGTTTTGCCGTGGTCGACGTGACCCATGATGGTGACGATCGGCGGACGAGTTTGCTGTGCGGCTTCGTCGGCGTCGTCGGAATCGTCGAAGAGCGCCTGCAACTCCATCTCTTCTTGCTGACCCGGATCGACGAGGATGACCTCCGCGCCAACTTCCATCGCGAACAGTTCCATTTGCTCGTCGGCAAGCGACATGGTGGCAGTCACCATCTCGCCCTGCTCCAACAAGAAGCGCACCACGTCGGCTGCGCCACGATTCAACTTCGGTGCAAACACCTGCGCCGACGAACCGCGCTCGACGACGATCGGACCTTCGGGTACCGGAGCATTGCTCGGCGCGTACTGCGTCGGCTGCAATGCCTGCAGCTGCTCCATGTCCTTGCGTTTTTGTTCACGCGTCTTCTTGCGTGCACCGCGACGGTTTCCGCCGCCACGTGCGTTGGGGCCACGACCCTGCGGACCACCAATTTGTCGACCAAGGCCCGAGCCGCGACCACCCGCGGGACGAGGGCCTGGTGCACCGGGACGTGCTCCTGGGCCACCAGGACGCGGGGCGCTACGACCAAGGCTCGATGAGGAAAAACGGCCCATACGGCCCGAAGCGCCGGGGCGTGGCGCGCCACCAGGGCGTGGTCCACGAGAGTCCGGGCCTGGTGGGCGACGTGCAGGCGGCGGTGGAACGCGGTTGCCACCTGGCGGCGGCGGAATGGTGCGACCACCGGCAGGCACGGTGCGCGGGCCGCTCGATGGCGGCGTTCCCGGCGGCGGCACGGGTGTGCCGGGTGCAGTAGGCGGACGACTTGCGGGAGGACGGCTGGTGATTGCATTGCCGGGACGCGACGACACCACGCGTGGCGATGGCGAGACCGGTGCAGACGACGGAGTTGATGACGGTGCCGACGACGGTGCAGTTTCGATCGACGATGTTGATGGCGATGTCGGTGCAGCTGGTGGAGTCACCACGCTGGTGACCACCGATGCAGGTGGCAACGGTGAAACCGGTGCAGCAGGAGCTGCGACATCGGCAACCGGAGCAGTCGACACCGAGGGCGTAGCCACGGTGCTGCTGGCGGTTGGCGCTTCCGGCGCTGCCTCTGCGTCGGACGCAGCAGCCTTGGTGGACTTCTTTGCACGAGTGGTCTTCGGCTTTGCTTCCTCGTCACCCGTCGCTGCCTTCTTGGCACGCTTTGGCTTGTCGACGATTGGTTCGCCCTTCAAACCCTTTTCTTCGGCGTGACGTCGAACGCGATCCGCTTGCGCATCCACCATGCTCGAGCCGGCGGACACCACACCAACACCGATGGTCGCGCAGAGGTCGATGACCTGCTTGGAGGTCATCCCGAGCTCTTTGGCGAGCGTGGAAACGCGAACGGTCTTGCTCAGATGGAATCCACCACGGGTGCTGCGGCGTTCTCCACGGTGAGGCCGGCTGCTTCACTCTCGCTCTTCACGTCGAGGCGCAGTCCGCACAATTGGGCGGCCAACTTGGCGTTGATGCCGGCGCGACCGATGGCCAACGACAACTGGAAGTCGGGCACGATCACGTCGGCCTGGGTTCCATCGTCGCTGATGTTCACCTCGGTGACCTTCGCCGGCGACATTGCGTTGATGATCATCGAACGCTTGTCGTCGCTGTAGGTGACGATGTCGATTTTTTCGCCGCGCAGTTCGGTGACCACGCGCTTCACGCGATCGCCACGTCCACCGACGCATGCACCGATCGGGTCGATGCGCTGATCGTTGGATGCCACGGCAATCTTGCAACGCTGACCAGGTTCGCGGGCAATCGCCATGATGCTCACCTGACCGCTCACGATCTCGGGCACTTCCATCTGGAACAGCTTGAAGACCAAGCCCGGGTGGCTGCGGCTCACCACGACCTGCGGGCCACGCTCGGTTTGACGCACTTCCACGATGAACACCTTGAAGGTGCCGTCGGTGGAGCCACGCAATTCGTTGGGCACCTGCTCGGACAGCGGCATGATTCCCTCGCCACCGCTCATGTCGATGATGAGGTACTTGCGCTCGGAGCTGCGGTCCGGCATCAAGCGAATACGGCCGGCGACGATCTCGCCTTCCTTGTTGCGGAACTGGTCGTACTTGCCCTGATACTCCACTTCGCGAATGCGCTGACTCAACACCGCACGGAACGTGGACGCCGCGATGCGTCCGAGTTCATCACGGCTCGGGGTGTCGTCGCGCTCGTTGCACCAGTTGCCATCGGCGTCGATGTCGTAGGCGGTGAAGGTCATCTCCATGGTGTCGGGGTTCAAGCCCACGATGACTTCCTCGGCTGCACCGGGACGCTTCTTGTACGCCGTGGCAAGTGCCTCGACGAGCACCTGCAACAACGCATCGATGGACAAGCCGCGATCTGCGGCGATCATCCGAATGGCTTCCTTCATGTCTGCTTGATTCATGACGCAACCTCCTTGGTGTGTCGGTCTGAAGATGTTCCGGAACGGCCAGTCGACTTTTCGGCGCCCCACACGAACACGGTTCGCGCGCGCTCGATGTCGTCGAACGACACCGACATTTCGGTGCCCGTGTCGTCGAGGCAAATCACGATGCCGCGCTCATCGGCGCGCAAGAGCACGCCCTGCAAACGGCGACGGCTGTCGATGGCGCGATGCAAACGTACCGACACCACCTTGTTGATCTCCCGCTGGAAGTGCTGTGGTGTGCGCAACGGGCGCTCCAAACCGGGGCTCGACACTTCGAGCGTGTAGCGACCGGGCATGGGGTCGTTGTGATCGAGTTCGCGTGACACCAAACGACTCACGAGCGCAATGTTGTCGAGTGTGACACCAGAGGGCTGTCCAGGCGGGGTGTCGATGCTGAGGCGAAGGACTCCGGAGACCATCTCGAGGTCGTAGATCTCCAAACCGAGATCGGCGACGATCGGTGCCGTGAGGGCGCGTACCCGCTCAACGACGGTGTCCGTAGTCATCGTCTCTGTGGCTCCCTTTTCGTCGTTTTCGTAACCGGTAACTCGCCCACCCCAGTCGTTACATGAGTCAAAAAAAGGCGTGGGTGGTGACCCACGCCTTTGCGGTCTGCACTCATGCTGACTGTAGAAGGACGTATCCATGATAGCCGCGGGAACTAGCCTTCGTTTCGCGTGATTCATCGCTTGTCGACGCTCTTTGTGCGCACATTGCGTGACGACCCGGCCGAAGCCGAAGTACCAAGCCACCGCCTGTTGGTGCGGGCCGGCTACATCCGACGCGCCGCTCCCGGCGGCTACACCTGGCTGCCACTTGGCATGCGGGTGCTGCAGCGAGTGGAGCAGATCGTGCGGGAGGAGATGAACGCCATCGGCGCACAAGAGGTGCACTTCCCCGCCATGTTGCCGCGCGAGCCGTACGACGCCACCGGTCGCTGGACCGACTACGGCCCCAACTTGTTCCGCCTGCAAGACCGCCGCGGCGTCGACTACTTGCTGGGCCCCACACACGAAGAGATGTTCACGCTGTTGGTGAAGGATCTCTACGGCAGTTACAAGGACTTGCCGGTGTGGCTGTACCAGATTCAAACCAAGTACCGCGATGAAGCACGTCCGCGCGCCGGGTTGTTGCGCGGTCGCGAATTCGTGATGAAGGACTCCTACAGCTTCGACCTCGACGACGACGGTTTGCAGCGCAGCTACGACGCGCACCGTGCCGCATACGTGAAGATCTTCGAACGTCTCGGTCTCGATGTGGTGATCGTGAAGGCGATGTCCGGCGCCATGGGCGGTTCGGCCTCGGAAGAATTCTTGTCGCCGTGTGCTTCGGGTGAAGACACGTTCGTGCGCTGCACGTCGTGTGACTATCGCGCCAACACCGAAGCGGTTCGCATCGGCACCTTGGCCAACATCGACGCCAGCACCACGCCGGCGGCCCTCGTGGTGGACACACCGAATACGCCAACCATCCAGACGCTGGTCGATTTGTTGAATGCCCGCGACGACCTGCGCCGTGGTGCAGACGCGTCGGGTGGCACCGCGCACGGCACCGGTGCGTGGACCGCCGCCGACACCTTGAAGAACGTGCTCGTCATGTTGCGTCACCCCGATGGCAGCCGCACACCGCTGGCCATCGGCGTTCCTGGCGACCGCGAAGTGGACATGAAGCGTTTGGAGGCCGCAGTATCCCCCGCCGAAGTGGATGCATTCGGCGACGCCGACTTCGCCGCGCATCCAGGATTGGTGAAGGGCTACATCGGCCCCGACGTCTTGGGTGAAAAGAAGCCATCCAACATCCGATACCTGCTCGACCCGCGCGTGGTTACCGGTAGCGCATGGGTAACCGGCGCCAACACCCCCGGGAATCACGTCGTCAATCTGGTGCACGGTCGCGACTTCACCGCCGATGGTGTCATCGACGTTGCCGACGTGCGTGACACCGATCCGTGCCCGGTGTGCGGATCACATTTGCGAATCGAGCGCGGCATCGAGATGGGGCACGTCTTCCAACTCGGTCGCAAGTACGCCGAAGTGCTCGGACTACAAGTGCTCGACGACAAGGGAAAGCAGCGCGTCGTCACGATGGGTTCGTACGGCGTTGGTGTATCCCGCGCCGTTGCGGCCATCGCCGAAATGCACCACGACCAACTGGGTTTGCGTTGGCCGCGCAGTGTGGCGCCGATGGACGTGCACGTGGTGATCGCCGGCAAGCCCGGCGACGAAACGGGCCCCGCAGCCGAGGCACTGGCAGCAGAACTGTCGAAGGCCGGATTGCACGTGTTGCTGGATGATCGTGACGGCGTTTCGCCAGGCGTGCGATTCAAGGACGCCGAACTGTTGGGAATGCCGATGATCGTCATTGCGGGTCGCGGCGTGGCAAAGGGTGTGCTCGAAGTTCGCGATCGCATCGCCGGCACCACCACCGAGATGCCGATCGACCAAGTGGCCGCACACGTCATCGCGGCCAGCGCGTAACGGCGCAATGCTTCGACTCAAGGGTGCGGTTCAGCATTACGCGTGGGGCGACCGGTTCGCGCTCCCCGAGATGTTGGAGATCACCGCCGACGGTCGCCCTTGGGCAGAGATTTGGTACGGCACCCATCCACGTGGACCGGCACACATCGACGAGAGCTTGCATCTCCCCGCACCAACGTATTTGTCGGACGAAGTAGGTGACCTCCCCTTCATCGTGAAGTTGCTGGCTGCGGCACAACCGCTGTCGCTGCAGACGCATCCTTCAACGGCACGAGCAACCGCAGGTTTCGCGCGGGAGAACGCCGCTGGGATTGCACTCGACGCCAAACATCGTGTGTACGCCGACGATCGCGCCAAACCCGAGATGGTGATTGCACTCGACAGCTTCGAAGCACTCTGCGGCATTGCGTCGCGCGAAGTGGCATTGCAACAGTGCAACGACGCCGGAGCAATCGCATTGGCAGCACTCGTGACACAACACGGGGTTGCTCATGCAGTGCGCGCGGTGTTGTCTGGCGCTGTGTCCACTGGCTCGCAAACGGCGACTGCGGAGCTGGCGCGCGTCGACACACCCTCGTCAGCCATGACACAACTCATGGAGCACTACGACGATCCGCGAGCAGTGGTGGCATTGCTCATGAACCACGTGCGTCTCGCCCCGGGCGAAGCGTTGTACCTGGATGCCGGCACCGTGCACGCCTACCTGCATGGCATGGCGCTGGAGGTACAGGGCAGCTCCGACAACGTGATGCGAGCAGCCTTCACCGACAAACACATCGATCTGGACGAGTTCTTTGCGGTGGCGCGATTGGATGCGCCAGCCGGTGGTGGTGTGGCTGGTAGCGGCACGGCTGGTGGTGGCACGGCTGGCAGCGGCGTGTCAGACAGCGCGCTGGTGCCAACCGAGCGCATCTCCCCCACCACGGTGGCGTACCGATGCGGCGCACCGTTCTCTGTGATGCGCCACGAACTCAACGGCACGTTTGCGCTCGCTGCAACAGCGCAGCACACCATCCTCGTGTGCACGTCCGGAAGCGCTGGGCCGCTCACTCGAGGTGGAGCTGCCTACGTTGCTGCGGGCGAATCGGTCGCGCTGGAAGGCACCGCCACCATCTACTCGGTGAGCGCAT
>JBBANV010000009.1:24117-33130 GCA_040401775.1 Ilumatobacteraceae bacterium
GCGGGCGAATCGGTCGCGCTGGAAGGCACCGCCACCATCTACTCGGTGAGCGCATGACACGGTGCACGGAGTGCGCATGACCGCTCCTTCGCGCCCATTGCTCGCTGCACTCGTGGTGGCGATGCTGTCTACGTTCACGGGTATCGCGTCGGCGAGTGCGGTTGCCGTGCCGCAGACCACCTCGCCCACGCCGAAGTCGACGCTGGTCGTGCTCGGTGACAGCCTCACCTGGGGCACCAACTTCTTCGCCAAGTCGCAGAGCAGGCTCGCTGCAACCAAGCACTTCGAGACGGTGCTGGTCGACAGTCGTTGGGGTCGGCGCATCAGCGGTCTGACCTCCACGCGGTATTCGGGGAACGCGGCACTCAAGCAACTGATTGCCGACGGAATTCGACCGACGGCGGTGATCGTGGCACTCGGCACCAACGATGTGGCCATCCTCACCAAACGACGCGAGTACGTGGCGGTGATCCAGGAACTGATGAACACCATCGGCAACGTTCCCGTCGTATGGGTGAACGTGCATCGGACCGACTCTGCGACCACCACCCGTCAATCACAGCGATTCAACGCCGCTCTCGCATCGGTACTCGCCAACTATCCGTTGGCAAGCGTGTACGACTGGGCAACCGTCGCGGTGAACGATTCGAAGGTGATCGACCCCGACAAGATTCATCTCACTCCGCTCGGGCACGAGGTGCGAACCAAGGTGTACCTGGAGTTGGCGGCAACGTTGGCGCAACGCGTCAGCGAGACAACCACCACCACGGTTGCACCGACCACCACGGTTGCGCCGTAGCGCAAGGTCGCACCCGCGCAATGCGCGGCAGGCGCGCGAACTCAGCCTTCGACGGTGCGGCGAATCTCGACGATCTTTTCCGACGAATGGTTCGCATCGGCGCCTTGCTCGTCGAGCAGTGCAGAACGATCGCGTGCGGCTTCACGCTCGGCAATGGTGGTGTCCACGCGCTTCAACGCTGCATCCACCCCGTGTTCGTGAATGAACGTGGCCCAATCCACGAGCGCTTCCACCATCTCGCGCTCGGGCACCACCGCAACGTTGCGGCCCTTCACGAACAAGTGCCCTCGCTTGTTGCCCGCAGCAATTCCGAGGTCGGCCTCGCGGGCCTCTCCCGGACCATTGACCACGCAACCCATGACGGCAATCTGTAGCGGCAGCTTCTTGTCGGCAAACGCCGCTTGCGCACGGTTGGCAACCTCGATCACGTCGATCTCGGCACGACCACAACTCGGGCAAGCAATGAGGTCGACGTTCTTTCGCTCGCGAAGCCCGAGTGCTTCGAGCAGTTGACGACCCGCGCGAGCTTCTTCCACCGGATCGGCAGTGAGGCTGTACCGGATGGTGTCGCCGATACCTTCAAGCAGCAGTGCCGCGATACCCGCAGTTGCTTTCACCAGCCCGCCCGGCAGTGGCCCGGCTTCGGTGACGCCCAAATGCAACGGATGATCGGTAACCGCACTCAACTTGCGATACGCCTCCACCATCAACGGCACATTGGAAGCCTTCACGGAAATCTTGATGAGATCGAAACCCACTTCTTCGAAGTAGCGCATCTCCATTTGCGCCGACTCCACCATGGCATCGGCCGTGAGACCGCCGTACTTCTCGTACAACGCCGGGTCGAGCGAACCACCATTCACGCCGATACGAATGGGCACCTTTCGATCACGTGCTTCGGTGGCAACGGCTTTGATGTGCTCGGGCTTGCGAATGTTGCCGGGGTTCAAGCGCAGGCCATGCACGCCCGCCTCCAGCGCGGCGAGTGCCATTTTGTATTGGTGATGGATGTCGGCGATGATCGGCACAGGTGACCGTGGCACGATTTGGGCCAGACCCTCGGCGGCTTCGATTTCGTTGCACGTGCATCGCACGATGTCGCACCCGGCGGCGGCCAGAGCGTAAATCTGCTGCAGCGTGCCTTCGACATCGGCCGTTTTGGTGATGGTCATCGACTGCACGCTGACCGGCGCATCGCCACCCACGGCCACCTTGCCGACGTGGATCTGTCGCGTCTTCTTGCGCGGGAACGTTGGTGCGGTGGTCATGTGCGTGGGAAGTTTGGTACGAAAGTCATCGATCAGCCGAGAGGTTGCGTGATGTCAAGGTACAAGCCTGCCACGAGCAACATCACCAACAGCACCACCACTGCGGTAGCCACCGGTGCCAACTTGCGCACGTCGGCGTGATACCGACGCGTGCGGGTGGAGCGCAAACGCTCATAGATCGCAACTGCCGCGTGGCCACCGTCGAACGGCAAGAGCGGCATCATGTTGAACACCCCGACGAAGACGTTGACTGCACCCAATAACAGGAGCACACCCTTCCAACCTTCGTCACGACCCACTTCCCCGCCGAGTTGACTGGCGCCAACCACGGTGCTGGGGCGTGTGAGTGGGTTGGCTTCCTCGCTCGTCAGGTTGTCGGCAAGGTTGATGGGGTTCAATACCGTGAATACACCAGTGACGGAATCGCGCGCGGTGCCCACCACGTCTTGTGCAGCGCGCCCGACTGATTCGAGCACGCCGAGCTGCACGTAATCGCGCGACCAGCCCGCCACGCCGAAGAATGCACGAGCCTCGGGGGTTTCTTCGGAACCGGGGAACACCGTGAGTGTGGCGCTCAGCACCAGGGTTTCACCGTTGCGGTCGATCACCACTTCCACTTGGTCGCCGGGTTGTTTAGCGCGTACGGCACTCACGAAGTCGTTGGAAGTTGGCACGTTCTTGCCGTCGAATGCGACGATGACATCACCTTCGCGCACGCCGGCGGCTTCTGCTGCACTCCCCGCAAACGGCTGCTCCATCACCGTGACGCGACCGGTTTCGCCATAACGACCGGAAATGGAATACACACCCACGAAGAGCGTCAGCGCGATGACCACGTGCATGAGCGAGCCGGCCGTGATGACCAACAGACGACGCGGAAACGATTTGGATCGATACGTGCGATCCTCGTCGGCGGGATCGGTTTCGTCCATGTTGTTCATGCCGATGATGCGCACGAATGCGCCAATCGGGAACGCACGCAATCCGTACTCCACTTCGCCGCGACGCCAGGCGAACAACTTGGGGCCGAAACCCATGTAGAACTGCGTCACCTTCATGCCGGTGCGACGAGCCGTGACGAAGTGCCCGATTTCGTGCAGGAAGACCGACACGATCAAACCCATGACGAAGACGAACGTCCAGACGTTGTTGTAGGCCAACCAAGCGAGCAGCGCCACGATGACACCGACACCGCCGATGGTGGTGGACAACGGCACCTTGTCGCCCGTGTCGCGGGTGGGGTCGCCGCCACCGCCGACGAGGTCTTCGCGAACGCGGGTGTAGAACGAGCTCACGCGCCCACGGTACCTGCAGCGTGTGCGAAAGTTTGGACGATGCCGCGTGCAATGTGTCGCGCTTGCGCATCGGCAGCGAGCACATCGTCAACGTTCGTGAGGGTTGCACCATCGTGCTGCTGGAGCGTGGCGTCATTCACTTCGGCAATCTGCAACCAGGAGATTCGTCCTGCAAGAAATGCATCGACGGCAATCTCGTTGGCGGCACTCAACCACGCGGGGGCCGAACCGCCCGTGCGACCCGCGGCATACGCCAGGTCGAGACAGCGGAACGTGCTGCGATCCGGCACCTCGAAATCGAGACGACGCAAGGTTGCCCAATCCACCGCGCCGAACGGCACGTCAAAACGCTCGGGCCAGGCGATGGCATATGCGATGGGCAAACGCATGTCGGGCATCGACAACTGTGCGATGGTGGCGCCGTCGGTGAAGGTGACCATCGAGTGAATGATCGACTGCGGATGCACCACCACTTGGATGTTGTCGTAACCGATTCCGAACAACTCGTGTGCTTCGATCACTTCGAGTCCCTTGTTCATGAGCGTGGAGGAATCAACGGTGATCTTCGGACCCATCGACCACGTGGGATGTGCCAACGCCTCGGCAACGTTCACGCGAGAAAGATCATCCCGGGTCTTCCCGCGGAACGGACCGCCGCTGGCAGTGAGCTGCAACGACGCCACCTCGCGCGTTGCATCGCCGCTCGAGCGCAAACACTGGTGGAGCGCGCAATGCTCGCTATCGACCGGGACGATCACTGCACCCTTGGTGTTGCGCAGCGGCTGCACGATGGGCCCAGCGGCGATCAAACTCTCCTTGTTCGCCAGCGCCAGTCGTTTACCTTGTCGCAGCGTCTCCAGGGTGACCGGCAACCCCGCGAATCCCACCACGGCATTCACCACCACGTCGGCATCGTGCACCACGCCGGCCACTTCGTTGGTGAAGTTCACCGCCGGAAAATCGGCGGCCAGTCGCTTGCGGACCGATTCGTCCACCACGGCCACGACGCGTGGGCGATACTTGGCGATCTGCTCCCGCAACACCACTTCATTCGACGACGCAGCGAGCGAGACGATTTCGTAGCGACCGTCGGAAGCGGCAACCACCTCGAGCGTTTGACGCCCAATGGATCCGGTGCTGCCCGCGAGGGCAACCTTGACGGTCACGTCAGATCGTTCAGCTGGCCCACGGGGTCAGCGTGACGGCCAGGAAGTACACGGTTGGCAACGACAGCAATACGCCATCGAAGCGATCCAATACTCCGCCATGGCCCTTCAGCACCGTGCCGAAGTCCTTCACCCCGAGTGAGCGCTTCAAGACCGACTCCAACAAGTCGCCGATTGGTGCAGCGATGGATACGACGGCAGCGAGCATGATCCACTCCATGAGCGAATTCCACGTATCGCTCTGCAATCCGAGGATGACCACCACACAGAACGTGGCGATGGTTCCACCGATGACACCTTCGACCGTCTTGTTCGGGCTGATCGATTCCTTCAGCGGCGTGCGGCCGATTGCCGAACCGACGAAGTAGGCACCGATGTCGTTGGCGGCAACGGCGAACACTGCAATGAACAACGTGTCGGTGCCGACGTTGGGAAGCGCTGCCGACAGCGTGGACATGCGCAGAATCATCCCGGCGTAGCTACCGAGCAATCCGATGTACACCACACCCAACATCAGCGTTCCGAGGCTGGTGATCGCACCGCTTTGGTCATCGTTGGAACCAATGAGGCTGACCGCGCCGGCAATGAATGCGAACACCACCACCATGGCGATGGCGAGATGCGACATGTAATACGCCGCAAGTGGCGCTGCCAAACACGCGACGACTCCCACCACCATTGGTGCGCCAAGCCCGCGATTGTTGGTTTGTGTGAAGAATTCGAGCGCGGCAATCGCCAGCACCACGATGACCAATGCCATCACCGCGGCGGGACCCACGAACGACGTGCCGACAAACAGCACCACCAACACGAGACCCACGATGACCGCCGAGCTCAAGTTGCGATCGGCACCAATCGGGCGAGGCTGCGTGCCGGTATCGCCGCGTTCCGGGCGAGCACGACGAACCTGGCTCGGACGAGCCGGCGCTGGACGACGCGGTGAACGGTCGCGTACGGTCGGGCGCGACGGATCCGCAGTGCGATCACGCAGCGTGGGGCGCGACGGATCCGCAGTGCGATCACGCGGAATCGGCCGAGAGATGTCGCCGGTGCGGTCGCGCATGGTGGGATGCGTGTCGGATGCACGACGCGCACGCTGATCGGTGGGGTCGCCACCAATACGAATGCGCCCCTCGGGAGCGGGACGGCTCACCGGCGGCGGTGAAGCCGGACGGCTTGGTTCACGAACAGGTCGGGATGCATCGCGCGTGCCGGGCCTACTTGGGTCGCGAGGCTGCACACCAAAGCGTGGGCTCTCCCCCGTTGGCTCTTCACTCCAGTGCGGCAATTGGGCGGTGTCCGTGGAATCCACGCTGATGGCGGGTGCGGAGTCATCCGAGTCGGCGAACTTGACTTCGCCGAACTCGTCACCGAAGTTGATGGTGTTGTCGCGAAGCTCGCCCGTGGTTTCGTTCGAGTCGGTGTTGTCGCGGCGATCGTCGGACATTGCTAAACCTCCATCACTTCTTGCTCTTTGCGGGCTGCGGCTTTGTCGATGTGATCCACATGCTCCTGGGTCATCTTGTCGAGATCCTTTTCGGCACGTTCGAGATCGTCCTTGGAGATGTCGCCATCCTTCTCGGCGGTTTCCATGGCCTTGCGTGCATCGCGACGAATACCGCGGATGGTGACGCGACCTTCTTCCGCGATGTTCTTCACCACCTTCACGTAGTCCTTACGACGTTCTTCGGTGAGCGCCGGAAACGCCAAGCGAATGACTTGTCCGTCGTTACTCGGGTTCACCCCGATGTCGCTGGCCATGAGCGCCTTTTCGATTGCAGCGATCGCCGAGCGATCGTGCGGCTTCACCACCAACATGCGGGCTTCGGGCACCTGAAAACTCGCCAGCTGTTGGAGTGGTACGGGAGCACCGTAGTAGTCGACGTTCAACTTCTCGATCAATGCCGGAGAGGCGCGACCCGTACGCACGGCCACGAACTGGTGCTGGACGTGCTCGACGGCCTTGTCCATCTTGTCGAGCGACTCGAGCAATGTGTCGTCGATCACGCGACTAGCGTACCGATTTCTTCGCCCTGGAGTATCGCACGCAAATTGCCGCGCTGCAGCAGGTTGAACACGACGATCGGCAACTTGTTGTCCATGCAGAACGTGATTGCCGTGGAGTCCATCACGCGCAGACCCTTGTTGATCACGTCGAGGTGCGACAATCGCGAGAAGCGTGTTGCAGTCTTGTCCAGTTTCGGATCGGCGGAGTAGATGCCATCCACGCCCGAGTGCGTGCCCTTCAAGATTGCTTGTGCTTCGATTTCCGCGGCGCGCAGTGCAGCCGCCGTATCGGTGGTGAAGAACGGGTTACCGGTTCCACCGGCCAGGATGACGATGCGCCCCTTCTCCAGGTGGCGTTCGCAGCGACGACGAATGTACGGCTCGGCCACCTTGGGCATTTCCACCGCGGTCATGACGCGCGAGTGTTGACCAGCGCGCTCGAGAGCATCCTGCAAGGCGAGACCGTTGATCACCGTGGCGATCATTCCCATGTAGTCGGCTTGGGCCTGGTCCATTCCCCGACCACTGCCCTTGGTGCCGCGCCAGAAGTTGCCGCCACCGACGACGACGGCGATGTCCACGCCGAATTCGTCGCGTGCTTCGCGCAGTTCGCCGGCAAGTTGCGCCAACACGTCGTTGTCGAGCCCGAAGCCCGACTTTTCGGCGAGTGCCTCACCCGACAATTTCAATACCACTCGTTTCCAGCGGGGCTGGGTGCGAGCAGTCATGCGTCTCTGAGATTACCCGATTTCCACTTGGGCGAACCGCACGATCGAGGCGGAGCCAATGATCTGCTTCACCGACTGCTTGTCGTCCTTGGCGTACGGCTGTTCCAACAGGCACAAGTCCTTGAAGAAACCGTTGAGTTTGCCGTCGACGATCTTGCCGATCGCAGCCTCAGGCTTGCCTTCGTTGCGGGTTGCCGTTTCCAGCGTTGCGCGCTCGGCAGCCACCACGTCGGCAGGAACCTCGTCGCGAGTGAGGTACTTCGGACGCGCAAAGGCGATGTGTACGGCGATGTCGTGGGCCAACTCCTCGGTTGCCCCCTTCATCTCCACCACGACGACATTGACGCCACGGCCACCCTGCACGTGCATGTAGGAGTCCATGATGTTGCCGGCGGCTGCCTCGAAGCGAACCACTTCACCGAGCTCGATCTTTTCCTTGAGCAGAATCTTCAAGTCGTCGAGTTCCTTGGAGCGCTCGGCAACTGCTGCTTCGCCCTTGGTGCGAACGAGGTCGGCCAAGGTTTGTGCTTCGGCAACGAACGACTCGCTCGATGCCACGAAGTCGGTTTCACACTTCAACTTGACGATGGCGGCCAGTGGGCAATCGATGGACAACGCCACCACGCCTTGATTGTTGTCGCGGTCGGAACGCTTGGCGCTCGCCGCCAAACCCTTCTCGCGCAGCCATGTCTTTGCTGCCTCGACGTCGCCGTTGGCTTCCTCGAGAGCTTTCTTGCAGTCCATCATTCCTGCACCAGTTGCCTGGCGCAGCGCTTGAACGTCCTTGGCGTTGACGGCCATTAGTTTGCCTCACCCGCCAACTTGGCATCGCGTGCGGCTTGCGCAGCTGCGGCTTCGGCGCGGGCGCGAGCCTGATCGGCGGCGAACACCGCGTTGTCCACCATCGCGGTTGCAGGATTCTGCACCTGACCGCCGGCCTTCTCGGCGATGAAACGGCCTTCGGCGATTGCTTCGGCGATCACGCGGGTCATGAGTTCGTTCGCGCGGATGGCGTCGTCGTTGCCCGGGATTGGATACTGCACCAGGTTGGGGTTCACGTTGGTGTCCACCACGGCGATCACCGGGATGTTGAGCTTGTTGGCTTCGGTCACCGCGAGGTGTTCGGTTGCGGTGTCGAGCACGAAGATGGCATCAGGCAGACGAACCATGTTGCGGATACCCGACAGGTTGCGCTGCAACTTCACGAGTTCGCGCGACATGAGCAGTGCTTCCTTCTTTGGAATCTGTGCCCACTCCGGCGATGCGCTGAGACGCTCGAGTTCGATCATCTTCGACACGCGCTTGGAGATGGTGCCGAAGTTGGTGAGCATGCCACCGAGCCAACGCTCGTTGATGTACGGCATGCCGGAACGCTCGGCGTAGTTCTTGATCGGGTCTTGTGCTTGCTTCTTGGTGCCGACGAACAGCACCACGCCGCCACCGGAGGCAAGTTGACGCACGAAACCGTACGCGGCTTCGATGCGGGTGAGCGTTTGCTCGAGGTCGATGATGTGGATGCCGTTGCGCTCACCGAAGATGAAGCGCTGCATCGTGGGATTGCGACGCTGGGTTTGGTGTCCGAAATGGACTCCCGCCTCGAGCATTTGTCGCATGCTGATGATGGCCATGATGTTCTCCTTCCTGTGGTTGGTGGACACGATCCGTTGCGCCGAAGCGACCACAGGTGTGCGAATCGTGGAAGTTGATATGTAGTTGCGCCGATTTCTCAGCCGTCGAGACGCTATCGGAA
>JBBANV010000010.1:0-7355 GCA_040401775.1 Ilumatobacteraceae bacterium
TCGACGATCACGATTCAGCGCCTCGTCGCATCGCTGGCTCATGCCGATGTATCGGTTGCAGAACACGCGGGTGATCATTGGTCGATCATGTGTGCGCGCACGGATTGCCTCGACCATCTTCGTGCTGCATTCATCGCTGGTGAACGCGCAATCCATCGCGCCACGGCGGACTTGCGCCTGGTGCGTGTGCCGTGCACCGGTGCTGAATGCACGAATGTGAATGACGTAGCAACCTTGCGCACGGTCGCAGACGCGCAACCTTCCAACATGTAGGCTCTGTCGCCTTGCTTATGAGAGAGATATCTGCCGTCGAACTTGCACAAATCATCGATCGTGGCGGCACGGTCATCGACGTCCGTGAACCTGATGAGTACGCAGAGGGTCACGTACCCGGCGCAACCCTCATCCCACTTGCCACCGTTCCCGACAACATCGACGCCTTTCGCAAGGCAGTACCCGTTTACGTGATTTGTCAAAGCGGTGGCCGAAGCAGCCGAGCATGTGAGTTTCTCATCGATGCCGGGGTGCCCAACGTGGTGAACGTTGCTGGGGGGACCATGGGCTTCGCCGCTCTCGGCAACAAGCTCAACGTCGGCGACACCCCCTAACCCGCTCGATCATCGCCACGAACCAACCCCGGCTGCGCTCCGCACAGCGGGCAGACTGTAGGGGTTCCGCATGAAGAAGGCCCCGTCCGAGTGACCATATCCGAGCACTTCATAGCGGATGATGCGGCACTGCGAGATGTCGTAAACGACGCACGTTCGGCTCCGATTTATGCGTTGGATACCGAGTTCCATCGTGAGCGCACGTATTTTCCACGCCTCGCACTGGTGCAGTTGCAGTGGGGTAATACCAACGTGCTCATCGACCCGCTGGCGGTTGACCCACGTGGCTTGGCCGAATTGCTGTGCGGCAGCGGTTTGGCGGTACTGCACGCATCGCAGCAAGATCTGGAAGTGCTGCGATATGCGGTTGGTGAGGTGCCATCGAGACTCTTCGATACGCAACTCGCAGCCGGGTTCATCGGATATTCCACGCCGTCACTTGCCGCTCTCGCTCAATCGCAATTGAAGGTGACGCTGTCCAAGGGCGACCGCATGACCGACTGGATGCGTCGACCACTCACCGCCAGCCAATGTTCGTACGCGCGTAGCGACGTTGCCCATCTCGAGCAGCTGTTCGAACGAATCAGCAGTCGCGTCGACCAGCTCGGGCGATCATCATGGGTGAGCGAAGCTTGCGAGGAACTTCGTTTGCGGCCATGGGGAGAAAGCAATCCGGAAGATGCGTGGTTGCGAATCAAGGACGCGCGTGCGTTGAAGGGTGAAGCACGAGGCGTGGCGCAGGCGCTGGCGGCTTGGCGCGAGCGGCGGGCCATGGCAACGAACATCCCCCTTCGACGCGTGATGAGTGACATGGCGCTTCTGGGTATTGCGCAGGCTGCACCGCGCTCCACCGAGGATTTGGCGCACGCTCGGGGCGTCGATGAGCGCTACCTCAGTGGTTCCATCGCACGCGAGATCCTGGCGGCCGTGAAGGAAGGTCGTGAACGAATCGTCGAACTCGACTCCCAGGCCCACGATCCGTTGGAGAAGCGTTTGCGACCGGCAGTCACGCTCGTCACCGCATGGATCGGTGAATTGGCCCGAACGGCGGAGATCGACCCAATGCTGGTGGCGACGAATCGTGACATCGTTGCACTGCTCGCCGGCGGCGAATCGCGTTTGGCCCACGGATGGCGGCGCGATTTGGTAGGTCGTGACATCGAACGTCTGTTGAAAGGGGAGTCGGGACTGTCCTTCGACGGTGACGGTCGGCTCAGGCTCATCCCTGCCAAAGATGCCGGAGCGCAGTAAACTTTCAGTCAATGTCCATCGCCTAGGCGGATGGCCCTCGTGGCTCCGCTAGTACAAACGGAGCCCATCGTGAAAAAGGGACGTCATCGTCGGTTCGAAGAAGCGCGTCGTCTGAAGCAATCCGGTCCTACTGCAGAGGACCTTGGATTGTCGTCGCAGAAGTCCACGAAGAGTGAAGAGGACGAGTTTGCCGAGATCGCAGAGCGTTACGGCGTGGTGTTCGATGATGACGGCGAAATTGCCGACAATGACGAGGGGTCGCACTCCTGAACGAACTCATTCGCAACGTCGCAATCGTCGCGCACGTTGACCATGGAAAAACCACCCTGGTTGATGAATTGCTGCGTCAAACCGGAACCTTCGCCGCGCATCAGGCGTTGGTCGAACGTGTCATGGACAACAACGACCAGGAGCGGGAACGCGGTATCACCATCTTGGCCAAAGCTGCAGCAGTCGAGTGGCGAGGCGTCAAGATCAATCTGGTGGACACTCCAGGTCACGCGGATTTCGGCGGCGAAGTAGAACGAGCGTTGGCACTCGTGGACGGTGTCTTGTTGTTGGTGGATGCCGCCGAAGGGCCGCTCCCACAAACGCGTTACGTGCTCTCCAAAGCCTTGAATCAAGACTTGCCGGTGGTGCTCGTGATCAACAAGGTGGATCGCAGCGACGCTCGCCCGGAAGAAGTGCTGTTGGATGTCGAGCATCTGTTCCTGGATCTCGCGCATCACGACCATCACCTCAATTTCCCCGTCGTATCGGCCGTGGCTCGCGAGGGTCGAGCGATGAAGGGGGTTGGCATGCCCGGTGCGGATGCCGATTTGGTTCCGTTGCTCGATGCAATTCTCGACACCATCCCGGCGCCACAAGGCGACGCAAACGCGCCGCTTCAAGCCCTTGTCACCAACCTGGACGCGAGTGACTATCTCGGCCGCCTGGCCATTGGTCGCGTACATGCCGGAACCTTGCGCAAGGGCGATTTCGTGGCGTTGCTCGGCAAACCCGATGGGGATACTCAGCCGGTGCTGAAGCGTCGAATCTCGAACCTCTCGCAATTCACGGGGATCGCACGCAAAGAGGTGGAGTCCATCGCTGCCGGCGACCTGTTCATCGTTGCAGGCATCGACGAAGTGGAAGTGGGGGACACGCTGGCCACGGTTGACGCACCCGTGCCGTTGCCGCGCCTCGAGGTCGACGAACCCGTATTACGTATGAGCTTTGCCGTCAATTCATCGCCGTTCTCGGGTCGCGAAGGTACGTACGTGACCAGTCGACACCTACAGGATCGTCTACAAAAGGAGATCCTTGGCAACGTGTCCATCAAACTGTTCCCAACCGATTCCCCCGAGGTGATCGAAGTTGCTGGCCGCGGTGAATTGCAGTTGGCCGTGTTGATCGAAAACATGCGTCGCGAGGGATACGAGATGCAGGTGAGCCGACCCGAGGTCATCACCAAGGAGATCGACGGTAAGAAGCACGAACCCTACGAACGCGGCACCATCGACGTTCCGGATGAATTCGTTGGTGCGGTGACCCAGGCGATCGCTCCACGACGTGGACGCATCGTCGACATGCGTCCCGGCGACGCTGGTCGCACCATCATGCACTTCTCGGCGCCGTCGCGCGGACTCATCGGATTCCGCTCGTTGCTCCTCACGGTCACCCGTGGAACGGCGTTGATTCACCAAAGCTTTGCAGGATTCGAACCATGGGCCGGGGAAGTTCCACACCGCCTCGGTGGTGCGATGATCGCCGATCGTATTGGGCCGGTGACTGCTTACGCGTTGGACAACCTGCAGATGCGCGGCACCTTGTTCGTCGAACCCGGCGACGAGGTGTACGAGGGCATGGTGGTGGGCGAGTGCTCGCGTGGAGAAGAGATGGTGGTGAACGCGGTCCGCGCCAAGGAGAAAAACAACATTCGTACGCACAGTCACGACGACGGTGTAAAGCTCGCGGCCCCGGTGATACACACGCTCGAGACCGCCATCGAATGGATTGGTGACGACGAACTCGTGGAAGTGACTCCAAAGTCGATTCGTATCCGCAAGCGTTGGTTGAACCTGGAAGACCGCCGCCGCGCCAACAAAAAGGGCTGATCACCGCAATGTCGGATCTCGACCAGATCGTCGAACGACTTCGGTCGGCTTCAGAGGACCTGTCCGATCATGCGATCAGAATTCTCAGCGAGGCCTCGCGTGCCGGCGAAACTCGCCGTCCTGATGCAGAACGCACCATTACACAGGCTCGTCGCGCAGTGGAGAAGGCAATCGCGCTGCTGGAGAGAGTCGATCGACTGGATGAAGCCGATCTCGACGACTGAGATGTATCGCCCGAGGTGATCGACGCGGGTCGGCGATATCGCGTGCTACGAGTGGAACTCGACGGATTTCGCAGTGAGAGCGGAAAGTAGTTCGTCGAAACTCTTCTGAAACGAGCTCACACCCTCGCGTTCGAGCTGTTCGGCAACAGCGGCGAGATCAACACCAGCCTCGGCTATGGCCTCCCACGAGCGCTGCGCCGCAGCGGGATCGGCGTCGACGGTTCGCGCCAACCGACCGTGGTCGTCGAAGGCTTCCAAGGTGGCATCGGGAAGCGTGTTGACGGTGTCGGGGCCGATCAGCTCATCGACGTACAACGTGTCGCGATACGTGGGATTCTTGGTGGAGGTGGAGGCCCACAGTGGACGCTGCACTCGTGCCCCGTGTCGCGCCAGCCTTTGCCAGCGTTCACCTGAGAACTTCTCTTGGAAGATTCCGTACGCCAGTTGCCCCTGCGCGACTGCGGCCTTCCCGCACAACGTGGCCGCTGCACCACCGAGAGACGAAAGTTGACGATCCACTTCGGTATCGACACGTGAGATGAAGAAACTTCCGACACTGGCAATGGGGGAGAGATCGCGAACCCCGGCAGCCAAACGATCCTCCAGACCCGCGAGGTACGCCTCGATGACTTCGCCATAACGCTCGAGACTGAAGATGAGCGTGACGTTCACGCTGCGACCCTCGGCGATCATGGTTCGAATGGCGGGTATGCCTTCCTTCGTTGCCGGAATCTTGATCATCACGTTGAGGCGCGCGATCCGCTCGTGGAGTAGTCGCGCAGCAAGCAGGGTGGCAGCACCATCATGAGCAAGTCCGGGGTCCACTTCAACGCTCACGAAGCCATCGGCTCCGCCAGAGTCCTCGTACACCGGTGCAAACACGTCGAGGGCCGCGTCGATGTCACGCAACACCATCTCCCAATATGCATCGATTGGTGCAACGTTTTCGCGAGAGAGTGTTTCGAACTGGGAGTCATAATCCGACGACCCTTGGATTGCTTTTTGAAAGATGGTCGGGTTGCTGGTGAGACCTCGCACACCTCGATCACGGATGGCGGCAAGCTGCCCGCTGGTGATCCAGCCCCTACGGAGATTGTCCAACCACGGACTCTGACCGAATTCCGAATGCAAACGGCGCAAGAGGTTCATCGCTATGCCCCGAGCGTGTCGACGAGGTCACGTGCTCGCGCAACGACGTTGTCCACGGAGATTCCGAGACGCTGCAGTGCAACGTTGCCCGGGGCCGATGCACCAAAGCGATCGATTCCAATCGAATCATCGGCGAACGCGCTCCAACCGTAGGTGCTGCCAGCTTCTACCGACAGCACCGGCACACCGATCGGAAGCACGTGCGACCGATACGTGGGGTCCTGGGCAGTAAACAGTTCGGGACACGGCATGGACACCACCCGTACGTCGAGGCCTTGTCCACCGAGCTGGGAAGCGGCCTCCACGGCGACGGCTACTTCCGTACCGGTGGCAACGATGGCGAGACGCGGCTCACCATCGGTATCGCGAACGATTGCAGCACCACGCTCGATCGCAGTGCCGGAAGTGACGATCGGGGTGTTCTGTCGGGACAGGATCAACGCGGTGGGTCCATCGTGATCACACGCCTGTCGCCACGCTTGCGCAGTTTCGTTGGCATCGGCAGGTCGAACCACTCGCAAACCGGGAATAACGCGTAGCGACGCGAGATGTTCGACTGGTTGATGCGTCGGGCCGTCCTCGCCAACGCCCACGGAATCGTGGGAAAAGATGAAGATGGTCTTCGCGCGCGAGAGGGCTGCAAGACGCAACGCTGGGCGCATGTAGTCGGCAAACACGAAGAAGGTACCGACCGCCGGCAAGACACCCCCGTGCAAGGACATTCCAACGGCTATCGCACCCATGGCGTGCTCCCGAATGCCGTAGTACACCTGGCGACCATCGGGGTGTTCCGGCGACATGGCCGAAGCACCCGTCAACTTGGCCCCGGTGTTACCGGTGAGATCGGCGCTTCCAACCACCAAACCTGGAACATCGTCTTTGCATGCATCGATCGCTTTTTGCACTGCAACACGAGTTGCGACCGTGCCAGCAGGGTCGAATGACGGAGCCGACGATTTCCAGTCGCCACTTCCTGGCGGCGCCCACATCGCGTGCCACTGTGAGTCGGCTTGCTTCGCAGCGTGCATCTGAGATGCGCTGAGGCTCGCACCACGTTCGCGAGCGTGAACACGCAACGCTTCTACTACCTTCGCATCCACCCAAAATGGCTCGTCCGGAACGTTCATCAGCTTCTTGGTGGCGCTGACGTGTGATGCGGCGAAGGGATTGCCGTGGGCTTCGTGTTTGTCGGTGAAGTCCGGCGACGGTGTGCCGATGTGGGTTCGCAGCACCAACAACGTGGGTGAACCGGAATGGGCACGAGCCGCATTCAGTGCCGACTCGAGCGCATCGAGATCCTCGCCGACGTCGCCGAGGCTGACAACGTTCCAGCCGTACGCTCGAAAACGTTGTTCCACGTCGTCGCTACAGGTGAGTGACGTAGCGCCGTCGATCGTGATCTTGTTGTCGTCGAAAATGCAGATGAGGCGGTCGAGCTTCTGGTGTCCTGCGAGTGACGCAGCTTCGTGACTGATGCCTTCCATGAAGCAACCGTCGCCGGCGATGACGTAGGTGTGATGATCATGCAGGTCCTTACCGAATCGAGCCCGCAGGTGCCGCTCTGCCATGGCCATACCGACGGCGTTGGCGAAACCTTGCCCGAGTGGTCCGGTGGTGACTTCGATCCCGACCGTGTGACCCCGTTCCGGATGGCCGGGAGTCAGTGAACCCCATTGACGAAACGCCCGCAGATCTTCCAGTTCGAGTCCGTAACCGTTGAGGTACAACATCGCGTACTGCAGTATCGACGCGTGTCCATTGGAGAGGATGAAACGGTCGCGATTACTCCACTCGGGATGTTGGGGATCGTGGCGCATCACACGGCTGTACAGCACGTGTGCAAGGGGAGCAAGCGCCATCGCGGTGCCTTGGTGCCCGCTCTTGGCTGCCAGAGGAGCGTCCATTGCCAGGCTGCGAATCATCGCGATGGCAAGGCGATCCTGCTCCGCGGTCAAACGATTCGCCACGGGTGCGACGATAGTCGGCGACAGTCTGAGGCGAGCGGCACGATGCCCGAGTCGGATGGG
>JBBANV010000010.1:7455-11437 GCA_040401775.1 Ilumatobacteraceae bacterium
AGCACCTGCCCGAATCGTTCGATGGGGAGTTCTGCACGCACCAAGCGATACGTGAACTTCCCTGGCTCCACACGAAACGGGCTCACGTTCTGTGCCAAGGGCGGGGTGTGGTCGGGGTCCGTGCCGGGCTGCTGAAACACCACCTGGAGCACCCCGTCACCCGAATCGCCCATCGGGCAATAGATGAGGACCACCAAGTGCGGCGACACGGTGCATGGCAGCGGAGCCGGCGCCACCTGAGAAAAATACACGCCGGTGAGATCCAGTCGCGTGGATGGCCCTTCCACTTGACGCATCTCGAAATTGTCGACGAAAAGTGCCGCGACGATGTGCATGCAGGTCGAACACTACCGTTGTGAGTCGTGGTTGGCCGTCGTACTCTCAGCGAACACGACTCCAAATCAGTGTTGTCGCGACATGGTGCGCGGTTCGCCATCGAACGTGTGGTGTCGGATGCCAAAGGTGCACAAGCCGCCGCTGAAGCCATCGGATATCCGGTGGTGATGAAGTTGGTGGGCGAGCGGTTGGCGCACAAAAGTGAGCGCGGTTTGGTGCGATTGGGCTTGAAGAGTTCCGCCGAGGTCGCTTCGGCAGCCAACGAACTCTTGGGTTTGCGACGCGAAGAGGACGGTGATGTTTCGCTCCTCGTCGCCGAGCAGGTTCAGGGCTCACGAGAGCTGTTGGTGGGACTGGTGCGTGACCCCCTGTTCGGGTCGGTCATCGTTCTTGGTGCTGGTGGGGTGAGTGCCGAAGCGCTGGGGGACGTGCAGATGCGAGTGGTGCCGCTGGTTCGACGCGACATGGACGACATGCTCGACACATTGCGATCGGCGGGTCTCTACGGTTCGTTCCGCGGCATGCTCGGGGTTGATCGGGATGCACTCTGGAAACTGATCGATGCCCTGGCGAAATTGGCGAATGAGCGGTCGGATGTGGTGTCGATCGATGTGAATCCGGTGATCGTTACTGCGTCCGGCGAGCCGATAGCCGTCGACGCATTGGTCGAGCTCGGCGATGCCACGAATCCGCCAGTTGGCGATGTGGTTCCCCGCCACGATGACGAGGGTTTCAATGCGTTGTTCTCACCGCGAGGCGTGGTGGTGGTTGGTGCCTCCACGCATCCGGGGAAGTTCGGATTCGTCTCACTACACAACTTGCTGGCCAGTGGATATCAAGGCAAGGTTGCGGCGACGAATCGGTCGAGGGAGTCGGTTCTCGAAGTTGAGTCGGTTGCCTCGCTCAGCGAACTCCCACGCGATACCTACGACCTTGCCTTCTTGTGCACGCCGGCCGCCGCAAACGAACAACTGCTCCAGGAATGTGCGGCAATCGGAATTCGTGCTGCGTTCGTTACCTCTGCCGGATACGACGAGACGACTGATGCCACCGACGCTGGTTCCGAAGAGTCCGCCCAGGACCGTTTGGTTCGCGTTGCCAAGGAATCACGCGTCTTGCTGGCGGGCCCCAACGGACAAGGTGTGGTGAGCACTCCGAGCAATCTCTGTGCACAAATCGTCGCCCCGTACCCGCCTGCAGGTTCCATCTCCATCGCCAGCCAGAGTGGCAATTTCGTTTCGAGTTTCATGAACCTCAGTCGGGTGAGTGGCGTGGGCATCGCGCGCGCCGTGTCGGCTGGCAATGCAGCTGCAGTCGACGTTGCCGACTACGTCGAGTGGTTGTCACGAGATCCAGCAACTTCCACCGTGTTGAGCTACGTGGAAGGAATCACCGACGGTTCACGTTTGCGAAGAGCACTGGAGCTTTCGATCGCACGCAAACCGGTGGTCCTCATGAAGGGAGGCGCGTCAGCGGAAGGTGCCCGCGCAGCGTCGAGTCATACGGGAGCTTTGGCGTCGGACGACAACGTGTTCGACGGCTTGTGTCGTCAATTGGGTGTCACCAGGGCTCGCGACGTGGACGAGGCCTTCGATGCTGCAGCGTTGTTTTCAACGGCACCACTTCCACGGGGCAACAGGGTGGCGATTCTCACCACGGCTGGCGGCTGGGGAGTGGTGACGTCAGATGCCTTGAGCAACGACGGTGTCCTCGAGTTGGCACAGTTGCCGGTTGCGGTCATGGAGCAGCTCGATGGTTTGCTGCCTGCACGCTGGTCGCGAAACAATCCCGTCGACTGTGCCGGTGGAGAGACCCGCGACACCATTCCTGCCGTGCTGGAGGTTCTGGCCGCGAGTGATGCAGTGGATGCAGTCGTCTATCTGGGAATCGGAATTCAAGCCAATCAGGCACGGCTCATGCGCGAAGGACGGTTCTATCCCGACCACGGACTTGCGCGCATCGTGGACTACCACGAACGACAGGACGAGCGATTTGCCACCGCAGCCAGCGAGCTGATGAAGCGCTACGACAAACCGATCTTGGTGGCAACCGAACTGGCGGTTGCGGATGCAGACAATGCCGGTCCTCGTACCGTGCGATCGCTCGGGGAAATGTGCTTTGCGAGTGGCCCGCGTGCCGTTCGCGCATTGGCACATACGTACCGCTATGCCCACCACCGGGGAATCGCCAAATGATCGTGCGGAGATGGTGGCGTGCGGCTCGTCGCCGTGCAACGAGGTTCGATCATCACGTCGTGACGGTGGATACGCAGCGCTCGGCGGTGAGCATCATCGTGGCAGCCGCCGTCCTCTTCGTTCCGTTGTTCTCGGCGTGGCAAGTGGCAAAATCGTCCGCTGGTGCCGCCGCACCACTCACCGTGTCGATGAGCACCGATCCGGCGCCAAAAGAGCCGCTGTTTTCGATTCGTCGAGTGGCAAGAACCGCCGCCATCGAGGCACGTGTGGCAACCCTCCGCACGCAGTTGGCATCGTTTTCGGCGAACCTACCATCGGATTCGTGCGTGGTGGTTCGCGCCGAAACCCGTGAGGTCGCCGCCACACGCGCACTACGACCGTTGATTCCGGCATCCAACATGAAGCTGCTCGTTGCTGCTGCAGCGCTCGACGTCCTTGGAGCCGACTACCGATTCACCACCACACTCGTGGGTAATCGTGTTGGCGACAGCATCGTGGGAAATCTCTGGCTGATCGGTGGCGGTGATCCGGTGCTCAGCACTCGCGCATATCCAACGACCCAGCTCTACCCAACGACGTCTCCCACGTTTCTGGATGCATTGGCTGATGAGTTGGTCGCCAGTGGCATCAACAAAGTGACGGGTTCGGTGGTTGGCGATGAATCCAGGTACGACGACGAGCGATACGTCCCCACGTGGGGTGATGGCATTCGCGCCATCGAAGCAGGCCCGCTCAGCGCCCTGATGGTGGACGATGGAACTCTGCTCGGTGACCCTTTCAAACCCGCCAATCCCGCCGTGGGTGCAGCGACGGCGTTCACCCGTTTGCTGCAAGCGCGAGGAATCACGGTGATTGCCGCTCCGCGCAGCGGACTAGCGCCGAGCGAGGGTACGAAAGTCGGCGAGTTGACTTCGGCACCGTTGAGTGCCCTTCTTGCGGATGTGCTTGCGAATAGCGACAACAATGCAGCCGAACTTCTCCTCAAGGAGATTGGGCTGGTGAGTCGAAAGTCCCCGACCCGAGTGGCTGGCCTGCAATCCGTTGCCGCGGTTCTCGATGCTCGAAACATCTCGACGGAAGGTGTGGTGCTCGTCGATGGATCGGGCCTCGACAGCACCAACCGGTTGACGTGTTCGTTGTTGGTGAATCTCTTGAACTCCTATGGGTCCGACAGTGTGCTTGCCGAAGGACTCGCCCTTGCGGGTACCACGGGCACCTTGCGCGAGCAACTCACCACGCCACCTGCCGTCCGCCGTGTGCGCGCCAAGACGGGCACATTGCGATCATCGAAGGCGTTGAGTGGGTTCTATCAAGTGTCCGACGGAGCAATCACGTTCTCCTTGTTGCTGAATGGTCCGGGGGTCTCGAACCAATCCGCGTATCAACCACAATGGAAATCGCTCATGGCCGCACTGAGCGCCTTCAGTGACAAGCCACTCACCGAAGATTTG
>JBBANV010000010.1:11537-20021 GCA_040401775.1 Ilumatobacteraceae bacterium
ATCGCTCATGGCCGCACTGAGCGCCTTCAGTGACAAGCCACTCACCGAAGATTTGGTACCCCGACCGTAGGTACCGTTTGGCGCAGACCGGGTGCGCCTGCGCCGATAGACAGAAGGTATGCAATTCGATCCGGTCGAGACCTATGAATTGGTCCGCGACTACGCCAAACAAGAGACCGTCGGTCCGCTGAAAGGTGCCGGACGATGGTTGGCATTCGGTTTGATGGCAACGTTCTTCCTGTCGGTGGGAATCGTCATTGCGTTGGTCGGTGTTCTCCGCTTGTCGCAGGATCTCCTGCTTGATGTCTGGTTCCCACAGCAAGCGGATGGGCTCTCGTTCGTGCCGTACTTGGTGACGCTGCTCGTCGGAGTGACGATCTCCGGCGTGGCGTGGTCGCGAGTGAAGGTGTTCGAACTGAATCGTGGCAAGGCATGAGCGAACGTTCGAAGATCACACGTGACGACTTGGAGCAACGCTTCCGTTTGCTGCAAGAGGACGTCACCGAAATCACGGAGACCAAGAAGGCCTCCATCACCATGTTGGGAGTTGCCGGAATTGCCGCAGGTTTGCTGGTTGCCTATTTGCTGGGGCGTCGAGGTGGGCGACGACGACGCGGCGTCATTGAGATTCGCCGCTGATTGATGACCTCGCCTCGACGAGCTTCGCTCCTGGCCAGTCGCTTCGTCGGCGGGGCAGTGATCGCACGATGGATGAAGCGCTATCCGATCCTCGGTGTCGGGCTCATGGTGTTTCGTTGGTGGCGGCGCCGGTCGCAAAGCGTCGACCGCACCACAGTTCGCTTGCGACGCAACGAGACTCTGACGGTTCGACATCGACGAGACGGATGACGGAGTAGCAGTGTCGCAAGCTTTCGTCGCGGGTGATCGCGTGCTCTTCATAGATGCCAAGGAACGCCGTTACCTGGTCACACTCGAGGAGACCGGCGAGTTCCATAGTCATGCCGGCTTCGTTCCCCACACTGCGGTGATCGGCGCGCAGGACGGCGTAACCGTCGAGTCCACCAAGGGCGCCCGATACGTGGTGTTGCGCCCCACGCTGGAGGATTTCGTACTGGAGATGCCTCGCGGGGCCCAGGTGATCTATCCGAAGGACTTGGCGCCGATAGCGATGCTCGCCGACATCGGCCCGGGTCATCTGGTGTTCGAGTCGGGGGTGGGCTCGGGAGCGCTGTCGATGACCATGTTGCGAGCAGGCGCCCGAATCATCGGTTACGAGTTGCGGGAGGACTTTGCGCAGCGTGCGAAGAAGAACGTCGCATCGTTCCTCGGAGACGACGCGTCTGCACGTTTCGACGTGGTCATACGTGACTCGTATCTCGGTATCGACCTCCCGTCGACGGGTCGCTTTGATCGCGCCGTCTTGGACCTCCCCGAACCATGGCAAGTTGTCCCGCATCTGGCGGGTGTGATGCATTCCGGAGGAGTGGTGGTGGCGTACACGCCGAGCATCACTCAAGCGGTAAAGGTTCGCGAAGTACTTTCACGTCATCGTGGCCAATGGGTGGGAATGCGGACGCTTGAAGTATTGCATCGCACTTGGCACATCGAAGGTGAATCGGTTCGACCCGATCACCGGATGGTGGCCCACACGGGCTTCCTCACGACCGCGCGATTGCTCACTGCAAACTGAAATGCCAGTCGCTTCTCGCTGATTGAGGCGCCTACGGCGCTGAATCGTTACGCCTCGATGAAGATGCACTCGCCGGGGCACTCTTCGGCGGATTCGATCACCGCGTCGAGATGCTTGTCGGCAAACGTGGCAACGCCTTCGGCACCCTGCGGGTTGCCTTTGGCGGTGGCGAAAATCTTGTCGCCTTCTTTGACGTAGGCCAGACCGTCGTCGAGCAGGGCGAACACCTCAGGAGCGATCTCTTCACACAAGCCGTCACCCGTGCAGAGATCTTGGTCGATCCATACCTTCATGGGTTTTCACGATACACGGCTGCCCACTAGGTTCAGGGCATGGCTGATGACACAGTCGCACGACTTCGTGCACTTGAAGAACGCCTGCTGGAGACCAAGGGTCAACTTGCCACGGCCAAGGCCCAAAACGAGAAGCTTTCGTATGCCCTGCGCGAAGCACGCGACCACGTTGCTTCGCTTCGCGAGGAGGTCGAAAAACTCACCCAACCGCCGTCGGCCTACGGCGTCATCCTTGGCACCAATGAAGATGGAACCGTCGATGTGTTGACCAACTCCCGCAAGATGCGGGTAACCGTTCATCCGGATATCGATGCATCGATGCTGGAGCGTGGAAGCGAAGTCGTGCTCAACGAAAGCCTCAATGTGGTGATGGCCCGGGCCGCAGAAGCAACCGGCGAGGTGGTGTCATTGAAGGAAGTGCTCGAGGACGGTGTCCGCGCGATCGTCACCGGGCGTGGCGACGACGATCGGGTCTGCGAACTTGCCGACTCCTTGCGCGGCACGCACCTGCGTTCCGGTGATCTCTTGCGCCTGGAGGTTCGTAGCGGGCTCCTGCTGGAACGTTTGGCGCAACCGGAGGTCGAACATCTGCTCCTCGAGGAAGTTCCCGACATTTCCTACGAAGACATCGGTGGACTTGACGCACAAATCGAAGCCATCGCCGACGCCGTGGAACTTCCATTCCTTCACGGGGATTTGTTCGCCGAACATCAACTCCCGGCACCAAAAGGGATCCTGTTGTACGGCCCTCCAGGTTGCGGCAAGACACTGATTGCCAAGGCGGTCGCCAACTCCCTGGCCAAGAAGGTTGCCGGACGAATCGGGGTGGACAAGGGGCGTAGCTATTTCATCAACATCAAGGGTCCCGAGTTGCTCAACAAATACGTGGGAGAGACCGAGCGTCAAATTCGTATGGTCTTCCAGCGAGCACGCGAAAAGAGCGAAGAGGGCTGGCCGGTGATCGTGTTCTTCGACGAGATGGATTCCATGTTCCGAACCCGTGGTACCGGTATTTCTTCGGACATGGAGTCCACCATCGTGCCCCAGCTCCTTGCAGAGATCGACGGTGTCGAGGGTTTGCGCAACGTGATCGTGATCGGTGCAACGAACAGGGAAGACCTCATCGACCCGGCAATCCTGCGGCCGGGACGACTCGACGTGAAGATCCGCATCGATCGCCCCGACGAAGCAGCGGCTCGGCAGATCTTCGCGCGCTATCTCACCACCGACGTGCCGATTGCTGCAAGTGAAGTAGCGCGCCACGGCAACCTCGACAAGGCGGTGTCCGAGATGATCAACATCACCGTTTCGCAGATGTACGTGAAGGATGACTCCAATCGCTTCCTGGAAGTGACCTACCAGAACGGCGATCGTGAGGTGTTGTACTTCCGCGACTTCGCATCTGGCGCGATGATCGAGAACATCGTTCGTCGCGCAAAGAAATTGGCCATCAAGCGGGTGCTCGCGAAAGGTGAACGAGGAATCGTGCTCGATGACTTGACGTCGTCCATCCGACAGGAGTTCCGCGAACACGAGGATCTTCCCAACACCACCAATCCCGACGACTGGGCCAAGGTGTCGGGACGCAAGGGTGAGCGCATCATCTTCATCCGCACACTCACCCACGAGGATGGGGGAGTCGGAGGCAAAGCCATCGAGCGAACCGCGACCGGTCAATACCTGTAGCGGTGAGATCCACCAGGTTGGGCGGTTGAACGTGGCCATTCCGAAGGTCTGTGGAATCGAGACGGAGTACGGCATCGTCGTGAAGGATGCCGATCTCAATGCCGTGACCGCCAGTTCGACGCTGATCAATGCATTCCTTGGACGCACCGAAACACGAACTGCCTGGGACTTCTTCGACGAGCAGCCCGGCAACGATGCCCGTGGTCTGCTGTTGGGCGAGATCCTTGCCCCGGAGGTGGAGACCCATCTGGTGAATACGGTGCTCACCAATGGTGCGCGCTATTACGTGGACCATGCGCATCCGGAATGTTCGACACCGGAATGCCGCACCACCTCCGAGGTGGTGCTCTACGACCGTGCTGCCGAGGAGATCATGCGTCGCAGCATGGTGCGTGCGAAGGGCATGTTGCCCGACGGGGGCGAAATCGTCGTGTACAAGAACAACAGCGACGGCAAAGGCAACAGCTATGGCTGTCACGAGAATTTCCTGGTGGATCGCGCAGTGCCGTTCGGTCGACTGGTTTCACAGATCACACCACACTTCGTTACACGACAGGTATTCGCTGGTGCCGGCAAGGTGGGGTGCGAGTCGCCCGGTGCGGTTCCCGGTGACATCGAGTTCCAACTCAGTCAGCGAGCGGACTTCTTCGAGGAAGAGGTTGGTTTGGAGACCACCCTCAAGCGCCCGATCGTGAACACGCGAGACGAACCGCATTGCGACCCAACCAAGTACCGGCGTTTGCATGTGATCGTCGGTGACGCCAACATGAGTGAGGTTGCCACCTTCCTGAAGGTGGGAACGACGGCGATCGTTCTTTCCATGATCGAGGACGAAGCAATCGGGGATGATTTGATCCTGGCTCATCCGGTTACCGCCATTCGGCAAGTGAGCAACGATCCGAGCCTGAGGGCATCGGTTGCCATGGCCAACGGCAAACGGATGTCGGCACTCGACATTCAGTGGCAGTTGCTCGAGCGCGCGCGGTCGTGGGCCGATCGGTACGGTCTCGACTCCGTCACCGTTGATGACGGCAAGCGAGTGCTGGAGGAGTGGGAGAACGTTCTGACGGGATTGGAGTCCGATCCGTTGAGCGTGGCCAACGTGGTCGACTGGGTGGCAAAGAAGCGTCTGGTTGACGGTTACGCCGAACGTCATTCGCTCGGGCCAACGGATGCGCGACTCAAGGTGATCGATTTCCAGTATTCCGATCTTCGCTCCGAACGGTCGCTGGCGGGCCGTTGTGGATTGCGCACGCTGGTGGATGCTGATGCAGTGGAACGAGCAATTGATACACCGCCGGACTCCACACGCGCTTTCTTTCGTGGAACCTGCCTCTCGCGATTCGCCGCCGACATCGTGGCGGCCAATTGGGACTCCATCGTGTTCGACATCGGCATGGACCCACTGCGTCGCGTTCCAATGATGGAACCGCTCAGGGGCACCAAGCAGTTGACCGGTGAACTCCTGTCGTCATGCAGCAGCGCCGCCGAACTCATCGCCAAGTTGGGTGAAACCCCCACCACCTAGGCGGTGGAGAGTGACTTTTGTTCGTAGAAGCAGCACCGAGGACTGTTTCGTTCGGTGCCCTTGCTATGGTGCTACTCATGGCTGAACGCACCAAGAAGCAGCGCACTGCCCCGCAACGTGAAAACGTACCGGCCAGTGATGCCGATACCGCTCCGAAGTCCGAGAGCGCCGACCGCCTGAAGGCCGAACTCGATGACTTGCTCGACGACATCGACGAAGTGCTCGAAACCAACGCCGAAGATTTCGTGAAGAGTTACGTACAAAAGGGTGGGCAGTAAGCCCTACTGGTTCCATCATGACAATGCCTCGTTTTTCCACCGGCGATGATCCGGGCGCAAATTTTCCGGAATTACTCCGCAAGGTTGGCATCGATCCGTTTCCCACCATCGGCATGCCGGGTGGTGACCTGACGTCGTTCCCGCATGCCACGACGTGTTTGGCGCTCACCTACGACGGCGGGGTGGTGATGGCCGGCGATCGTCGAGCAACGGCCGGTATGTCGATCAGCCATCGCACCATGGACAAGGTCGTGCAAGCAGACGACCTGAGCGGAGTAGCGATAGCCGGAACGGCCGGCCCCGCCATGGAGATGATCAAGTTGTTCCAGTTGCAGCTGGAGTACTACGAGAAGGTCGAAGGACAGGCACTGTCCCTCGAAGGCAAGGCCAACCAATTGTCGATGATGGTGCGTTCCAATTTGCCGGCAGCAATGCAGGGCCTGATCGTGGTTCCCATCTTCGCGGGTTACGACCCCTTGCTCTCGCGTGGCCGCCTCTGGGATTACGACCCAACGGGTGGGCGTTACGAGGAACGCGACTTCGTTGCAACGGGTTCGGGATCCACGTTGGCGAGCACCGTTCTGCGTGTGGGTTGGAAACAACAGCTTTCGCGTGATGCCGCCATCGACCTCGCGGCGCGAGCACTGTGGGAAGCATCGGACGCCGACACGGCTACCGGCGGTCCGGACGTTCTCCGAGGAATTTACCCAATCATCGCGTCGATCGATTCGTCGGGTTGGAACAGAGTTGCCGACTCCACGCTCGCCACCACCTACGACACGATCATGGGGGAGGTGCGCAAGCGATGAGCATGCCGTTCTACGTCTCACCCGAACAGATGATGAAGGATCGCGCCGACTATGCGCGAAAGGGAATCGCGCGCGGTCGTGCACTGATCGCAGTTCAAACACCGACATGCATCGTGATCGTGGCCGAGAATCCGTCCACCACGCTTCGCAAGGTGAGCGAGATCTACGACCGAATCGCCTTCGCCGGTGTCGGTAAGTACAACGAGTTCGATCAACTACGAGTAGCGGGCGTTCGCGCCGCCGAGCTCCGCGGATACCAGTACTCCCGCAATGACGTGGATGCGCGCAGCTTGGCCAACCAATACGCACAAGTGTTGGGTGACGTCTTCTCCACGATGGGCCCGAAGCCGTTGGAGGTGGAACTCTTGGTCGTGGAGGTTGCGGATACACCGACCAACGACCGGTTGTTCCACATCTTGTACGACGGCACACTGTTGGATGAACGCAGATTCTGTGTGTTGGGTGGCGATGCCGAAGGGATCAGCAAGCGTATGGAGGCGTCGTACCGCGACGATTTGTCGCTTGAGGCTGCAATCAAGATTGCGGTTGCAGCCCTCACCGGGTCGGAGCGAACGCTCGATCCTGCCGACCTGGAGGTTGCCACGTTGACCCGCAACGGCAAACGCCGTGCATTCAGTCGTGTGGATGATGCCGCGGTGGCAAGCGCCCTCAAATAATGGATCGCCGAATCTACGGCATCGAAACGGAGTACGGAGTTACCTGCACCCTGCGCGGACAGCGACGCCTCAGTCCCGACGAGGTCGCGCGATATCTGTTCCGCAAGGTGGTGTCGTGGGGGAGATCCAGCAATGTGTTCCTGGAGAATGGCGCTCGTCTGTATTTGGACGTGGGCTCCCACCCCGAATACGCCACTCCGGAATGCGATTCGTTGCTCGATTGCGTGACACACGATCGCGCGGGAGAGCGGATTCTCGAGGGGTTGGTTTCCGGTGCCGAACAGCGTCTACGCGACGAGGGGATTCGCGGGACCATCTACCTCTTCAAGAACAACACCGATTCGGCTGGCAACAGCTATGGCTGTCACGAGAACTACCTCACGCGCCGTGGCGACGATCTCACGTATTACGCCGAAACCCTGATTCCGTTCTTCGTGTCCCGCCAGATCTATGCAGGGGCGGGACACATTCTGCAGACGGCTCGTGGTCCGGTGTTTTCCATGTCGCAACGCGCCGAACACATCTGGGAGGGCGTCAGTAGCGCCACCACACGAAGCCGACCGATCATCAACACCCGCGACGAGCCACATGCGGACTCGGAACGCTTCCGCCGACTGCACGTGATCGTCGGCGATTCGAACATGAGCGAGTACACCAATTTTCTGAAGATCGGTGCTGCGGCTTGCGTACTTCGGATGATCGAGGATCCAGCGACGGTGCTGCGGGATCTCACCCTCGAGAACCCGATTCGCGCCATTCGAGACATATCACACGACCTCACCTGTCGACGCAAGGTTCGACTGGCGAGCGGGCGCGAATTGTCGGCTTTGGATATCCAGCGCGAACTCCTCGATCGTGCCTTGCGGTACGCGGATCAACGTGGATTCACCGCCGAGGAACAACGAGCCCTCGACATGTGGGAGCACTGCATCGTGGCACTGGAGAACGATCCACTCAAGCTCGATCGCGAGGTGGATTGGGTGATCAAGTATCGACTCATCGAGGAGTACCGCAATCGCCACGACCTGCCGCTGGATGATGCTCGAGTGCAGATGTTGGACCTGCAGTACCACGACATCGACCGACAGCGTGGCGTGTTCTTCAAGATGCAGTCCCGTGGGATGATCGAACGAGTCTGCAACGACGACGCCATCGAGAATGCGAAGGATGTTGCACCACAAACCACACGCGCTCGTCTGCGAGGAGAGTTCATCAAGCGTGCCAAGGAACGCAAACGCGACTTCACGGTCGATTGGGTGCATTTGAAGTTGAACGATCAAGCGCAACGAACCGTGCTCTGCAAGGATCCGTTCAAGAGCCACGACGATCGCGTCGACAAACTGATGGCTTCGCTCTAGATGCTTGCCAACTAGCGTTCATCCGGTGGAGGATCAGCCGGAAGCGCCCAAATCACGCGCGGCCGGCTGGCGTCAGATCCGCGAGTGGGTCGTGGTGCTCATCAGCGCGGTGCTCATTGCAACGGTGCTGCGAACCTTCGTCGTGCAGCAGTTCTATATCGCAGGCCCATCGATGGAAACCACGCTGTTCGGGGATGATCGCGT
>JBBANV010000010.1:20121-25409 GCA_040401775.1 Ilumatobacteraceae bacterium
GTGTCGATCGATCTCATCGTCGGACGAGCCGTAGTGGTGATTTGGCCGCCCAGCAGTATCTCCTCGCTATAACACAACGCCTTCGACTCGCGCTGCATCCACCATTCGGTCAACCCAGTCGCTGTACACGCCATCGATACCCATGCGCAGCAAGGTAGAGAGCGCGTAATCGAACTGGGCATCCCATCCGAATGCCAATCGTTCGAAACGATGGGCGAGCGTGACCAGCCCGCCATTCCAGTCGCTGTGATGCATGTTCAGCGCAACGACACCGAGCTCACTCAGCTTCGCCAGCCGTCGTTCGGGACCTTCCTTCATTTTTGCCAGACGCGAGGAATCAACGAGCAGCACGTCGCGATACGCCGGTGCAATCTCCGAGAGCACCTGGAAATCCTCGACGCACACGTAGGCGCGTTCTTTCACTCCACGGGGCGCCGCGTGCAACGTGCTACGCACCGCATCGAATGCTTCGTAATCCTTGATATCGAGCGACAGCGATACTCCGTGCTGGGCTGCAAGCTCCACCACTTCGCCGAGATGGGGGATATGCGCAGGAAGATCGCGACTGGCCGTGTCGGCGATACTGCGTCGTCGCCAACGAGAACCCACCACGCCGTCATGGTCGAGTACGGGTTCGCCATCGGATGTGAGCCACACATCGGACTCCAGACCCGTCGCCCCAAGTTTGAGCGCAAGCCGAAACGCAGCAAGCGTGTTCTCCTGCTCATGGGCACGTGCACCACGGTGTGCAAACAGCCACGGAGTGGGCAAGAGTGACGCCAGACGCTGTTGCACGGCGCAACACTACGACCCGCTGATGATGGTCTCGTAGGCTTGCCACGTGTTCAATCTCTCGGGAAGCGAATTGGTGTTCATCGCGATTCTCGGCCTCATTGTGCTGGGTCCCGAGAAGCTCCCCGGGGCCATGCGTCGAGCCGGCAAGGTGTACCGAGAGATTCGCAACATCTCCAGCAACGTGCAGCGTCAAGTCAACGAGGTGATGGAAGAACCGATGCGCGAGGTGCGCAAGCTGGTGGAGGAACCCGCAAACGAGGTAAAGAACACGGCAGCGGCCGCAGCAGCGGCGTTCAAGGCGGCAACCGACACACAGAACTCGGCCAAGCCGTCGGATGTCGACGCGACGAGCCCATCAAAACCGTCGGATGTCGACGCGACGAGCCCATCCGAGCCACCCGTTTCCGACACGGCACCGCCCACGAATACTTGATATGGCACGCACGCGACGCAGCTCCGACGACATGTCGATCATGGAACATCTGGCGGAGCTGCGTACCCGCTTGGTGCTCAGCATCCTTGCGATCGCCGTGGGTGCGATCGTTCTTCTGCTCGCTTACGAGCCCGTGCTGAAGTTCCTCACGGCGCCGTACCGCGATTTGTGTGCCACCAAAACCACCCTCAACTGCGATGGCTCGTTGTACGCCCTCGGGCCGATCGACGGCTTCTCTGCCCGAATGCGCATCGCCGTATGGGGTGGTGTGGTGATCGCGCTACCCGTCGTCCTATGGAACATCTGGCGCTTCATCGTTCCTGCTCTCACCAAACGCGAGAAGCGTTACTCGTATTTCTTTATCTTTTCATCGGTGGCATTGTTCGCGGTTGGCGCCTGGTTGGCGTATTGGACGCTGGATCGAGCACTGGAGTTTCTCATCGGTTGGTCGGGTGCCGACGTGACCCAGAACTATCAGATCAACAAGTACGTCAATCTCGTGGTGTTGATGATGTTGTCCTTTGGCGTGGGATTCCTCTCACCGGTATTGCTGGTGTTCTTGCAGCTGGTGGAAGTGGTGACGCCAAGAACGCTCATCACCCAGTGGCGCTACGCAATCGTGATCATCTTCGTCGTTGCCGCCGTGATCACACCGAGCGGTGACCCAGTAACACTGATGGCGCTAGGCATACCGCTCACGGTGCTCTACCTCATTGCCGTAGGAATTGGTGCCGCACTGCTTTGGCGTCGCCGCAAGACGGCAGTCGAGTGACGAGCACCGCCCGCCAGCAACGACTGGCTCGTTACGACTTTGCGCCCGACCCATTCCAAGTGCAGGCATTCGATGCTCTTGATGCCGGGGAGTCGGTGTTGGTGGCCGCTCCGACCGGCTCAGGCAAGACGGTAATCGCCGAGTACGGATTGGCAATGGCGATCGACGACGGCAAACGCGGCTTCTACACGGCGCCAATCAAGGCGTTGTCGAACCAGAAGTATCACGACTTGTGCGCGTTCTACGGCAACGAACGTGTGGGTCTACTCACCGGCGACAACGCGATCAATGTCGACGCACCACTCCTGGTGATGACCACCGAGGTGCTGAGAAACATGATCTATGCCCGGTCATCGGCACTCGACACCTTGGGCGTCGTGGTGCTCGACGAAGTGCACTTCCTGCAGGACGAATATCGAGGCCCCGTCTGGGAGGAGGTGATCATCCACCTCGATCCCGAGGTGCGTTTGGTGGCGCTCTCGGCAACCGTCTCCAATGCCGAAGAGATTGCCGACTGGTTGTCGACGGTGCGGGGACCAACACGTGTGGTTATCGAAGGTCGTCGGCCCGTCGAACTTCGCAACATGTACGCCTACGGCGACAAAATCAATGACGAAGTCGTCGTGGTGGACATGCTCGTGGACGGCATGCCCAACCCGAAGGTGCTGCGCGTCGAATCGGGCGAGTCATCATCTCGCAAGTACGGCAGCGACAACCGGGGGAGCAGGTCACGTGGTCGAGGCGGACCCGGGGGATCTCGACATCGAAGCAGAATGTTCCCACCATCCCGTATCGACATGGTCGATGTGTTGCGGGAGCAAGATCTGCTGCCTGCCATCTACTTCATCTTCAGTCGCAACCAATGCGATGAGTCCGTGAACGCCTGCTACAAAGCGGGGCTGCGTCTCACCACCGAAGCAGAACGAGACGAGATTCGGGACATCGTCGATTCACGCACCTCTGGGTTGAGCGACGATGATCTCGCCGCCCTGGGATTCACCACATTCAGTGCCCAAGTGGAATCCGGCATCGCCGCTCATCACGCGGGCATGGTGCCAACGTTCAAGGAAATCGTGGAAGCGCTCTTCGTTCGCGGCCTCGTGAAGGTGGTGTTCGCAACCGAGACACTTGCCGTTGGCATCAACATGCCGGCTCGCGCAGTGGTCATCGACAAGATGTCCAAATTCACCGGCGAGCATCACGAACTGCTCAAGGCATCGTCCTACACCCAACTCACCGGTCGGGCAGGGCGGCGCGGAATCGACACCCTCGGCCACGCAATCGTGGTGTGGAACCCATTCGTGACGTTCGATCAGGTTGCAGCAGTTGCAGCGAGCCGAACGTTTCGGCTGAGTTCGGCATTTCGAACCACGTACAACATGGCGGTGAACCTGGTTCGAACGCATTCACCCGAAGAAACCCATCACTTGCTGAATTTGTCGTTGGCCCAGTACCAAGCAAACAAGGGTGTCGTGGAAGTCCAGGCGCGCATAGCCAAGCGTCAAAAGGAGCGCGATCGCCTGCGCATGCAGGCACGCAGCGAGTTCGGCGACATCGACGAGTACCGACGCATGTTCGTGCGCGAGCCGGGTGAACGCGATCGAACGGAGATCGAGATGAGCCTCATGGCCTTGCGTTCGGGTGACGTTGCATGGTTCGACGACAATCTCGGTTTGGTGCTCAGCACCTCGGTACGCGCCAAGGGGGTGAAGGTGAAGGTGCTGTTTGGCAACCGCTCGCTACGCGCGCTCACCGCGGATGAGCTGGTGCGATCCGTGCGTACGGCGACCCGGCTACCGATCGATGGTGTAGCCGTCACCGGACATCAGGGACAGATCATCGACCAGAACGATCCGCGTGTGCTTCGGGAGTTGGCGCATCGCCTGGTGAGATTGAAGATCGACAAGCCGAAGGCAGCTCCGGTTACTGCACGAAACACGCATCCATGCGCCCAGGATCCCGATCTCAAATTCAAGCTCAATGCAGCAAAGAGCGCCGACCGAATCGAGCGCGACCTCCAGCAACTGGTCTCCCGTGCCGACAAGGAGTCGGAGGTGGTGAGTCGTCGTTTCGATGACGTGGTGTCGTTACTCGAACGCTGGGAGTACCTGAAGGACTGGAAGCTCACCGATCGTGGCGTGTTGCTCTCGCGGGTGTTCCATGAAAGTGATCTGCTCGTGGCAGAGGCAATTGCAACGAGACTCCTTGATGGACTCGATGCAACGTCGTTGGCTGCGGCGTGTTCGGTGTTCGTCTATGAGCATCGCAGTCCGGAGCCCGCACCCGAGCCGTCGTTTCCGTCGTCGCAGCTGCGGTCTCGTTTCCGGCAAATCGAGGTGCTCAGCAAACGCTTACAACGCGATGAAGCCAGCGTTGGCATCACTCCGCACCGTTCACCCGATGCCGGGTACGTGGCAACCGTTGCTTCATGGGCGGGCGGAGCCGAATTGGCCGATGTCCTCGATGATGACACCACACCCGGTGACTTCGTGCGAACGATGAAACAACTCATCGACCTGCTGCGACAGGTTGCCCAACATTCGCCCAACGAACTCACGAGGGCTGCTGCAGATGCTGCGGTGGAACGCGTCCTTCGCGGGGTGGTGTTGAGTGCCAGCACCATGCCGCTTGGTGGGGGAATATGACCATCCAGAAAGGCGCTGCATGGGGAACGTCGGCCCCTGCTCCGCACGACATGGTGGTAGCCGAGTCCGAGGAAGCAGCAGCGCGTGCCGTGCAGCAGGGAGCCAAGTTCGTCTGCCTCACCTCTGGCAACCTCCTGCGAGCTCTCGGCTCGGGAATTGGTGACGCCCAGTTGCCACCGAAGACCGGCGAGCCGTGTCTGCAGTTGCCATGCGACATTTTCGAAGTGTCACTGAACCATGACAGCACCGTCATCACGGCGGTGTCCAGCATCGTGGTGGGAAGTCGTCGTCGACCGTTGTGGTGGGTGACTGCCGGCGGATTTCTCGGTGCCCTCAACGTCGCGCCCCGAGCACATCCCAACGACGGGCTCGCTGACGCCCTCGAGTTCGTCTCGGCGCCGTCACTTCGACAGTTGCTGACCATGCGTCGTCGCATGCGTCTCGGCGACCACTTGCCGCACCCACTGCTCACCATGCATCGTTCCCAGCAAGTGCAATGGCACCGCTCACCGCAACAGGAAAGCAACCTGGTTCAAGGTGGCGTCGGTGGGCGTCGCACCGCATCCGTGAGCATTGACGGCAAATCGTACGGCAGGGTGCATTCGGTGCGCGTCACCGTGTGGCCCGATGCGTGGACGCTCTG
>JBBANV010000010.1:25509-32823 GCA_040401775.1 Ilumatobacteraceae bacterium
GTAGCCTTGCCGCATGGCTCTGGACACCAAGCAAATCGCCGAACTCAAAGCCCAAGTGGTTGCCGACATCGATCGACGCGCTGCCGATCTCATTGCGGCAAGCCACGACATCCACGCCCATCCCGAGTTGAACTTCGAGGAGCACTTTGCCCACGAGCTGCTCACCTCGATGATCGAAAAGAGCGAACTTCCAGTCACTCGTAAGGCGTACGGTTTGGATACGGCGTTCGAAACCAAGATCGGCACGCGCGGTCTTGATGTCGCCGTGCTGTGCGAGTACGACGCCCTTCCTGGAATCGGTCATGCCTGCGGCCACAACGTGATTGCGGCTGCCGGACTTGGTGCCGGCTTGGCGTTGGCGCAAGTTGCCGAACATGCCGGTGGACGCCTCACGCTGATGGGCACACCAGCCGAGGAGGGTGGCGGAGGCAAGGTGGAGATGGCGCGTGCAGGCGCATTTAAGGGTCTCGCTGCGGCGATGATGGTGCACCCGGCCGATCGCGACCTTGCGCGAATGAATGCGATCGCAATCCAGCAACTCATCGTTCGTTACTACGGGCAAGCCGCCCACGCTGCAGTGTCACCACATCTCGGACGCAATGCACTCGATGCCGCGGTATTGGGCTACATGAATGTTGCTGCCCTACGCCAACACATTCGACCAACCGAACGTATCCACGGCATCTTCACCAAGGCAGGGGAGAAGGCCAACATCGTTCCTCGCGAAGCCGAGACCAGTTGGTACGTACGTTCCGACACCATCGAAACGTTGCAGCCACTGAAGGCGCGAGTCGCTGCATGCGTTGAGTCGTCTGCAGTGGCCACGGATTGTCGCGCCGAGCTTCATTGGGAGATCAACGCGTACGCCGACATCGTCGACAACATCCCGCTACTCGATGCCTATGCCGAGAACTCCACATCGCTGGGAAGGCCGCTCACCTCGGCATTCATGCCCGGCACCGGCGGTGGCTCAACGGACATGGGAAACGTGAGCTATCTGACGCCCACCATTCATCCGATGCTGCAGGTGTCGCCTCGCGGCGTATCGCTGCATTCGCCACAGTTCGCCGAGTACACCGCATCCAAGGAGGCCGATAAAGCAGTCCTGGACGGAGCCAAGATCATGGCCATGACGGTGATCGACCTTTGGACCAAGGCGGATTTGCAGGAGAACGTGAAGTCGGCCTTCGGTGATGGCGTGGTGCCCGCAGGGGTGCTCTAAATCAACGACGCGTTTTCGTAGTATCGACTCTCGTGTCGGTCTACGTTCCAGAGCAGTTCACTCCGGATGAGTCGGCGATTCTGCGTCGCTATTTCACCAACCTCGACCTTCCCGTTTTTGCACTGGTCAATCTGCCGGAAACCGTGAAGGGTGCGCTGTTTGCGCGCTACAGCCGTACCGCCAAGAGTTTGCGTCGTTTGTTCCTCGACGAATTCGTGAGCGACCTCGATTTGAAGGGTGACGAAACCGTCGATGCGACCATTGGCGTCGCACGAGCAGAGGAACTGTACGAGCGCATCTTCGTGGAGTACGGCGATGATTCCGTCGCGCAACTCGGCGGCGTGCATTTGGCCTGCGAACAGGCGTCGAACCTGCTCACCAAGATCTTGGAGTGGGGTCGGCTCATGTCGTACCTGGAACAAAGTACGCGGTACATCTCCTACGACGCACGGCTCGGTGGTCGTTACCGCTACTACCGAGATCCGGACGTGCTGAGTGGACCTCTTGGCACGCGCTACGTCGGCGACATGGATCGCATGTTCGACACGTACAGCGAGTTGGTGGAGATGGTCACCACGCACGTGCGAGCAACGGTGCCGCGTGGCGCAAACGATTCCGATTTCATCTACCGACAGGCCACACGAGCCAAGGCTCTCGACGCCGTTCGCGGCATCCTCCCGGCAGCTTCGCTCTCCAACGTCGGCATTTACGGCACCGGCCAGGGATACGAGGCACTCCTCTTGCGGATGCGCGCCAACCCGCTCCCCGAAGCTCGTGCCTACGCCGACATGATGCTCACCGAGCTACGCAAAGTGATTCCAACGTTCCTTCGACGCGTGGACATGCCCGATCGCGGCGGCACGTGGAGCAAGTATCTTTCCGATAACGCGAGCAACACCGCCGACCTGGTGGATGAGTACTTCGGCATCGTGGAACCGAAAGAAGCCGCAGAGGTCACGTTGGTGGACTTCGACCCGGACGGAGAAGACAAACTTCTGGCAGCGATCTGTTACTCATCGTCCCATCTGCCTGAAACACAATTGCTTGAGCGTGTTCGTGCCCTGAGTCATGTGCAACGTGTTGCACTCATCAGCGCCTACGTTGGCGAGCGCACCAATCGGCGGCACAAGCCGGGTCGTGCGTTCGAACGTCTCTCGTATCGCTTCGACGTTCTGGGGGACTACGGCGCGTTTCGAGATCTGCAACGCCACCGCCTGCTCACCATCGAGTGGCAGCGTCTCACCCCGCACTTGGGTTATGCCCGCCCCGAATTGGTGGACGAAGCAGGCGGGGCAGAGGTGTTCGATACCGCCATGGAACGCTCCCAGGCCCTCTACGAGCTCTTGCGGCCCGACTACCCGGAGCAGGCGGGATACGCCGTTGCCATGGCTCATCGGATGCGCTATGTGATGCAGTTCAACGCCCGTGAAGCCATGCACATGCTGGAATTGCGGTCGGCACCCCAGGGACACCCCGCTTACCGGCGGGTGGTGCTGGAGATGCACCGCCTCATCGCCACGCAGGCGGGCCACCGGGCGGTAGCGGAGGCCATGACCCACATGACCACCGAGGCACCCCTGCTGGAACGCCTGGAATCCGAGCGTCGAATCGAGCAGCGACGGGGTTCACAACGCCCCTAGGCGACAATTCGCCCAAACGTCGCGGAAATCGGCTAAGGTTCGCGCGCGATAATGAGTAACGACGACAGCACCCCCGACGACGACATCGAGCTGGAAGGCGGCGACATCGACGACCTCGCGACGCTGGAGGTCGACCCGGACGAACTGCCGGAAGGTGAAGAAGTCGATCCAGATGCAATAAGCAGCGACGACTCCTCGATTGAGTCTGACGCTCCAGCAGCAGATTCCACCGATGAAGTGGCAATTACGGATGACGAGCGGTTGAACCTCGACGATGACGACGAGGTCGAAAAGCCGAAACGCAAACGGTCGGAAGACATCGACGAGAACGAGTTGTCCGGCGTCGACGATGAAGAAGCCGACTTGGCGACGATCCTTGCCGAGAAGCTTCGCAGTAGCGATGAGTTGGCACCGGATGATGAAGTCGCCGTGGTGGATGTGGACGACCCCACCGATGGAACGCCACTGTTGCAGCCACGTCGCCCGGACGAAGACCACTGTCAGCAATGCTTCTTGCTCGTGCGAAAGTCGGCGCCGAAATGTCCGGTCGATCACGACTTGTGCCCGAGATTCCCGGTCAAGTAGTTCACATGACATCTGATGATGATCGGGTGCCACAGGACCCGATCAACGAGCGTCTGGCATCGGCGAAGGCGATTGCCGAAGCACTCATCGGCGTTCCGATCGTGTTGAGTCAGCAGCTGGTGCAGAACATCGGCGACGTCAAGTTGGGCAACGGCACCACCGTCGAGCAGCGCGTTGCTCAGCTGCGCAGTCTTGGGGAGATGACGGTTCGATTTGGTACCCGCGAACTGAGCAAGCGGATTGGTGGCTTTCGTAAGTGACCCCCACGGTTCGTTTGGCAACGACTGCTGATGCAGAGCCATGCGGACGCTTGGAGGAAGAGGCCCGGACCAGCAATGCGGGTGGTCGGGGAGCAAGCGCGTTCTTTGCCGAGAACCCCACGGCGTTTCACCTGGCGAATGATGGTGGAGCGACGGTGGTGGCTGAAGTTGATTCGGTGATCGTGGGTTTCGCCACGCTGCACTTCACACAAGTGGATTCCGAGAGGGTTGCTCGGATCGTGCGAATCTTCGTCACACCGCCCGCACGACGCGTTGGCGTGGGCGATGCACTGGTTGCTGGGGCGAAAAGTGAGGCAAGCAAACGTGGATGTACGCGAATCGATGCGCTGTCGCTTCCGGGCGATCGGGAGACCAAGAACTTGTTCGAACGAAACGGCCTCACCGCGCGCTTGATCGTTGCTGCGAGCGCACTCTAAGTTGCCACTCGCGGATGGCGAGGATTCGCTAGCGCGATCTGACTAGCGACCCTGCCAATTCGGCGGTCGCTTCTCGATGAAAGCTGTCAGACCTTCCTTGGTGTCCTCGCTCTGCAAGACACGACCGAAGCCCTCGTTGGTCATCTTGATGAGCGTCTCATCGTCGTTGGTGTGGGCAGCGAGCACCACTTTTCGGCTTTCCCATACCGCGATCGGCGCGCAGGCGCATACCTGCGCAGCCAACGCAAGGGCGGCTTCGTCAGCCTTGCCCGGCTCACATAGACGATTCACCAATCCGAGCTCATACGCGCGCTGGGCTGGAATCGGTTCACCGGTAAGGATCACTTCCATTGCCACGTTGCGACCGATGATTCGCGGGAGGCGGAACAATCCACCGGCACCAGCGATGAGATTTCGCTTCGCTTCAGCCAAGCCAAATGCCGAACGGGTACTGGCCACCACCATGTCGGCTGCCAGAACGATCTCACATCCTCCTGCGGTAGCCAAACCGTCCACCGCCACGATGACGGGCTTCTTGCGTTCGCGATACACGAAGCCGGCGAAACCGCCTCGTTGCGTATTGAGGTCGGCCGCCTTGCCGGAATTGATGGCCTTGAGGTCGGCTCCCGCGCAGAACACCGGACGTTCCTGACCAGCAGTGTTGGCCTTCAACACACCGACCCAGACGTTGTTGTCGGCTTCCATCTTGTCGATTGCCGCTTCGAGACCGGCGGCAACATCGCCGTTGACGGCATTGCGGGCATCGGGGCGATTCAGGGTGATGAGGGCAACTTTGCCCGACACTTCATAGGTAACAATCTGCGCATCTGACATGCGCGAGAGCCTAGTTGTCGGCGGAAACGACAGCGTCAGCGGCGCCGACGGAAGCGTCTGATGCGGGTGCGGCTGCGGCAGGGGAGGCAGGTTTTGCTGCCGCCTCGGCAGGCTTTGCTGCCGTCTTGCTCTTGGCTCCAGCACCCTTGGCCTTTTTGTCGCGCCATTCGTTGCGCAACGGTCGTGGCATCTGGGCCTTGGGATCGACGGTGATACCGAAGAGCGCTGCAATGCGCGGAATTGCCGGGGCGAGGCGCTGCACGGTTGCAGTGAGCTCAGGGGATACCCGAGCCGGCACGCCTACCGGGACGACCTCGTTATGGATGGGGGCAAAGGCAAGTGCCTCGAGCACGATCACCCAGCGCTCGGGGGTGCTCTCCGGTGAGAGTTGTTCGAGGGTGAGCGCGATCAAGCGAGCGCGAACTTCTTCGGCAGGTCGTGAACCGGCCTTGGGTGGCTGGGCAGATATCTTGAGCGCCGCAACGATGCGCCCCACATCGACTGCTGCACGGAGGTCGTCGGACCAGTGCTGCATCTCCACTGCTTGGCGTCGCTCGAGTGCTTCGCGCAAGGCTTCACGCTTGGCGTTGAGACTGGCGTCCTTCAACAGCGTGGGATCGTTCGACTTGGCAACAACGGCACGCAGGTCGCGCAAGTCCACCGTGTCGAGGATCTTCTCGACGGCGTCCACGCTGTCTTGCCACTCGGCAACACGCAAACGTGGCAACAGCTCCACCACCAAGTTGACCAGCGCATCGGCGTTGATCTTCGGCTTGCCGGCCTTGACGAGTTGATCGTTCTGCTTGTTGACCGCACGACGAACCGCACCGATGCCACCGTCGAGTGCTTGCTCGGCCAAGACGCGCTCTTCGGGCTTCAGCGCTTCGAGCACCGCCGTGCGATGAACGTTGAGCGGACGTAGGCGCGCAGCACGCGGACGCTTCGGAAGTTCTGGTGGGGGAGGCGTGAATTCGCGACGGGGTCGGGGGCTTCCCGGTGCACCGGCCTCGGGGCGTGCACCACGACCCGGACCACGCTTGTCTCCGCGGCCACCCTTGCCGTCCTTGCGACGATCATCGCGCTTGGTCCGACGGTTGGTGGACACTTCGGTAACGGGCTTGAACTCTGCTCCCGAGCCGGTGATGGCGAGCAACGTGACATTGCGTTCGCGCTGCTTGATCGGCGCGACTGCGAGGATGACCGGACCATCCATGTCCATTTCGATGTCGGCGCGCAAGACATCGCCGATCTTCGCATCGCTCGGCAACACGTCGGCCGGACCCGTGCCCTTTGGTGCTCGTGCGCCAGCCTGACGCCACGTGAAGGTGCCGTCGGGGCGCGTGCTGGTGACCTCGATATCCATCCGCCGCGTCATGGGCAACCCACGCTAGTAGAACTATTTCGTGCCCATCTACGCGCTCGGCTCCCAAGAGCCCACCATCGACTCCACGGCATTCATTCACCCTGACGCCGTCATCATCGGTTCGGTCTTCATTGGGCCCCAATCGAGCGTGTGGCCGACGGCGGTCTTGCGCGGTGACGATGGCGAAATCCGGATTGGTGCCCGCACCAGCATTCAGGACGGAACGGTGGTGCACACCACGTTGGAGTGGCCCACCACCGTGGGCAACGATGCGCTCATTGGTCACCTGGCACATCTGGAGGCGTGCATCATCGAGGACGGCGCTCAAGTGAGTTCGGGTGCCATCGTGCTGCACCGCGCTCGAGTGTGCTCAGGAGCCATCGTTGGCGCCAACTCGGTGGTGCTCAACGACACCGTCGTACCCGCCGGCGCCTTGGCCGTAGGTAGTCCAGCCGTCATCAAGGAAGGCCGGGCTCGATCCAAAGACGTTGCGTATGGCGCGGCCAATTACGTGCAACGAACGGCGAGGTTCAAGCGCGAACTACGACGCCTGGACTAACCGGCACGCCGACACGTTCCGACTAGACGTCGGGCCGCGACGCCTGGATCAGGCCTCGACGACCTTGAGCAATGGTCGGAGATCGAGCCGTGTCGAAGCCTCCAAGTAGCCGTGCGCTGCGTCGCGGCGGAACTGGGCACAAAGGTCGTTGCGGAAGAACCGCGCACCTTCGCGAATGACGTAGTTGAGGATGAAGATTCGATAGGCGTAGGGCAGGAATTCGATGTCGCGACGAGTGAGCGGATTCACCTCGTGATAGGCGCGAATGAACTCGACGAAGCGTGGTTCAACGAGCGTGTGGGGCGAATAGGTGAATGATGTTCGGTCACCCGTACTGGACGACACACGGGACAAGAAATAGAAGTCCAGGAGACGTGACTCGATGCGAAACCAGTCGTAGTCCCATCGAGAGAA
>JBBANV010000011.1:0-7836 GCA_040401775.1 Ilumatobacteraceae bacterium
GGTGCCGGCCTGGGGACCCTCGGGCTCTCGGAGATGACCGCCGAGTCCATGGCTCGCACGGCGGGATTCACCACATTCGAGCGTTTGGATGTTGAGCACTCGGTGAACGCGTTCTACGCCATTCGCCCCTGAAGTTTCGGCTCGACGCACGAATCGTCGGCTCGAAGCACGGATCTTCGGCCCGTCGTTACGGCTCGACGATTGCAAATCCCATGGAGAACTTGTCGAGGTTACCGAACACGGTAAGCAGCGCGCCAGCGTCACCATCGATAGTGGCTTGTCCAGCCTTCATTGCATCCACGAACGTGGTCTCCTGACCAACGACATCCAACAACGTCGACCGCGAGATGGTCACGGTTGCTACGGCGTTTTCCTGGTGTCGTCCGCGAGTGGAAAAGATGGTTCGATTCGATACCCCGAGTGTCCATCGCTCGTCCTCGGTGCCACGCAGATCCGTGAACACCCAATTGATGGCCAGCGCCACCCCGCCGAGTTGCTCGGACATGGTTCGAACGGCCAGTGCATCAAAGACTTGCTCGATGGTCATCTCCCGAATCAAACCACGTGCTCGCACGTTGGAGTTGGGGTTGGCCGGTGGCCCCTTGCGTAGTTCCTGCGCGCCCATCAAGTAGGCATTGCGAAACGTTGACGACTCCGCCTGATATGCGAGTTGTTCGAGCGCATCAGCCTGCAAATTGCGCGCAGCCTCGTTCGCCGGGTCGGCAAACACCAAGTGGTTCACCACTTCCGCAACCCAGCGATAGTCACCACGTGCAAAGGCTTCCCTCGCGTGTGCAATCAGCGCATCGGCGCCGCCAGCGAGTGCGACGTACCGACGACCAACTTCTGCTGGCGGCAACTTGTGCAGGTTCGCCGGATTGCCGTCGTACCAACTCAAGTAACGCTGGTACACCGCTTTGGCGTTGTGCACGAGATCTCCATAGAACCCGCGCGTGTGTTCATGGGCGAGGAACTCGTCGGGCAGCTGGAGCGTTTCGGCAATTTCCAACGGAGTAAGTCCGAGATTCGCGTGGCGCATCGTTTGGTCGTGCATCCACTTGTAAAGATCCCGCTGCAAGACCAGGAACTCTCTCAGGTCGTCGCCACCCCAGCGTGGCCAGTTGTGCGATGCAAACAAGACCTCCGCTTGTGCACCGAACATCTGCAGACTTTCGTTGATGTACTTCGACCAGTTCAAGGCATTGCGAACCAAGGCGCCACGAATCGGCACCAAGTTGTGCATCGTGTGCGAGCAGTTTTCTGCCATGCAGAGCGCCTTGAGCTCGGGGAAATAAAAGTTCATCTCGGCTGGTGCTTCGGTTTCCGGTGTCAGTTGGAAGACCACACGTACGCCATCCACCACCAGCTCTTGCCCCGTAGCAGTGATCTCCTCGGTTGGGGCAAGGAGTGTGGGTGGGCTGATTGGCACGGCGGTTCCGAGACCGCAATCCACGTGCCCGCGAGGTCCTGGCGGCAACAACGGACCGAACTGATACGTGGCGCGACGGGCCATCGCCGGCCCGGCAATCACATTTTCGCCAACGGTCTCACGCAGGAAGTGTTCTGGCGCGATGATCCGACACTTGCCTGCGTCGACTTCCTCGCGGGAGGTAACACCCAGCACTCCGCCGAAGTGATCGGCGTGTGAGTGCGTGTAGATCACCGCGGTGACCTGGCGTGGCTCCACATGCTGATTGATCAACTCCAGTGCGGTACGAGCGGTGAACTCGCTGGTGAGTGGATCGATGACGATCCAACCCTGCTCGCCACGTATGAAGGTGATGTTGGAGATGTCGTATCCACGCACCTGCCACACGCCATCGATCACTTTGAACAATCCGTGATGCGCGTTCAGCACCGCGTGGCGCCACAGGTTGGGATTCACCGTGTCTGGTGCGGGATCCCCATCTCGGAGAAAGTCGTACGCTGCAATATTGAATACCACGCGACCCTCGGGCGAGTTGATGGTGGACGACGACAACGATGCAACATGTCCACGACGTACCCGCTCAAGATCCGCTGGGTCAGGTGTGCGTTGCGCAGCCTTGCTGTTGGCGGCAACGGTATGGGGTGAGGCTTCTTTGGGCTGTGGCGCCGCGGTACCCGGCAAAGTCACGCTCGGAGACTACTTATCGACGAGCGCCCCGTTCATTGGCGACAACTTCATTCATCGGCGGCGACCCCGCCGATCGACTGCAACACTGCGCTCTGGCATCGGCTTGTCTGCTCGCACTTCCGTCGATCGCATCCAGCGTTCACCCGTGATATCGCGAGGGCGTTGGGCGAGTCCGTACCACCAACTCTGACGACGACGCATAACTCGCCACCAAATCGCCGTCGCAACGAGCAGCCCGACGAGAAACAACACACCTGCACGTCGATCAGCCGAGGTGGCCGCAAGCAGATGTGCGCCAACAATCAACACTCGACCGACGGTATGGCGAAACGCTCATCTCGACACGCGAAATTCGCGGAAAACTTTTTTATTCTCTCACGATCAGTCGACTGAGCAGTGCGGCATACTGCTCGTTGGTCACCGCGTCTTCACCCAAGAGGTCGTTGTACTGGAAGTTCAGATTGAAGATCAGCACGGTAAAGATGTCGCGGTCCAGTCTCACTCCTGCTGGAAGTCGTGGCTCAATATCGTTCAATACCCTCATCAACATCGCTCGGCGGGCACGCAGACTTGACGACAGTTTCGTGCGAAGGATGGGGTTGGTTCCAGCAACTGCAAGAACTTGACTACGAATCTCGTGCTGCTTCTGCGAAGTCTCCGAATGAGGCATCGGTATGCATGCAACGATGTCGCCAACGACTAATGGGCCAGTGCCACCGAGTCGCTCCAAGACGACTGCATACTGCTCCGCAAAGCTCTCTTCATACAACTGGAGCAAAACTTCGGCGAGCACGCCATCTCGACTACCGAAGTAGCGGTACATCGAGGTGATGGAGCAGCCGGCGATCCGTGCGATGTTGGCGACTCTCAGTCCGAGGATTCCGCGATTCAACACTTCCTCGCGAGCAGCCTCGATCACTTGACGTCGGACCTCCAGCTCGAAGTGGGAGTGAATTGTGCTTAACGCCACGCTCCGAGGGTAGTTTGTCCACTCATGCGTCGTTTACTTCCGATGATTGCATCCATCTCACTCGTTGGCTTCGCCGGCTGCTCGGCAGCGACCAACGACGCGGGCAATGACACCACGATTGCCGAAACTACTGACACTGCGGCTGCAACTACCACCGTTGTTGCCAGTGCTCCAGCAAGCGAACAGGCAGACAGCGCTGTCGTGCCTCCCGGGTTCGAGTCGATCACGACCGCTGATGGGCGTATTCGTTCGTACCAGATAGTCGATCTCTCCAACGGGGAACCTGCTCCTCTGCTGTTCGTCCTGCATGGCTTTGGCGGAACGGCCGCCATGATGAGCGAGTCCTCTGAAATCGACCAGACATTCGCCGATCGCTACGACCTGCATCCCGTCGTGGTGTATCCGAACGGCACGGGGGCAGAAGACGGACTCCCCCAATCGTGGAACGCTGGAAACTGTTGTCCATTTTCCACGTTCGATCTCGTCGACGACGTTGCTTTCTTCGATCAACTGATCACTGATCTGACCGCAAAGTACGACATCGATCCCGAGCGTGTATGGGTGGTGGGCCACTCCAATGGCGGCATGATGGCGTACCGATTGGCTTGCGAGCTCTCATCGCGTGTCACTGCAATCGGAGTCGCGGCTGGTGCGTTGATGATCGACTCGTGCTCACCAACGCGACCGGTTGCGGCACTGCACGTGCATGGTGAGCTCGACACGGTGGTTCCACTCGCGGGTGGCGAGATTGCGGGAATCGTGTTTCCCAGTGCCCAAGATTCCACCGATGCGTTCTCGCGTTCGGGAAAGGGCTCCGTCAAGCTGGTTACCAACGCAACATGGTCGCACGACTGGCAGCCCGAATGGACCGCACTCTTTGCGGAATTTCTAGCGACGCAATAACTTTCGAAGTCGCGCGGCAATGCGAACTGCCCGCGAGGCTTCGAGAGCCTTCACCCGCTCCCGCGCTCGATCGCGCTGCTTCGTCGTCTTGATGAGCTCCAGATGAAGTTGATCCTGGCGGACTCGTAGTACCTGAAGATCCTGCTGCGATAGCTCCATGCGACGTACGGCGTCGTCGCGCTCCGCGGTCAGCTCCTTGCGGGCCAGCACGAACTCGGCGACCTTCGTCTCCGTGTAATAGCTGAACTCCTCGTACTTCATTCGAAGGCCGTGAGCCTCCTCAAGGAGGTCGGCAATCAACTGCTCTCGTTCGTCAGTAATCTCCGCGGTACCGGCGTTTTCTTCCGTCATACAAGTCCTGCTCACAGCGTAGGAGGCGCCACAAGGACATTCATAGACTTGCCACAATGACCAAACGACGCCGCGCAATGGCTTTTGCTTGCGCACTCACCGCCGCGCTGGCACTCAACGCATGTGCTCCAGCCAACCAAGCCGAGGTCGTCACACTCGGGTTCACCCTCGAGCCCACCAGCCTCGACATCAGCGGCACTGCCGGTCAGGCAATTCCCCAAGTGCTGCTGGAGAACGTGTACGAGGGTCTGGTACGCGTGAACGACGACGGCTCCATCGAGCCATCGCTCGCCAAGAGTTTCACCGTCTCCGACGATGGTCTCACCTACTCCTTCTCGCTTCGCGATGCACAGTTCCACGATGGAGCCCCGCTCACCGCTGACGATGTCGTCTGGAGCCTCACTCGACTCCTCGATGACGATTCCACCGTGGTGCTGCCAACCCAAGTTGCTCAATTCGCACGGGTCACCGAGGTTTCCTCGGATGGTGACGTCGTCACCATCACTCTGAGCGAACGCGACAACGACCTTCTCTACAACCTCACCCAGCGTGGTGGTGTCATATTCCGGAAGGACAGCACCGACTTCGCCAATACTGCAATCGGAACCGGTCCCTTCACGCTTGCCAAATGGGACAAGGGCAACAGCATCACGCTCGAGCGATTCGAGCAGTACTGGGGCCGCCGTGCCGATACCAGAACCGTCGTGTTCCGCTACTTCGCCGACGCCACCGCTCTCAGCAACGCGATGTTGGCTGGCGACATCGACGTGATGACGACGGTGCAGTCGCCGGAGTCGCTCGAAGTGTTCGAAGCCCGTGACGACCTGAAGGTGTTGAGCGGCTCCACCAACTGTGAAGTCACCCTCGGCATGAACAACTCCCGCGCACCGTTCAATGACTTGAAGGTTCGAACCGCTGTGCGTCAAGCAATCGACAAGCGGGCGCTCATCGACACCGCCTGGGCCGGTTACGGAACCGAGATCGGCAGCTTCGTGCCGCCAACCGATCCTTGGTTCGAAGACCTCACCGATGTTGCACCGTACGACGTGAGTGCGGCGCGCGAAGCACTCATCTCCGCCGGTGTTGCTGCAGGTACTGCAATCTCCCTCGATGTTCCACCGATCAACTACGCCACCAACTCCAGTGAGTTCATCGCTGCAGCCCTCGGAGAAGTTGGATTCGACGTCACCATCACACCGGTTACGTGGGAAGAGTGGCTCGATCGAGTATTCACCAAGGCCGACTATGACCTCACCATCGTGTGCCATATCGAGCGCAACGACATGGCCATCTACGCCAACCCCGACTACTACTTCCGCTTCGATAACGCCGAATACCAAGAGCTCGTGTCGGCCGCCGCAGCTGCCGCGACCACGAAAGAACGCACCGACAACCTGAGAAAGGCTGCTCGAATTCTTTCCGAGGAGTCCGCAAGCGACTGGTTGTGGTTGATGCCGAGTCTGCAGGTAGCCAAGCGCGACGTCGCAGGTTTGATGAAGAACTCCGTCGGAGACTCGTACTACGTCGCGCGCATCGAACGCGTCTAGTTCGGGTGTGATGTGAGCGGCGTCGCTCGCCGACTCCTTGTTGCCATCGGCGGGGTTGTTGCGTCGAGCGTGTTGGTCTTCGTGATGTTGCGGGTGCTGCCCGGTGACATCGCCACCACTCGACTGGGCGTCGAAGCAACCCCGGATGCACTTGCTGAACTTCGTAGTGAATACGGCTTCGATCGACCACTCGTCGTGCAGTACGTCGATTGGATGCGTGATGCCGCGAGCGGCGACCTCGGAAACTCGCTCGTTACCGGCGATGCCATTCGAAGCGACATCGTCGCACGACTCGACGTGACTCTGCCACTGGTGTTCTTGTCATCGTTCATCGCAGTTGCATTGGCAATGTGGGTAGGTCGACGTGCAGCCGTACGGCGTAAGCGATTGATTGGTGCCGTCGCCACCACCATTGCCCAGGTCGGCATTGCCGTACCAACTTTCGTCATCGGCGTGGTGCTCATCACCGTGTTTGCCGTGCAGCTTCGGGTCTTGCCGGCCGGAGGCTTCCCGACGAATGGATGGCACGAACCACTTCAGGCATTGCGCTCGATCGTCCTTCCCGTTACGGCACTCGCCGTGACACAAGCAGCCGTGCTCGTGCGCTTTGCACGCTCACAAGCACTCGATTTCGTGGCATCGGACGCCTTTCGAACCGCGCGCTCAGCAGGTAGGGGTGTGGATGCAGCACTATCAACCGCACGGCGACTGGTGCTCTCGCCAGTACTTGGAGTGACCGCCCTCCAACTCTCCACCCTCCTGACGGGCGCCGTCGTGGTGGAAAGTGTGTTCGCACTTCCGGGTCTTGGTTCCATGTTGGTGCGGGACATTGCCAACCGCGACCTACCCAAGGTGCAGTCCACCTTGTTGGTGGTGGTGGTGCTGGTATTCATCCTGCGCTTCATCGTGGACTTCATCAATGACCGCCTCGACCCGCGGCGGCTGTCGTGAAACCCAACAACGTGACCCTCGCTCGAGTCAAGCGCAACCCATCGCTTGCGTTGGGTGCACTGCTCACCGCCTTCATTGGTTCCATCACCGTGTTGGGTCTCATCTGGACTCCATACGACCCCCTCTCCGTCGACAGCACGGCGCGATTCTCGCCGCCCTCGGTAAGTCACCTGCTTGGCACCGATCAACTCGGGCGCGATGTGCTGAGCAACATCATCGAAGGTGCTCGCACCACACTGCTCGCGGGAGTGCTCGCCACGCTTATCGCCATTGCTCTCGGTGCATCACTCGGTGTGATTGCAGCTGCTTCAACAAAATGGATTGACGATGTCATTACCGCGGTGGCAACGGTGTTCGTCGCCTTTCCCGCCCTGCTTCTTGCGCTGGTCATCGTGGCTGCTCGTGGACCCTCCACCAACACGGTGGTGATCACGGTTGGCATCGCCGCCGGAGCATCGGTTGTCGTTGTCACGCGGCGTGATGCAGTGGACATCCTTCGCAGTCCGTACGTGCAGGCTGCGCGATTTGCAGGTAGTACGACGTCAAGAGTCGTCATCAATCATGTGTTGCGCAATTTGATGCCTTCATTGACGGTGCAGGCCACGAGCGCAGCATCAATTGCAATTGTTGCGGAGTCGACGCTGAGCTATCTCGGACTCGGCACCACACCACCAACTCCGTCGTGGGGTCGTATGTTGGCTTCCACGCAGCAATATCTTCTTGTTCACCCAATGCTCACCTTGTGGCCGGCACTGTTCATCTGCGTGACCGTCGTGGCAGTTACTCTGCTGGGTGATGGCTTGCGCGAACATGTCGACGCCAGGTTGCTACCTTAGCCATATGCGTTATTTCAAGACTCTGCCCGTTGCCCTGCTTCTTTTCGTTGCGATTCCCTCTGCGTCGGCCAACGCCGTGGTCGAGTGGGAGCTGAAGGACGAATCCGTTTCGCTTGGCATGAACGGTGTTTCACCACATGTCGAGAAAACGGCAAGTGGTGA
>JBBANV010000011.1:7936-12305 GCA_040401775.1 Ilumatobacteraceae bacterium
GCCTGCCCGAAGGGCTTCAAGAAGAAGTAGCGATATGTGGGGTGCCGTCGTGATCATCGCGACGGTGGTCTCCACCGTTACGACAACCAGTGTCGCCGCTTCACCAACGAGCAGCGGGGCCAAGGACGACCAGCGCAAGAAACGCAACGAGTGGACGTACACCTTCCCGGTTTCCGGCCCTGGGGTGTTCTACCCGCGAGATCACCTGGACTATCCGGCGGCGGACCTCTCCGGGTGTCGTCAGCTGGTGCGAGCACCAATCTCTGGTGTTGTGGTGGATGTTCGCGACACCGACAAATGGGATCCAGCCGTCGATAGCCCGGGCACGCGCGGAGGCCTCACCATCACTCTGCACGGTGACGATTTCGTGCGCTACTACTTCTCACATCTCGGTCGACTCATGGTGAAGAAGGGCCAACGCGTGGAGTCGGGACAAAAGATCGCCACCGTTGGTCAATCGGGCAACGCCAAAACCACGCTGTGTCACCTGCACTTTGGAATGTCGCGCATCTGCCCGATGTCGGAGCAGAACATACGACGTGGAGAGATTTGGCCGCAGCCGTACCTCGACGATTGGAAGCGTGGTATCAATACGTCGCCGAATCGTGAAGTGCAACGGCTCACTCGCACGAACCCGTCGGCCTGTTTGCTTGCAGCTGCAGCACAGCGACGTGGCGGCGACGGCTGAGGGCTACCGCCTCGTCGGCAACGGCTGACTAGCGGTAGTACGGATTCGCACCGCTTGCATGATCCGTGAGGTCACGCACACGCGAAATGCTGCTCACCTGTTCGGTGATGATCTTTTGCACACCTTCCAACATGGTTTGCTTGCTCATCGAGCAACCGTGGCAACCACCACCCATGGTGAAGTACGCGGTGCCTTCCTTGTCGTGACCGGCGAAGGTCACGAAACCTCCATGCGCGGCCAGCATCGGGTTCACATCCACCGAAACGATGGCTTCGATCTGTGCCGAGGTTTCGTCATCTCGAACCAGGCCCTCCACCGCAGGCGCCTTGGGTCGATTCGGATTCCGCAACACCAGTCCGGCCTGCTCGCTGTAATCGAGCTCCGAGCCTCGCAACGATTCAACGTCACTTCCGGGCATGATGAATTTGAAACCATCGATGGTGCGAACTTCGTCGGTGAATGCAGACTTCAAGAACTCCTCGAAGACGAGGTCGTAACGGAAATCTTCACCCGGTGCCGAAACGATGGCGAGTCGCAGACCGAGCTTTTCGGCGTCGGGCTCGGTGGCACGAAGTTCCTTCAATTTGGCGAGCGCAGTCGGGGTCACGGAAATGATGGTGTCGCGCGGACTCTCCGTGGCCAACGCCGCGTTCGGTGTCGCAAACGGCGACGTCTTGGTTTCCGACACGCCCCGCAGGCTACTGAGCCCAGCCATCACCTCATGCGGTGCTGCCGTTAGAGTTTCGGTCACAAGCACGGGGAGTCCGACGATCTCGGACTGAGAGGGTGGAAGCGTCCACCGACCCGCAGACCTGATCTGGGTAATGCCAGCGGAGGGAGCAACATGACAACGGTTTCACCACCCATCCCTACAGCCGTGGTGCTGCTCGGTGGAAACACTGCGGATGTTCGCTCGCTCGGAGTGCTCCCCACCAACACCCTCGTCGTTGCAGCCGACTCTGGGACGGAAATCGCTCGGCACCTTGGCCTCGACGTGCACGCAGTTGTCGGCGACATGGACTCCATCACCCCAACGGCACTCGCGGCCCTCGCTGCACTCGGCACGGAGATCGTCCGCCACCCAGTGGACAAGAACGAAAGCGATGCCGAACTCGCACTTCGCTACGCCATCGACCGCGGAGCGCAACGAATCGTGCTGGTGAGCGGTGGTGGCGGACGCCTCGACCATCAACTCGCGCTCTTCGCCGTGATGTTCATCGACGACCTTCGCGAGACGCATGTGGAGGCTCGCCTCGCCGGATCCCGCGCATACGCAGTGCGTGATGGTGGTGCCGTCACACTTCAGTGCAATCCGGGCGATGTGATTGGGCTTCTTCCATTTGGTGGCGATGCACATGGCATCACCACGAGCAGTTTGCAGTGGCCACTCTCCAACGAGTCGTTGTACGTCGCAGCATCACGCGGCATCAGCAACCGCGCCATCTCCGACGAAGTGACGATTGCGGTGGCCAGTGGTCGATTGATCGTCACCGTGGACTCCCCCGACGAGAACGAGGTGCAACCATGAAGTTCCGACTCCTGTTCGCGGTCGCCTGCTTGGCCACCGCCGCATGTGCCACGGAGGAGAACGATGAAACCACACCAACCTCACTTCGACTGCTTGCCCACGATTCCTTCACACCAACCGAAGGCATCTTTGACGCCTTCACCCAGGAGACGGGTATTCAGGTAGAAATCCTGCGCGGTGGTGACGCCGGCACGCTCGTTACCAAGGCAGTCTTGGCCACCGGCAATCCCGAGGCCGACGTGCTTTGGGGCGTGGACAACACCCTGTTGTCGCGTGCGCTCGATGCCGAGGTATTCGTGCCGTACCTCTCGGTGCACCGCGATGATCTCGAGAGTGCAGCCGTAGCGCTCGCACCGAATGGTGAAGCCACACCAGTTGACTCTGGCGACGTGTGCATCAACTACGACAAGGCATGGTTTGCTGAGCGCAACATCTCACCACCACTCACCCTGCAGGCTCTCGCGTCATCCACCTACCGCAATCTGCTGGTGGTACCCAATCCGGTGTCGTCGTCACCCGGGCTTGCCTTCCTGCTCGCGAGCATCGCCGAGTTTGGTGATGCATGGCAGCAATGGTGGGCGACCCTGCGCGACAACAACGTGCTGATCGTCGAGTCGTGGAATGATGCGTACTACGGCCACTTCACGGCGGCCTCCGATGGCACCCGTCCATTGGTGGTGAGTTACGCCTCGAGCCCCCCGGCGGAGGTGCTATTTGCAAACCCTCGGCCAACCGAGGCGCCAACGGCAGTGGCTGCACTCACGTGCTTTCGCCAGTACGAGTTCGCAGGCATCTTGCGTGGCACACAACACGAGAAGGCTGCGCGACTACTGATCGATTTCTTGGTGTCTCCAACCTTCCAAAACGATCTACCGCTCACGCAATTCGTCTGGCCGATCAACAGGAAGGCCGACGTGCCCAAAGAGTTTCTCGACTACGCACTCCGACCGGAGAGTCCACTCACGATTGATCCTCCCACAATCGCCGCTCGCCGCGCAGAGTGGCTCGATCAATTCAGTGACATCATGCTGAGATGACCATCACACCCGAAATGCAATGACCGACCCAATTCATCGCCCTGCCCTTGGCCGTTGGGCTGCAATCGTCGTGGTGTCATGGTTGGCGGTGTTTCTCGTGTTTCCCATGGTCAACATCGTCTCCGGACATTTGGCGCTCAATGATGCATCTCGTGTACTTACTCGGCAGTCCACCTGGCAGCTCGTGTGGTTTTCTGCTTGGCAGTCGGCACTCAGTGTCGTGGCGACCTTCGCGATTTCTGCACCGGTCACCTGGCTGATTGGTCGACATCAGTTTCGTGGTCGGCGTTGGCTGCGTGCCGTTACCACGGTGGGTTTTCTTCTGCCGTCGGTCGTGGTGGCCACAGCATTTCTTGCCGTACTGCCACGTTCGCTGCACTACTCCGCTGCAGCAGTGATTGTGGCGCATGCATATTTCAATGTTGCCGTGGTGGTGCGAGTGGTGGGTGCGCGAGCCGAACTGTTGGATGCACAACTTTCCAGTGCGGCACGAACCCTCGGAGCATCACCGTTCGTGGTGATGCGCACCGTCACATGGCCGCTCATCCGCGGAGCAATCTCCTCGGCGGCTGCGGTGATCTTCCTCTATTGCTTCACGTCATATGCCGTCATTCGCGTACTTGGCGGTCCGGGTCGCAACACCCTCGAGAGCGACATCGCTCTGCGTGCTTTCGGCATTGGTGATGTTTCCGGAGCGACCGTGCTCGCACTCCTGCAACTGGCCTGCATTGGTGTGGTAATCGGCGCAATTCGACTTCTCGCACGCGGAGACATCGCACATGTGCGTGCCACCGCGCCAGAGCTTCCCGCCTTGCAACACCGATTTCGCGGTATTGCGCTCGCTATCTCGATGACAACCATCGCTTTCGTCATCGCACCGCTGGTTGCCCTGTTGTGGCGGTCGGTCCACGTTGGCGATGCAGTCTCACTCGCTGCGTGGCGCAACTTGTTAGACGGCACACTCGTGGACTCGGTATGGACATCGGCGCGCACTGCGTTGGTGGCTGGCCTGCTGGGTGTGCCGTTGTGCATATTGGGCACCCTCGCCGTTGTACGCCTCCGCACTGGCGCCCGTGCGATCGACGTGCTCACATTCATTCCGTTGGCGCTGTCGCC
>JBBANV010000011.1:12405-25146 GCA_040401775.1 Ilumatobacteraceae bacterium
GCACTGGCGCCCGTGCGATCGACGTGCTCACATTCATTCCGTTGGCGCTGTCGCCCGTAACCCTGGGCTTGGGGCTCATCACCGCGTTCGACGTTGGATGGTTCGACTGGCGTGCGCAGTGGTGGTTCGTTGCGATTGCGCACACCTTGGTGGCATTCCCGCTTGGCATGCGCGTGTTGACCCCTGCGTGGCGAACGACCCCCGTGTCGATGCACCATGCCGCTGCGGTGCTTGGCGCAAATGGTTGGCGGCGACTGATCGACATCGACCTACGGCGAATGCGGCCTGCACTCGTCGCTGCTCTCGGGCTGATCGTTGCCGTGTCATTGGGTGAATTCGGTGCGGCATCGCTGTTGTCGCGCGACGGTGCCGAGACCATGCCGGTGACGATTTCTCGTTTGTTGTCGCGCACCGGTGACGTAGTACGTGCACAGGCATTTGCGATGGCTTCACTCCTCGTGCTCCTTTGTGTTGTAGCTCTCATTGCGGTGGAGTCGGCACTGAAGAGAGGTGAGCATGCTGCAGGTCGTTGATCTCACGGTGGAACGTGGTGGACGTCGAGTCCTCGACGGCATTTCGATGTCGGTTCGACCCGGCGAACGACTCGCGGTGCACGGCCCGAGCGGTTGCGGAAAAACCACGCTGCTGTATGCCATCGCCGGACTTGTCGATATCCATCGCGGTGTGATTCGCATCGGTGACCGTGATGTCACCCACATTCCTGCACATCAGCGTGATGTTGGTCTGGTATTCCAGGACAATCAACTGTTCCCCCATTTTGACGTTGCAGACAATGTCTCGTATTCCCTCCGTGTGCGCGGCATTGGGAAACGCGAGCGCAGAAAAGTTGCCGAAGACTGGCTTTCCCGGTTCGGTCTCACTGGATTCGCCCGGCGAAGAGTCGCCGAGCTTTCCGGCGGTGAGGCCAAGCGTGTGGCACTGGCACGCACCATGGCGGCGGCACCGCGGGTGGTGCTGCTTGACGAGCCACTCACCGGACTTGACGACAGTCTGCATGAGCGCCTCCTCGGTGATATTCGAGACATCTTCGACTCCCTCGGTACCACGGTGGTGCACGTCACCCACGATCGTGCAGAGGGTTCGGCACTGTGTCATCGCTCCATCAATCTCGCCAGTCATCTAGCAGAATGAACTTCGTGACAACACCGTCGTTTGTCGTTCGCCGAATCACCCTGGAAGAAGCCACGCCGGTACGTCTCGATGTATTGCGACGTGGCACACCATCGCGTGACGCCACGTACGACGGCGACAACGAGCCGAGCGCCCTGCACATTGGAGCGGAAATGTCGGGCGCCGTTGTCGCAACGTCCACGTGGTTGATGCGACCGTGGCAGAACGACGCCGAGGCTCTCGCCGTGCAACTTCGCGGCATGGCGGTGCTCGACTCGGCACAAAACACCGGTGTGGGTAAGGCACTCATCGATGCCGGAATTGCGCACGCCCGAAGCACTGGCGCCCGCTACGTGTGGGCCAAGGCCCGTGATTCGGCATTGTATTTTTACGAGCGTTGCGGATTTTCCGTAGAAGGTGAGCAGTTCATCGAACCCGCATCAGGCGTGCCGCACCATCTCGTTGTACTCAACGTCCAGGGATAGAACCACCCGCTTCCTACCTGCTACGGCAGCAGGGCTTACCCTTCGAATTTCACCATCGTCGCGTATTGCGCAGTGGTGCCGTCTGCAAGCACTGCATCGAACTCCAGCTGCCATTCACCGGGTGATGGCACCGAGACGTCGTAGTGAAAGTGGTTGGCACCACTCTTCTCGAACGCGAGAGTCAGCACAGCAAGTTCGGGATCGGTCGGAGTCAAACTGCCGGTAACCGAATCCACCTGCTGCAACTTGCCACCGGGCGGAGCAAACTCCATATGGATGATGACGTCCCCAACCTTTGCGGGCTCCACGGTGACATCGGCAATGATGTCAGCGGTAACGAGCGATGCATTGAACGCATCCGCGCCGCCGTGGCTGTGCACGCCATCGCGCGGACTGCCCGCGCTTCCCCCACACGACGTCATCAACAGTGCGAGTGCAATCACCATGCCCAGTCTGAACTTCACTCGGATGCCTTCATCGTCCAGTGAATCGTCCATCAATATGGGTCGGCTGGCGAAACTCCAGCCACGGAAATGCGGTTGTAGAACCACGCCAATCGCTGGTTCGGTGGCAACTGTTGCACCACATTTGGCAACGTGGTGAGGCCCATCGGCTTGCGTGCCTTCCATGCCATCGCCTGGCGGTCGAGGTCGTAACGGACGAACAACGGATCCCAGTTTTGCCAGGAGTATCCGATTCCGAGGTCGGCATGGTGCACTTCGGTCTCGCACCAACGCATCAACACCAAGTCGGGAATCGCAACCCGCGAGTTGTCGGAATGCGACTTGATCCCGAATCCACCCCACGTCGTGACGGAAGCGCCAGCCCACGCAGCTTCCAACGTGTAGATCGAAACACGAACGTCAGTGACCAGTTCGCTGGCCGAGCGCTGTGCACCTGCTTCGATTGCAGCGTCGCGGACCGACTTCCCACCGGGATACTGCTCCGATTCCTCACCGCGTGTCGCGGCTTCGAACATTCGAGCGTGACTCTCGGCGTTTCGTGCCAGATGACTCAGCACATGCCCGCGCGACCAGCCAGGCAATTGCGATGGAGCTCGGCAGTCGTCGTCGGTCAACTCGGTAATCCCGGCGAGCAGTCGCTGGTGTGCAGCGGCACAACCAGCAACCTGAGCATCAAGTGCGCGTGCAGTTGCAGCGTCCACGCGGTTCAGTACTCTCCGTTGCTGCGCTGCGGCACGACCACCACCGTACCGTCGTCCTCGTGAATCACCCGCGCAGAAACGCCGTAGAACTCGGCCAACGTTTCGCTGCGAAGTACTTCTCGTGCAGTTCCGCGCGCTACACCAACACCTTGATGGAGCAGGAGCAGGCGGTCGGAGTACAGGCCCGCCAACGTGAGGTCGTGCATCGCCGAAACGACGATCAGGTTGCGACTCCGACGCAACTGATCGACCAACTCCAAGGCGTGCTGCTGGTGTCCGAGATCCAAGGCGCTCGTTGGTTCGTCGAGTAGCAGAACGGGTGCTTCTTGAGCGAGTGCTCGAGCAATCACGACACGTTGGCGTTCACCACCAGACAAGGTTCCCAGCAACCGACGCGCATACACCGAGAGCGAGAGCTCGTCGATGAGATCGGCAACGACCTGTCGGTCGTGCGCCGACTCACGACCAAAAGTGGAAATGTACGGGTTTCTACCGAGCATGACGTAATCGCTGACGGACATGTCTGCCGGCAATTCCGGCTCCTGCGGCACGAACGCCACCTGTCGAGCCAACTGGCGGTTGCTCAGAGCGCCAAGCGTTCGACCTCCGAGTTGCACGTCACCGGAGAAGTCCACGAGACCTGCGAGTGCGCGCAGCATCGACGACTTACCCGCACCATTCGGGCCGATCAGACACAACCACTCACCGGCAACCAAGGCTTCATCCACGTTGCTGAGCACCGCACAACCGCCGTACTCCACGCGAAGACCACGAATCGTCAAGGAGTTCACGAGCGAACCTCGCAACGACCGGACATGATCACTGTCGAACCTCGCGCATGCGCAGCAGGAACAGAAAGAACGGCGCACCGAAGAATGCCGTCACGACACCGATGGGAGTCTCCGAAGGCGACGTGAGAATCCGCCCCGGAATGTCGGCGGCAATCAGGAACGCCGCACCAGCGAACATACTGAGCGGCAGCACGATTCGATTCGACGAGCCCATCAACAGTCGAACTGCATGCGGAACGATGATGCCAACGAAACCAATCAATCCACTCACAGCCACTGCAGCGGACGTACCGAGAGTTGCGGCAAGTACCACCACGATCCGCACCAGGTTCACATTCACCCCAAGTGTGCGTGCCTCATCATCACCAACGCGCATCACGTCGATGACACGGCGGTACATCAACAGGATGACCGCGCTCACGGCAATGTATGGCAGCACGAGACGCACATCGCCCCATGTGGCCGAAGTGAGACGACCCAAGATCCACGAATACACCTGACGCACCACGTCGTTGTTGCGCTGCAACACGAAGGTTTGTACCGCGGTGGCAAGCGAGGTGACCGCCACACCAGCCAACACCAACGTGGTGGCCGAACGCGAGCGTCCGAACGCAGTGCCAATGGTGTAGGTCAGTGCGACGGCAATCACGCCACCAACGAAAGCCGCCAGTGGAACCGGGTCGATTGGCCACGTGGCTGTTGCGTCACGATTCACCGCGAATGCAACCGTGGCACCAAGGCCCGCTCCTGCGGCGACGCCCAGCAGATACGGATCGACGAGTGGATTGCGAAACACTCCTTGATAACTGGCACCAGCGAGCGACAGCATCGCACCGACCAAGGCAGCGAGCACTACCCGGGGTGCACGAATCTGCCACACGATGTTCCACTGCGCGTCGGTTACGCCGCTGTCGATGGAAACGATCGGCAAACGATCCAATACCGCGAGCGGCACTCGCCACCATGTTGGACCTGCTGGTCCGAGTGTCAACCCCAACAGCCCAACCACCACCACCGACACGGCACCAAGCACCCACCAGATGGCGCGACTACCGCGCGATGCGGCGAACATGGTGGGCGTGGTCATGGCGATTCTTCGCTGCTCTGACTATGACTTCGCAAGCACCGAGGTGATGGCTTCGGCAACCGTGCGCACGAGGTCCACCAAGCGAGGTCCCCAACGTGATGCGATGTCGTCGTCGAGGGCAACGATCGATCCGGAGGCGACGGCCGTCAGCCCGGCCCAGCCGTCACGAGCGGCAACGGTTTCTGCAGATTGCGCACAGCACTTGGTGTCGGCCAAGAAGATGATGTCGGGATCCTTCTCCACGATCACCTCAGCCGACAGCTGCGGATAATCGTTGCCTTCCTCCACGCCATCGGCGATGTTCGCCAATCCCAACACCGCCATCACTCCACCGATGAAGGTATTGGAGGTAACGGTGTATGGCGTTGGGTCCAGTTCGTAAAAGTACGTGAGTGGTGGATCCGCCTTTGTGATGCCTGCAGCAATCGCGTCGATTTCCGACTGCATTGTGCTCGACACCTGCACGGCCTCAGCGAGTTGGCCGGTCAGTGCGCCGAGCTGCTCGATCTGCTCGTATGCGCCAGCCAAGTCGGCCACGGCGCCGGCGGTGAACACCGGAACGGACAGTGTGGCCAACTGCTCCACGAGATTGCCCGGGTCGTAGCTGATGATGACCAGGTCGGGATTCAATTCTGAAATGGCTTCAACGTTGGGTTGATAGGCATCGAGCTTTTCGAGTGACGCGGTCTCCTCCGGAAAGTTGGAGAAGTTGTCGACGGCGATCACGCGGTCCCCTGCGCCGATCGCAAACAGCATCTCCGTTGCCGTTGCCGACATCGAAATGATGCGCTGCGGTTCCGACTCGAGCGTGAGGTCACCGACGGTTACCGGGAACTCCTCGACGATCGTGGTCTCTGAAGCCACCGCAATGGTCGTGTCGGCTGCCACCGATTCGCCACTGGATTCGCTGCACGCAACCAGTGATGCTGCCAATAAAAAAAGGCCGGCAGTGCCGACCAGTCGAGGGAATTTCATGATGTTCTCCTTGCTCTTCTCGCGAGAGCGGTTGATGGACCATGCTCGGCAGGCGACCGGACTCACGACCTGCCGAGATGTATCGGAAGTCGCATTACCGTTGCGGGACAGTGCCGGAATCTCACCGGACTTCGCTGACGAACATGCACCGCAACTATTGCTGCGGCACTTACGACGGTAGCAGGTGCCTCAGCCAGCGGCGCACGCCGCAATGAACCTGGTCATCGAGCAACCAATGTGGCGAGGCGCGAGATTCCTTCACGTAAATCGTCGTCGCCGAGCGCGAACGAAAAACGTGCGTACCGCGGCGCACCGAAGGCCTCGCCGGGCACGAATGCCACCTTGGCCTGATCGAGCACGAGGTCGGCCAACTGCATGGTGTTGTCGGCGGTGACACCACCGATGTTGCGATGCAACAGCCCGCTGAAATTGGGGAAGCAATAGAACGCACCTTGCGGCTTCATGCATGTGACACCAGGAATCTGTGTGAGCATGTCGTGCATCAGATTGCCGCGCCGCTCGAACGCGGTTCGCATGCGAGCGACATCGTCCAACCCGCCGGTGAGTGCCGCAAGTGCCGCATACTGTGCCACGTTGGACACGTTGCTGGTGGTGTGACTCTGAAAATTGATCGCAGCCTTCATCACATCCGTGGGTCCGATCATCCAACCCACACGCCAACCGGTCATTGCATACGTCTTTGCAACACCGTTGACGATCACGCAACGATCGGCAATTTCTGGCACCAGCGTGGGCATGGAGTGGAACTGGTGTCCGCCGTAGGTGAGATGCTCGTAGATCTCGTCGGTCACCACCCAGATGTCGTTCGCGGCGGCCCACTTGCCGATCGCGATGGTTTCCTCGCGGGAATACACCGCACCACTCGGGTTGTCGGGTGAAACGAAAAGCAGCACCTTGGTTCGCGGCGATTTTGCACGTTCCAGTTGTTCGATGGTCACCTTGAATTCGGTCTCCTCGGTGGTGTCGACCACCTTCGGGACTCCGCCAGCCAATGCGATGGCCTCGGGGTAGGTGGTCCAGTACGGCGCCGGGCAGATCACTTCATCACCCGGGTCGCACAATGCTGCGAACGCCACGAACACTGCGTACTTGCCGCCGACCGTCACCAGCACTTGCGACGACGCACACTCAAAACCGCTGTCACGCTTCGTCTTGGCAGCGATCGCGTCACGCAAGGCCGGCAAACCCGCAGCGGGTGTGTAGCGATGTGCCTTCGGGTCGCGAGCCGCTTTCACCGCTGCTTCCACGATGTGATCCGGTGTGGGGAAGTCCGGCTCACCGGCACCAAAGCCAATGACGTGTTCACCTTTGGCTTGCAAGGCCTTTGCTTTTGCATCCACCGCCAGCGTCGCCGATTCGGCGATTGCGGCGAGTCGAGCCGACACCCTTGACTTCTTGTTTGAGGGCGTTGAACTCGACGACATCCCTGCCATGCTAAGACGGTGACGAAGCAGCCCACTACCCCATTCGCGATTCCCGCCGAGATGTTGCCGGCTGATGGGCGCTTCGGTTGCGGTCCGTCCAAGGTGCGTGATGCGCAACTCGACGCACTGGCCGACGAAGGTCGCCGCCTCATGGGCACCTCTCATCGTCAGGCACCCGTCAAGAAACTCGTGGGTTCCGTGCGTGCCGGCCTTCGCGAGTTGTTCTCGCTGCCCGACGGGTGGGAAGTGGTGTTGGGCAACGGTGGTTCCACCGTGTTCTGGGACGTTGCCACATTCGGACTCATTCAGCAGCGCAGCCAACACTTGGTGTTCGGGGAGTTCTCACAGAAGTTCGCCGATGCCGTCGCGGCCGCCCCGCATCTCGGCGAGCCGATCGTTGTTGCGTGCGATCCCGGTGCACATCCCCAACCACGGCCAAGTGATGCCGACACACTCTGCCTCACCCACAACGAAACCTCCACTGGCGTCGCCATGCAACTCACGGATACCGACACCTCGAGCAGCTCTCCACGCGGCAGCGCCGGTGATGCGCTGGTTCTCGTGGATGCCACATCGGCCGCCGGCGGTCTCGCATGGGCTCCGAGTGGGGTCGATGTCTACTACTTTGCCCCCCAGAAATCATTCGCCAGCGATGGTGGGCTCTGGATTGCGTGTTGTTCACCTCGCGCCATCGAGCGAATCGAGTCGATTGCGGCATCGGGTCGCTGGACGCCCGCGTCGCTCGACCTCAAGATTGCACTCGACAACTCCCGCGCCGACCAAACCTACAACACCCCCGCAATCGCCACACTGTTCCTGCTCGACCAACAAGTCCACTGGATGTTGCAACAGGGTGGAATGGAGTGGTGTGCACAGCGAACCGCGGAATCGGCCTCGATCATCTACCAATGGGCGGAGCGCAGCAGCTTCGCCACGCCATTCGTGAGCAAATCCGAACACCGCTCGAACGTGGTGGCGACCATTGATCTCGATGGCGTTGCTGCGAACGATGTGAACACGATTCTTCGTCACAATGGTGTCGTCGACACCGACGGCTATCGCAAGCTCGGTCGCAATCAACTGCGAGTCGGGATGTTCCCCGCAGTCGAACCGAGCGATGTTGCTGCCCTCACCAAGTGCATCGACTACGTGGTTGATCGCCTACGCGCGTAACACATGCAGCAATTCTCCGATTCCTACCCCACCGTCGAGGAAGTGCTCGACTCGCACATCGAGGAGATTCCACAACTCCACCGACCGGTCATGTTGGTAGCCCTACAAGGTTGGTTCGATGCCGCCAAAGCCGCAACGGGAGCACTTGATTGGCTCATGGATGACCGCAACTGCATCTCAGTGGCCAGCATCGAATCTGATCCGTTCTTCGACTTCACGCAGGCTCGACCCGAAGTGTGGATGGACGAGGACGAAGAGCGCCACATTCGTTGGCCACAAAACGAAGTGATCCTCGTTCGCGGCGCGGCTGATGGTCGCGATCTCGTCGTCATCTCCGGGGTGGAGCCGCATCTGCACTGGCCAACCTTCGTCGCCTGCATCGTGAAGTGCGCCAAGGACTTGCGTTGCGCGGCGGTGGTCACCGTGGGGGCCATGCTCGATGCGGTTCCTCATACCCGAACTCCCGTCGTCTCCGGTAGCACCACCAGCAACGCCTTGGCGAGCAAACTCGGTCTCTCGCGACCCCAGTACGAAGGCCCAACCGGGGTCATTGGTGTGTTACAGGAACGACTGGAGCACCAACGAATTCCGGCGGTGTCACTTCGCGTCGGCGTACCGCACTACCTGGCGTCGTCCGAACACCCCAAGTCATCGGCAGCTCTGTTGCGACATCTCGAACGCGTGCTCGGGGTCCCCACTCAACACGCCGGGATGTACGAGGACATCCAACGCTGGGCCGAGTTGCATGACGCGGCCGTGGAAGAAGACGAACAGACCGCCCAGTACGTGCAGATGCTCGAGCGAGAGTACGACCGCCGTAACGACACCGTGTTGCCATCGGCCGACGATCTGGGTAATGCGTTCGAACAGTTCCTGCGCGAGCAGGAAGAGGACTAGATCAGCCAAACTTTCCGGAGACGTACGCCTCAGTGCGCGGGTCGCTCGGATTGGAGAAGATCTTCTTCGTGAGATCGACCTCCACCAGACGCCCCGTGCGGCGATCACTATCGGGATTGATCTCGGTGGTGAAGAACGCCGTACGATCACTCACGCGTGCGGCCTGTTGCATATTGTGGGTGACGATCACGATCGTGTACTGCGACTTGATCTCCTGCATCAAGTCTTCAATGCGAGCAGTAGCAATCGGGTCGAGAGCCGAACAGGGTTCGTCCATGAGCACCACATCCGGCTCGACGGCGATCGTTCGGGCGATGCAGAGACGTTGCTGCTGACCACCGGACAAACCAAGACCGCTCGTGTCGAGACGATCCTTCACCTCGTCCCAGAGGGCTGCACCGCGAAGAGACTTCTCCACGATTTCTTCGAGACGCTTCTTGTTCGTCTCGCCGTTGACTCGTGGACCGTAGGCCACGTTGTCGAAGATGCTCTTCGGGAACGGGTTCGGCTTCTGAAATACCATGCCGACTCGACGTCGTACCTCGCCGGCATCCGCATCGGCTCCATACATGTCGATGCCGTGGTAGGTGATGGTTCCCTCCACTCGAGCTCCCGGGATGAGGTCGTTCATCCGGTTGAAGCAACGTAGCAGGGTGGTCTTGCCACAACCCGACGGACCGATCAACGCGGTGATCTGACCCCGGTAGCAGTCGAGATTCACGTCCTGCACCGCCTTGAAATCGCCGTAATACACGTTCACCGCTCGAGCGGCGAGAACGACATGATCGACACCCGTACCTCCCTGGGACGTCGAGACCGCCGAGCTCATTGGCTTCAGAATAGACGCTGACGGCGAATCGGGACTCGTTGACACGCTGGTTGACACTAGATGTTCCACGCCCCGATACTGCCGCCACCACCTGAATACGGCATGGGTTCCGAGTGAACAGTAGGTGAACTGCATCGTCTCGACGGGTTCGGCACGGTAGCACTATGGAGGACGCCATGGTGGGGCATTCTGATACGAACGCACGCGCGCAGACGTCCGTCACCTTTGCGACACTCATCGGCGAGCTCGTCGGAACGGGATTGCTCATCGTGGCGGTCGTTGGTTCGGGAATCATGGCACAGTCACTGTCCTCAGATAACGGGGTGCAACTTCTTGCAAACACCGGCGCAACGGTCGGTGCACTCTATGTATTGATCCTGATGCTCGGTCCGATATCCGGTGCGCACTTCAATCCCCTGGTCTCGCTCGTCGCAACACTGCGAGGCACCCTTCCCTGGCGGCAACTTCCGTCGTACCTCATCGTTCAGGTAATCGGGGCTTGTCTGGGGACTGCAGTCGCCAACCTGATGTTCGACTCGGGGGTATGGAGCTGGTCGAACAAGGTCCGCGATGGCGCAGGCATTTGGTTGGGTGAGGTCGTTGCGACCGCCGGATTGATAACGGTCATCGTCCTTGTCAGCCAGTCACGTCCTGACGCCGTGGCTGGTGCAGTTGCTGCATGGATCGGTGGTGCTTACTGGTTCACATCGTCCACATCGTTGGCGAACCCGGCAATCACCGTCGCACGGTCACTCAGTGATTCGTTCGCGGGAATCGCTCCGGAGTCCGTACCGATGTTCGTGATCATGCAGCTGATCGGTACCGCCGTTGGATCGGGCATCATCTTGTCTCTCGGCCGCTGGCGAGTGGAATGACCGTCAACATTCTCTTTGTTTGCGTACACAACGCCGGACGATCCCAGATGGCTGCTGGATTCGTTCGGTCCCTCGGGCGTTCCGACATCGTCGTTTGGTCTGGTGGCTCCGAGCCACGTGAGATTGTCAATCCGACGGCAGTCGCCGCCATGATGGAACGCGGAATCGACATTGCCTCACAGCGACCACAGCGGTGGACCGATACCAATTTCGATGCTGCAGACATCGTTGTCACCATGGGATGTGGCGATACGTGCCCAGTGGTCCCCGGCAAACGCTACGAGGACTGGACCGTCACGGATCCGGCCGGCAAGTCACTAGATGAAGTCAGGGACATCCGTGATCAGATCGAACGACAAGTCATGGATCTCGTCGCGAGCATTGCTACCAACGAATTCGACTGCGGTCCCGAATGATGATTGCGATGAGATTCAAGGCGAACAACAGGAGCAGTAGCACGATGATGGCGGCTGCGGCCAAGCCACGGAATTCCTCCTGGACCTCGGTCGACCATTTGAAGATCAGCAGGGGCAGAACGGTGAAATCGCTGTCGAACCCTGTGGGGTTGTAGCTCACGTAGGCCAAGGCGCCGAGCAGGATCAGCGGAGCCGATTCGCCGAGGGCACGCGAAACCCCGAGGATGCTCCCGGTAGCAATTCCCGGGCGAGCTGCAGGCAGCACTTGGCGGTACACCGTCTGCCAACGCGTAGCCCCGAGTGCGTACGAACCTTCCCGCAAGGACGACGGAACGGCCTTGAGCGCTTCTCGAGTTGCCACGATCATGAGCGGCAACACCATCATGGTGAGCGTCGCAGCCGCAGATCCCACGGTGAAACCCCAACCAAGTGGTCCGCGAACGACGAATGCCAACCCAAGGATGCCGTAGACGATGCTCGGAACTCCGGCGAGGGTCTGAATGTTGGTGGTGATGAAACGTTGGAGGCGGGAATTGGGATTCGTGAACTCCTCGAGGTAGATGGCCGTTCCAAGTGCAAGGATCAACGACACCACACCGGAAGTGAGCGTCACCCAAAGCGAACCGAACAATGCCGACTGAATTCCAGAATCCTCCGGAAATGGCGATGGGAACCACGCAAGGAAGTCGGGCGATAGTGAACCGACACCGGAAATCAATGTGTTGACCACCAGGGTCGCAAGCGTGATGATCGCGAGCAGGAGCGATGCCCACAACACAATCAAGAATCCGGCATCTTTATTCCGACGAACCCGCGTGGTGCTATCGGCAAGGGATGCAACGAAGTGCGGAGTGGTCATTCGTACACCTCGCGGAATCTCTTGACGACCTTGCGTGACAACATGTTCAAACCGAACGTGATGACGAACAACAGAAGACCGACGGCGAAGATCGTCTGGTATCCCTTCGAGTCCACCGGCTGATCGCCGATTCCGGCGAACCCGATGTACGACGCCATGGTTTGCATTTCCTTGCCGAGGTTGAAGGTCCACACCGCCTGGGATCCCGCGGCCAACAACACGATGGTGGTCTCACCGATTGCACGCGATAGCGCGATGATGATTGCCGCCATGATCCCGGAGAGTCCCGCGGGAAGGATCACTCCCGTGCACACCTCGCGTCTGGTTGCGCCGAGCGCGAACGCACCCTCCACCAGAGAGTTGGGAACGGCGCTGATTGCATCATCGGCAAGCGTCGCCATCGTTGGCAAGATCATCAGACCGACGGTGATCCCGGCCGACAAGCCGCTGTAGATACCCACTTCATTGAACGGCCAGATGTTCTTAGCGATATTCGGTCCGATGAAGAACAAGGCGAAGAAGCCGAAGACGACGGTAGGAACTCCGGCCAGGAGTTCAAGCACCGGCTTGAGAATCCGACGGGCACGCTGACTCGCGTACTGACTGAGGAAGA
>JBBANV010000011.1:25246-32401 GCA_040401775.1 Ilumatobacteraceae bacterium
AGCACCGGCTTGAGAATCCGACGGGCACGCTGACTCGCGTACTGACTGAGGAAGAATGCGATACCAATCCCCGCCGGCACGGCGATGATGCTGGCGGTCAGCATAATGAGAAAGGTTCCGACGAGGAGTGGCCACACGCCGAAGTCACCGTCGCCGTACTGGGGATACCAAGCAGTGGATCCGAAGAATTCGCCGAGCGTGACGGGTTCGGCGTACTGGATTTGGCTTTCGTCGGCGAAACCGAGTTCGCTCGAGTCCCGAACCCCGGACTCAGCGGATTCTTCTACACCGACGAATTCTTCGTTTCCGTATCCAGAAATTGCCCGTTCCGTGAAGAAGCGGTAGGTGGGTTGAACGAGTGAAAAAACGATACCCGTGGTGATGATGACGCCCGACGACGCGATCACCATCAGGATCGCAACGACGATCCGCTCGATGCGGCGCTGACGTTGAATATGACCCGACGGCCGCAGGTCGGTGGGGACGGAGCTCATCAACGTGGACATGTTTTGCTCCTTTGCCGCATCGTTACTTGTAGCACAAACAGCAGCGTCCCCGGTTCCGATGGCGAAGGATGCCCATCGGAACCGGGGAGCTGTGCAATCGTTCGATTACGCCTTCTTCTTCGGCAAGGCGGCAATCTTGAGAAGAGCGCCTGACATCGCCTTGATTTGGCTGTTGGTCAGAGGCACGAATACCGCATCCTCGCTGATCTGTTTGACGTTGCTCGCGAAGAAGTTCACGAATGCACCGACTGCAGGATTGTTCTGCAACGAGTCGTTCTTCGGGTAGATGAAGAGTGGACGCGACATCGGATACGTTCCGCCCTGCACCGTTGCGACTGTTGGCTCCACGCATCCAGCTCCCTTATCGAGCTTCAACGTCTTCACCTTGTCCGCATTTTCGATGGCGTACGACAAACCGAAGTAGCCCACGCCGCCCGTGTCGCCGTTGACGCCACGAACCGTGACGTTGTCGTCCTCGGAGGTCGACACGTCCTTACGAAGCTTGTCCTTGCCACCCGCGGTGGACAGGTCACCGAATGCGTCGAACGTGCCAGAGTCGGTGCCTGCACCGAAGAGCTTCAGTGGCGTTGACGGCCAGGTGGAGTTGATGTCCGACCACTTAGTTGGAGCGGATGATGAGGCTGCCCACATCTTCTTCACTTCCGCCATCGTCATGCACGACACCGGGTTGTTCTTGTTCACCACCAATGCGAGACCGTCGTTGGCGATCGGGATCTCAGTGAAAGAGATGCCGTTCTTCTGACAGATGGCAGCTTCGGACGACTTGATGGCACGTGACGCATTGGAGATATCGGTCTCGCCACGGCAGAACTTCTCGAAACCACCACCGGTGCCCGAGATTCCCACGGCGACCTTCACGCCCTTCTTCCCGCTGATGCTCTTGGTTGCGGCCTCGAAGTACTTGGCAGCAACGGTTGCAAGCGGAGCCACGGTGCTCGAACCATCAATACGGATGTTTGCACCCTTGGCGCTCGACATCTGCCACTGAAGGTCTGCCGTCTTGCCGCTCAGCGCCCTCCACTTGAACTGTGCCTTCTTCTTGGGGTCCGACGCATGCAGCGACGTACCCGGAACGATCTCGCAACGGATGTAGCCCGTTCCGACCTTGGCCATCGAATAAGCCTGTTTCAATTCGCACTTGTCCCCCGCCTTGGCGGCGAAGACTGGCGCGCCGACGGCCAGCGTGCCGGCGACGACCGCCGTGGCAACGACGCCACGCGCGAGTTTTTGACGGAATGTGGTCATGTGTTCTGTTTCCTTTGGTGAGTTGGACTACTTAACGCAGAGGAAACTAAACGGCGTGGGCGACGGACAACCCACGGAATCGGGAACAATGCACCAAATGTGCGTGAACAAAAGGTGAATTAACCCGCAAGCACAGTGCGCTTGACAGTTCTCTAGCCGGCGAGCGCTTCCAGTTTTTCCTTCACCTTGGCCAGCGACGGGTTGGTCATGGCCGTGCCGTCGGTGAACACCAAAGTCGGCACGGTCTGGTTGCCGTTGTTCACCTTTTCTACAATTTCGGCGGTGCCCGGGGTGGTTTCGATGTCCACTTCCACGAAGTTGATGCCGTCGTCCTGCATCATGCGCTTGAGGCGCTTGCAGTAACCACACCACGTGGTGGTGTACATGGTGACGGCGGGCGTCGCACCAGCAGTCGGGGTCGACTCAGCCACCCGACACCTCGGACACCTTCTTCTTGCCCTTGGAGATCCACGGCATCATCGCACGCAACTGTGCACCGACCTTTTCGATCGGATGGTTCTTGCCGGCATTGCGCATTTCGCTGAATCGCTTGCGACCGGAGTCGCTCTCGGCGATCCACTCCTCGGCGAACTTGCCGGTTTGAATCTCCTCGAGGATGGTCTTCATGCGCTTCTTCGTGTCGGCATCGATGATGCGCGGACCACGCGACAAGTCACCGTATTCGGCGGTATCGCTGATGCTGTAGCGCATGCCGGCGATTCCCTCTTCGTACATGAGGTCGACGATGAGCTTCACTTCGTGCAAGCACTCGAAGTACGCCATCTCGGGTTGGTAGCCGGCTTCAACGAGCGTTTCGTAACCCGCCTGCACCAATGCGGTGAGGCCACCACACAACACCACTTGTTCGCCGAACAAATCGGTTTCGGTTTCCTCGGGGAACGTGGTTTCGATCACGCCCGCACGACCGCCACCAACGGCCGATGCATACGAGAGCGCAAGCTGCTTGGCTTTGCCCGTTGCGTCTTGCGCGACGGCGATGAGCGCCGGCACTCCGCCACCCTCGGTGTACGTGCGTCGCACGAGGTGACCGGGGCCCTTCGGTGCGATCATGATCACGTCCACACCTTTGGGCGGTGCGATGCGCTCGAAGCGAATGTTGAAACCGTGCGCGAAGGCGAGTGCCTTGCCGTCGGTGAGGTGTTGCTTCACGTGTTCGTCGTAGATCTTCTTTTGCTCCGTGTCGGGTGCGAGCATCATGATGACATCGGCCCACTTGGAAGCGTCGGAAATCGACATCACCTTCAAGCCGGCATCGGTTGCCTTGGCAGCCGATGAGGAGCCGTCGCGCAAGCCGACCACGACGTCGACCCCGGATTCCTTCAGGTTGAGAGCATGCGCGTGACCCTGGCTTCCGTAGCCGATCACTGCCACTTTCTTTCCTCGGATGATGGAGAGATCCGCATCCTTGTCGTAATACACATTCGCTGCCATTAGCTTGCCTTTCCTTTGGGTGATTTTGCCGCGCCAGCCGTGGCTGCGCGGTCGAGTTTGGGGAGCGCCACCAAGCCGGTGCGCTGGGATTCCACGATGCCGTACTGGTTGAGAGCAGCCATGAAATCATCGATGTTGCTGGGGCTGCCATCGAGGCTCACGGTGATTGCATCGACGCCCACCGAGAGAATCTTGCCCTCGAAGATATTGGTAAGTTCCACGATTTGTCCACGCTGTTCAGCCGTGGCTTTCACGGTGACCATGATCAGCTCACGTTCCACCGAGTGTCGCGGGTCGAGTTCGCTGATGCGCACCACATCGATGAGCTTGAACAATTGCTTGGTCATCTGTTCCAGTGGAGCGCTGGCCAAATCAACCACGATGGTGATGCGGCTGTAATCCGCATGTTCGGTTGGCGCAACGGCGAGCGAGAAGATGTTGTAGCCACGCCGAGCGAACAGTGCCGATACTCGCGCCAACACGCCCGGACGGTTTTGCACCAATACCGACAACACGTGGTGCTGCGAATCCTGACCGTACGGGTTGTTGCCGCTCATCGTCGTGTCTCCGCTCACTTCAAGAACTCGCGACGCGAATCTTGCGAGTGGTGGAGCAGGATCTCATCGTTGCTCTTGCCTGCGGGCACCATCGGGAACACCTTCTCGTCCTCGGCCACTCGGAAGTCCACCACCACCGGGCGGTCGTTGATGGAGTTCGCTTTGTCGATTGCAGCTTCGGCTTCCTGTGGATCTTCCACGCGGATACCGACACAGCCCATCGACTCGGCCCACTTGACGAAGTCGGGCAGGGTTCCGGAGAGATTCACTTCGCTGTACCGCTCGTCGTAGAACATCTCCTGCCACTGGCGAACCATGCCCAGGTACGAGTTGTTGAGGATGCCGATCTTCACGGGAATTCGTTCCAGCGAGGCAGTCACCAGTTCTTGCGCGGTCATTTGGAAGCAACCGTCTCCGTCGACGGCCCACACGGTTTTGTCGGGGCGACCCACCTTGGCGCCGATCGCCGCCGGCACCGCAAAACCCATGGTGCCAAGACCGCCGGAGTTCACCCAGGTGTAGGGCTCTTCGAAGTTCCAGTACTGGCTGGTCCACATTTGGTGTTGACCGACGCCCGACACCACGATGGTGCCCTCGGGTGCGCCATCACGCAACTTTTCCAGGCAGAACTGTGGCTTGAGAGCCGCACCAGGTTCGCTTTGGTCGTAGGCAAGCGGGAACTGTTCACGCCAACCACTCACACGACTGCGCCACGGACCAACGTCGGCTTGTTTCTCTCCGGACTGCAGCAACTCCTTTATGGCCTTCAACATTTCTTCGATCACCAGGCGGCAGTCACCAACGATCGGAACATCGGGGCGACGGACCTTGCCTTGTTCGGCGGGGTCGATGTCGACATGGATGATCTTGGCATCGGGCGCGAACGCCGACACCTTGCCGGTGACGCGGTCGTCGAAACGCGAGCCGAGTGCGATGAGCAGGTCGCTCTTTTGCATCGCGGTGACCGCGGTGGCGGTGCCGTGCATACCGGGCATTCCCAGGCACAACGGATGGGAGTCGGGGAATGCACCGCGCGCCATCAATGTGGTGACGACGGGAATCTGCGTGAGTTCGGCCAACTCGCGCAACGCAGCCGCGGCGCGCGCTTTCAACACCCCGCCACCCACATAAAGAATTGGTTGGCGCGCAGCGAGGATGAGTCGCGCGGCTTCCTTGATCATCTTGGTGTGACCCTTCACGTTGGGTCGGTAACCAGGCAAACTGTCGAGCACTTCGTCGTCGCTCGGCCAGTACCACGTCATCTCGTTTTGCAATACGTCCTTGGGAATGTCGATCAATGTCGGACCCGGACGACCAGTGGTGGCGATATGAAACGCTTGACGCACCACCATTGGCAAATCTTGCGCACTCATCACCAACTCGTTGTGCTTGGTGATACTGCGGGTGATGCCGACGGTGTCGCACTCTTGGAATGCATCGGTGCCGATTGCCGCAGTGGGCACCTGACCCGTAATTCCCACCATGGGTATGGAGTCCATGTATGCATCACACAACGGCGTCACCAAGTTGGTGGCAGCCGGACCACTCGTCACCATCGCAACACCAGGTCGACCGGTGACGTGTGCGTAACCCTCGGCCATGTGTCCGGCACCCTGCTCGTGACGCACGAGGATGTGGCGAATCTTGGATTCAATGAGCGGGTCGTACGCCGGAAGGATGCAGCCACCTGGAAGACCGAACATCACTTCCACGTTCTCGTGCTCCAACGCACGGATGAGCGCTTGGGCTCCGGTGAGTGTCTCTTTCATTGATTCCTCTTTCTTCAGTCTCGCTGTGGTTTTCGGATTTCGTGTTTTTGGGTATAAAAAAACCTCCCCTGAGGGGAGGTGGCGCGCACGTATATGTAGACGTGCGCTTAGACAAGTACTACGAGGGCGACGGCAGCATGGCGTCGAGCGGTCATAGCGATATCAAGTCTGCCAGCGGATTTTTGGGGTTCACAACCTGCCCGATGGGGCTGCCCCATCAACGCACGGCACTGTTGGCCAAGCCACCCGGTCGGGCAACCACCAACACGCGTCGCGAGAGGTCACGAGCAGCGATGCGCACGGGAACTGCCGCCTGGGACGACGCTCTTTCAGCCACCTGGATTTCACCCGTGATCGCCACGTTCACCACGATGCGTACCCCTGGCACTCGTTTGGCGAGCAACTCACATACCGCGGTTGCTCGAACCCGAGCAAGATCCCGCAGGAGTCTGACTGGACCATCGCCTGCACCACCGACACACGTGATGTCGTCTCCCGAGCTGAGTGACCGAGCGAACGCATTCACCTGACGGCGTTGAGCAGCACTCAGCGATGTTGCCAGCGGCGCAAACGGACGGATGACGAGCGAACGCGTGGGCGCTGCCGGCGCAACGGTGGTTGTGGTTGTCGGCGCGACGGTCGTCGTGGTGGTCGTCGTGGTTGTTGTGGTCGTGGTCGTGGTCGTCGGCGGCGCGACAGTCGTGGTGGTCGTCGGTGGGACAGTCGTGGTGGTCGTCGATGGGACAGTCGTGGTGGTCGTTGGTGCGACAGTCGTCGTTGTCGTCGTTGTTGTTGGCGCCGTCGGTGTTATCGACGCACTCGTATTCGACACCACACCGTCGGCCACCGCGTTGCGCGCAGTGACGCGAAAGACATAACTCGAAGCGTTGGTGAGTCCCGTCACCGTGGCCGAGGTGAGTGTCGATGTTCCGTCGGCAAAGGTGCTCCACGAGTTTCCATCAACAGACAACTCGACGAGGTAATCGCTGATCGCGGCTCCACCGTCACTTGCCGGCGCACTCCAGGTGAGCGACACGGTGCCGTCCCCAGCCGTGCCGGTGGGTGTACCGGCACGGCCAGGTTCGGTGAGCGACAACACGCGGCGGTCGGTTCCAAGATTCACCGCAAGGAGATTGTCGCCCATCTCCGCTGCAGCGTCACCCAGCGTGGAGGTGCCGCCAGAGCCGAGACGACCGGATGTTCCCAATCCAAAACACTTCAACGCAAACGTGTCGAGCACCACGCAGGTGTGCGCAATGCTCGCCACGACGGCGCGTACCGTACGACCCGTACCAAGTGCAATCGGCGACAGGCCGTCGCCGAGTTCGCCCGGCTGATCACCAAGGTTGTCCTGTCCGCCAGATCCCAAACGCCCGTTGGATCCACCACCCCAGCACTTCAGTTCAGAACCATCGAGCAAGGCACAAGTATGAATTCGCCCAGCACTCAGAGCTACCGCAGTGCGACCGGTACCGAGCGCCACGGGGATGAGTGAGTCGCCCATTTCACCCACGGCGTCACCTATGTCGTCTTCGCTACCGATTCCCAACCGTCCGGTGGCGCCAACACCCCAACACACCACGTCGTTCGTGTCGCGAATCGCAC
>JBBANV010000012.1:0-4930 GCA_040401775.1 Ilumatobacteraceae bacterium
ATCGGGCAGTAGATCGTTCGACGGTGTCACGTTGACGATGACGGCGGCTCGGTGCACTCGTCGCGCAACCTCGGTGAGGCGAAGATTCCGGTCGTGGGCACTCGTGGTGGCGAGCATCTCCAGCCCGCCAGCTGCATTCACCAGAGAGCGTCGGGTGACAAGGAAGCTCCCGATGTAGTTGTGTGAGCGCAACCGCTCGGGCGAGAACGAAGGACGCCGCTGATACGTCGGGAGTCGATCGTCACGTTTGATGTCGTGCTGCGTATCCCCATAGATGACGTCGATGTCTGGACCCGACGTGTCGACGATGGTGTCGATTACATGCAAGGCATCACGGGTGACGCTGTCGCCGGCTGTCAGGAAGATCACCCATTCGGCTGAAGGGTCGTCACCAAGGTTGATGCGTCGGGTGAGCGGTGCGATCGTGTCGTGGTTCGAACCGACCACGAGCCATGCGTGCCTGGAGAAGCCGAGCTTACGAATCGACCTCGCCGTCGCGGCCAGCGCTTGCGCAGAGGCACCGCTGCCGTTCGTAACGAAGAGAAACCGTGACAATTACTTGGCCAATCGTTTCTTGAGTTCCATTCGAAGTCCCTTCGGAATGTTGCGGTAAATGAATCGGACAGGACGAAGCCAATCTCGATGGACCCAGTCATTTGGCTTCCGATGAAATTCGTAATCTCGAATCTCCAGTCCCCGATGTTGCAGGCTTGTCTCGCGACGCGCACATGCAGTACGACCGGCCTCATCATCGATGCGCGCCCATGCGGCCAGCTGTTGCTCAACGTCGTGTTCGCTTCGCGGTGAAATCACGAGCAATCCATCAGATCATCACGTTGAAGCCGGCCATGATTCGTTCGCCCAATGCGGTATCGCCAGTGATACGTACGCGTGCATCACTCGGTGCAAAGAACTGGCGACCACACGCCAGGGCGATGTAGGTGTTGCTATCGAGCGAAATCACGCAGGCAGGATCAGTGGTCGATGGTGCGCTGGCACCCGTTCCATTGGCAGTCGCCGACCCAGCCTCGATATGTGCCGCTTTGCCACCATTGGTTGCAATGTGAAAGGTCCGAACGACCGGACCCGTGATGTTGACGACCACGACGCTGCCGTCCGGCGCCTTGCCGCGCTTTCCCACCACCATCGGTAGCGAACGGGAGAATCGTCCGATGCTGTGCTCGGCCGCAAGCCCACTCTCGTTGCCTGGCATGTGCAACACACGACGAATGTCCTGTTCGTGCACCCATGCGTCCATCACGCGGATGTGCAGGAAGTCGGCAAAGGTGCCAGGTCCGGTGGGTGTCATCATTTCTCGGGCGAAGTAGTCGTCGCCGGCGGTGGTGAGAGTGTGACGGCGTTTGCTCGCAACCTGTTTCCATTCTGCGAATACTTCGGCGCCACTACGACTCCGACGGAAGTCGATTTCATGTTCGTTGAATTCGCCGATCGGATTCTTTACGTTCGACAAATCAGCAGCTCGGTGGGAAGTTGGTGGCTCGCCGTGCAGCCCGAGCTCGGACGACACCAAGTGCGACAACGTGTCTTGCACGGTCCAGCCGGGGCACTCGGTCATGGTTCTCCATTGCGACTCGGAGAGTGGTGCACACAGTGCATCGATCGAGTCCCAAACACCGAGCAACATGTCGATGAGATGTGTTGGACGAGTCATGGTGTGATCTGGCCTCCTGCTGAATGTGTCAAAGGGATGGGTTCTGGACGGTGTTCCACTCACGGGCCCGCAGATACGGGTTGAAGGTGTTGCCGATGTGGGCGAGATCCTCGGCGGTCTTGGGCACCTTCATCTCGTAGAAGTGCGGAAACTGCGACGCACCCTGCACGAGGTCCCACAAGCGAAGTGCATCGTCACCAGTTGGCGCCGGAACGATGACGGGTCCGAAGATCGCCCGCCCCGTCTGCGGCACGATGATGGGGACACCGAAACCACCGAGCGTGTTGACGGCATGTTCGTGGTCGCGTCGAACATCGTCGTGCGTGGATGCATCGCCAAGTGCCGATTCCCAAGCGTCGGCGGGAGCCCCAATTGACGCCAACAACTCCTTGGCCGTGTCGAGCTCGTATGGGCGACGACCCTCGAGATGCAACGCATGGGCACTGGCGAGATACCACGCGCCACAAAGATCGTTGTCGATGCGGCGAAGCCATGCCGCAATTCGCAGGGGAGTCCAGCCGTAGGCGATATCGCGGTCCCAGGGCCACTTCTTGCCGTCTTCGTGGTTGATCGCCTCGAGGCTGAAGAACTTCCAGTTCACGTGCAGGTTAGTGAGACGTTGCACTTCCCGAATCCACAGCGAGGTTTGGTGCGCGTAGGGGCACATGGTGTCGAAGTAGAAGTCCACCGTCGCCATACCAGAACCCTAGGTTAGATTTGTGGCGTGCAACGCCCTGGACGTTTCGAACACACCCGGTATCTCGGTGATAAACGAACGCAGTTGGTGTACGACCTCGACGAGTGGACGGAACCCACCATCATCGACGACATCGTTGCGACCAATTCGGGCATCTGTTTCGGGCCGGACACGCTGCCCGAAGCACGAAACCGCGGTTATCGGCTCGCCACAGCGTGAACGGTTCGTTTCTGAGCGGCGCTCTGCGCCTTCAGCGATACCTCAATGCGGGCACTGCACGCAATGGTGCGCGCCCCGCGGTGTTGCTGTGTCACGGATTTCCCATCGGGCCACAGGATGCGCGCCATTCCGCGAGTTCATTCCCCGAGCTGATCGACCGCATCGCCAACGAGCTTGGTTGGGCGGGCATGACGTTTACGTTCCGAGGTTGCGGCACGAGCGACGGTGACTTTTCATTGCAAGGGTGGGTGGAGGACCTTCGCGCCGCAATCGACCACCTAGTGGCCGAAACCGAACCTACGCAAGTGTGGATGTTGGGAACCAACACGGGAGCATCACTCGGACTTTGTGTTGCTGCTGACGACCCGCGCGTGAGCGGGTGTGCGTTGCTCGGTGCCCGCGCCGACTTCGACGACTGGGCCGACCAACCACGTAGGTTCCTGGAACACACTCGCGAGATTGGTGCGGTTCGAACACCGTCGTTTCCGATGAACTTCGACGAGTGGAGTCGCGAGTTGCGACGCTTCCGGCCGGTGGACTCCGCCCGTCGCTTGGCCCCACGCCCGTTGTTGCTCATGCACGGAGACGAAGACGAGTTGGTGCCAGAGAGCGACTCGCGAACCATTGCTGAGGCTCATGGCAGTGCGGAGTTGCACATCATCCAGGGCGGCGGACATCGATTACGTCACGACCCGCGCGCGATTGCGATGATGATCGGTTGGCTCGACCGCCAGCGATAGTGCCGGCGTAGCCGGTCGTCAGCGTCCGAAACGGGATCGCGTTAGCGGTCGTAGCCGTCGGGGTGGCGTTCGTGCCAGCGAAATGCGCTGGTAATGATTTCGCGTAGGTCGCGCGTTGCACGCCAACCGAGCACGGCGCGAATGAGCGTTGGATCTGCATACACCGATGCTGGATCGCCCGCGCGACGATCTGCAATGCGGTGCGGCAGGGTGCGACCAGTCACCGACTCGGTCATGGAGATGAGTTGCTTCACGGAAGTGCCTTGGCCCGTTCCTACGTTGCAGACGAGCGACTTACCACCAGTGGCGAGGTAATCGAGCGCCTTCACGTGAGCGTCGGCAAGGTCGGACACATGCACATAATCGCGCACACAACTGCCATCGGGTGTCGGATAGTCGTCACCGAACACATCGAGTGATGTCTGTGCTCCGAACAACACCTTCATCACCACGGGCACCAGGTTTGCTGTGGCGGTCCAGTCTTCGCCCATGTCGCCCGACTCGTGTGCACCGGCGGCATTGAAATAGCGCAGACTCACCGACCGCAGCCCTGCGGCATCGCACGAAGTGAGGAATCGTTCGATGTCGGCCTTGGTTTGTGCGTACACGCTTTCGGGACGTAGTGGCGCATCTTCGTTGACGGGGGCGGCATCGGGCGTTCCGTACACCGCAGCCGACGACGAGAACACGACATGCTTCACGTCATGTTCCATGAGTGTTTCCACCAGACTCATGGAGCCGGCCACGTTGTTCTTGTAGTAACGAAGCGGTTCGACCATGGATTCGCCGACGGCCTTGTACGCCGCGAAGTGGATCACGCTGTCAACGTCGTACTTGCGACACACCTTGCCGACGGTTCTTGCGTCCGCGATGTCACCAACCACGAGGTCGATGTCGGGGATTGCGTCGCGGTAGCCACGCTCCAAGGTGTCGAGCACTACGACGTTGCGACCCATCTCGGTGAGCAGACGTGCGGTATGCGAGCCGATGTACCCGGCCCCGCCTGTGATGAGGGTGGTCATGCGATCAGCGCTTCTTCAGCGGTCGACTCTGCTTGTCGCGGTCGCGGGCCTTTTCCAATTGTTTGAAGCGTCGAACCTTGAGCAATGCTTCGGCGGAGTCGATGTCGGCAACCGTGCGCATGCGGTGGTCGCCGAATGGCTTGGCGACCTTCTCCCATCCGTCGGGGGCGATGCCGAAACGCTTCGCGAGCAACGCGATGAAGATCCTTGCCTTCTCGTCACCAAAGCCCGGAAGTTTGCGAAGTCGCGAGTACAACTCCTTGGCATCGGTCATCCCGCGCCAGATGTTGGTGCCATCGTTGTCGTACTCTTCGGCGACAATCGCACACAACTCGTGGATTCGTCGTGCCATCGAGGCAGGGAAGCGGTGGATTGCCGGCTTTTCGCAACAGCGAGCAACGAAGCGTTCTTGATCCATGGCCGCCATCTTCTTGGCATCGAGATGACCGAATCGTTGTGTGAGCGTGTACGGGCCGGTGAACGCCCATTCCATCGGCACTTGTTGGTCGAGCAACATTCCGATGAGGAGAGCCGTGCCGTCGTTGCGCAGTAGGCGATCGGCGGCGGGAATCCCGGTGAC